>JAFSDQ010000016.1 GCA_017436135.1 Clostridia bacterium | reverse complement strand
TGCCTTGCATAAGCATAAAATTCCCTCTTTGAAAATTCTTCGACCTTAAACTGATGAAATTTCGAGGGGATTTTGGTGCGGAAGATGAAGCAAGGCTGACGCCTTGCAAAGATGACAAGACGAAATACACCGAAATTACGCAGTTTAAGGCGTGGTTCGGATATCTTCTGTCACCCTGCTTTTGGCTTATTCTTCCTCGTCATCCTGGAAATCTTCATCCTCTTCGTTCTCATCCTCATCTTCCTCATCTTCATCCTGGAGAAGCTGGGATTCTGACAAATCAGTTTCTGTATAATCGGTAATTACAAAAACTTCATTCAGCTTGCCAATATTGCTTATAGGCTCAATTGTTGCAGCCTTTGACATAGTTGCATTTTCGTCATACACCTCGGTAACCATGCCAATTACCAAGCCTTTTGGGAATATCCCTCCAAGTCCTGATGTTTCGATAAAATCCCCATGCTTTATATCTGTATCACGGGAAATATAACCTAAACGGCACTTACCTTCCCATAATAAATCCGAGCTGCCCTCTAATATTCCGATTTCCTTTGACCTTTCAACCATAACCCCAACAGAGGATTGAGGGTCAAGTATTGTTATAACCTCTGCCCAATTATCCCCTACTCTGGAAACTTGTCCTACAAGCTCTCTGTTTGAATTGACAACAGGTTGATTTTTTTCTATCCCATGGTTTTCTCCCCGATTGATTTTAAACGAGGACACCCAGTTAGACGGGTCCTTTGCAGAAACAGAAGCCGCAATCATATCAATTCTTGTTTCTTTTTTCAAAAGGTCTAACATCTTGCGAAGCTCCGTGTTCTCGGATTCCAACCCACGCATATCCAATATTTGTTTCTGAAGGTCAACGTTTTCATTTTTTAGTCTTTCGTTTTCCTCCCGAAGAGTCTTTACGCTTCCAAAATAATTTCCTATATTGGCAAAAAAACCTCCCGTGCTTGTGGCGGCACTCTGAACAGGTGTCAACACGTCGCCGCCGCCTCGCTCCACAAAAGAAGTTCCCCTGTCGCTTTTACTGAAAAGTCCAATAATCACCAAAGCAACAATAGTTGCAATTATAAGAAAAACAATTATTTTATGTTTAAATAATCTTCTCACCTATGCCACCTCTGTTATTTTAAAAACCATCCATTACTGTTTCCCAGCATATAGTCAAGAGCCTTACCTGCTCCGACTGCGGCACATTCCAGAGGATTTTCCGCAATATAAACAGGGATTTCTGTGTTAATGTTTATCAATCTTCCAAGGCCTTTGAGCATAGCCCCTCCGCCTGTAAGTACAATTCCGCTCTCCATAACATCTGCCGCAAGCTCGGGAGGAGTATTCTCAAGAGTAACCTTTACCGCATCTACAATTGCATCTGCGTTTTCAGACAGGCATTGTCTTACCTCTTCGCTTGTAATTTTGGCGGTCTTTGGAAGTCCAGTAACCATATCGCGTCCGCTGATTTCCATTGTTTCACTTTCCATTCCTGCATAGACAGAGCCAATACTTATTTTTATATTTTCTGCCGTTGACTCCCCAATCATCATATTATAATTCTTTTTTACATGCTGAACAATTGTGTTATCAAAGGTGGATCCTGCAGTTCTTGAAGTGTTATAAACCACAATCCCGCCAAGGGAAACTACTGTTGCCTCGCACACACCTGCACCTATATCCACAACCATACTTCCGTGAGGTGCCGCAATATCAACACCGCATCCGCTTGCCGCAGCAAGAGCAGACTCCATCAGCACAACCTCTTTAATCCCAGCATTTCTTGCCGCCTCAAGGACAGCACGGCGTTCTACCTCGCTTATGCCGCAAGGAATCCCAATTACCGCTCTTACCCGTGCCCAGGGACTTGAAGATACCTTTTTCACAAAATGCTTGAGCATTGAAACAGTTGCATTAAACCCCGTGATAACGCCGCCTTTTATAGGTGCAATTGCCGCAACCCCCTCGGGAGTTCTGCCCATCATATCACTTGCATCTTCCCCGATTGCCACAATCTGTCCTGTGGTATTGCTTTTTATTACCATAGACGGTTCATTAAGCACGATACCCTCGTCCTTTAAATAAATCAAGGTTCTCGCTGTTCCTAAATCAATTCCTATATCTATTGCCATAATTTTTCCCCCTTAAAACAATTCTATATCAAATTCTTTTTTAAGCATTTCCGATAGAGCACACAAAGGAAGTCCCACAACGTTGAAATAATCTCCACGGATTCCCTCTATAAAAAGCGCTCCTTTTCCCTGTATTCCATAGGCTCCTGCTTTATCCATCGGCTCCTTGCTTTGTATATATTTTTCAATTTCATTTTCGGAAAGACTTCTGAATTTTACCTCTGTCCGCTCAACTCCGCAGGCTTCCTTTCCGTTTCTGTTATCAACCACAGCAAACCCTGTGCATACAAAATGACTTCTCCCCGAAAGCCTTCGAAGCATCTGCCGTGCCTCTTCCTCGCTTTTGGGCTTTCCCAGAGTTTCTCCGTCCACAAACACCATTGTATCTGCACCTATAACCACCGAATCTGCAGCTGCTCTGTTTGCGACATTTTTTGCTTTTTGCAAGGCAAGGGCTTTTACCGCTTCTTCAGGGGTTGCATTTTCGTCTATTCTCTCCTCTGAATTATCAACCATAAATTCAAGAGTCGAGGTATAAGCTGATAACAGCTCCCGCCGTCTTGGGGATTGTGATGCTAAAACTATTTTTCTGCTAACCATTTTTATCTTTCCTTTGATTTGTATATTTACTCATTTATGTATATAGTTTATCACAAATATTCATAAAAGGCAACTTATTTACCTGTAGAGCCAAAGCCACCTGCACCACGCTTTGTATCCTCAAGGCTCTCCGACTGTACAAGCCTTGCCTTTTCAACAGGCAAAAAGACCATCTGGGCAATCCTGTCGCCGGGATTTATCACATAATCCTTGTCAGACAGATTGATTGCCGCAACCTTTACTTCCCCTGTATAGTCGGTATCAATTACCCCTACACAGTTACACATTGATATTCCGCCTTTAAAGGAAAGTCCCGACCTTGGAAAAACAAAGGCTCCCCAGCCATCGGGTACCTGAATTGCAAACCCGAGAGGAATCAGCTCCCTTTCCCCTGCCTTTATGGTAATTGGCTCCTCCACATTTGCAGACAGGTCCATTCCAAGACTTCCGTCTGTGGCATATGTGGGCATAGTTGCAGTCTTTGATAAAATCTGAATTTTTACATCAATCATTTATAACACTCCTTTATACTAATGGGCCTTTTATGCTAATGCACCTTTTAAATAGTGCAACCTTGTATATTCAAAATCTGGCTTGCCTCCCGTATTAAAATATCTGTCACAAATCTTTCTGCAAAGATCACTGTCCTCCGTTGTAAACAGCATTTTAAGATAGTCCGCGCCCACGCTCTGCAATTCACTTAATTTATCCCCCATATAAAGAGGCACTGAATTGAGAACCACGCTTCTGCAAATATCTCCGTCCTTAATAATGGGAAACTCTGCTCCTGTTCTGTCAACCATACTCCCCCCTCCGTCGCATTTGCACTTTCCAAGATTTTTTAAAATGCAATTTTCCGTTACCATAAGGGGTATTCTGCCGTAGGCTACAATTTCTGTGTTCAGGGGCTTTTTCATATCACGGATTTGAGGCAGATTAAGCTCTGCCGAAAGGCAAACACCCTCAAGACCCAAAGCAATCCCCGCCTCTGCGGAATAGCTGTTGGTTATGTTCATTCTGTGATTTCCAAATCTCTCAAAGCCACATGTCAGCCCAACTCCGTCAAGGGTGGATATTTCCGCCTTTGTAAATCCAAGGTCTTTCAATTTCTCAAGTCTTTCCCTGTATTCCCCTCTCGCAGCATCCCTTATAATAACAGGAAGACTTATGACTATTTTTTCTCTGTTTTCAAAAAGCTCTTCTGCATTTTCCTCGATTATGCTTATGGGAATATAAATTCTGCGAAAATCATATTCCAAAATTGCCCTGTATTGCTCCATATTCAAAACGGAACAGGAAAACCCTGATACTACATTCCTTTTCTCTTTTATGATTTCAGGGGCAGAATTCAGGGACTTTCCTCTATATTTTTCAAGAATACTGTCTTCAAGCTTTGCTATGCATCTTCTGCGAAGGTCATTTATAACACTTACGGGAACAAAGGGTGCACCCTTTAGCTCTATTTCGGCTTTTGTAACTTCAAAGGCTGTTCCTCCCGTTTTCAAAAGCTGTGCTCTCACATTCTCTTGGGTGGCAGGTCTGTTTCCTGCTCTCTCTATCTCATTCTCTCCCCATACCTCTGCAAAATCGTTGCCGCTTTTCATTGATATATACGGCTTTTCTCCCTCTTTAAAAACTGCCGCAAGCTCTGCACTCCTTCGGCGCTCCGTCGGGGCAGCACTCTCCTCCCGAGTTTTCAAATACGGATTATCAGGCTTGTCAAAGGCGAACATATCCGTTCCTGTTTTCCCTGTGAAATATCCGTCTGTTAAGCCTCCCCTGAAGAATATGCGATTAAGCCTCTCCTTTTCTTCGGGAGTGGGAAGTCTGTGTTCATCAATTAAACGTCTGTATGCAGACACTACCTCTGAAACATAAGCCTCCCCCTTCATTCTCCCTTCAATTTTAAGGGAATTAACTCCTATTTCTTTAAGCTCTGCTATGTGCTCTGCCAAGGACATATCCTTAAGGCTCAAATAAAATTTGTCCTTTTCTCCCTCTGCCGAGTATGGAAGTCTGCAAGGCTGTGCGCATTTTCCTCTGTTTCCGCTTCTTCCGCCGATTACACTACTCATCAGGCATTGTCCTGAATAACTCATACACATTGCCCCATGGACAAATACCTCTGTTTCTATAGAGGTTTCTTTTGTTATTTTGGTTATATCAGCTTTGGATAATTCTCTGGAAAGCACAACCCGGGATACTCCAAGTGATTCTAGCTCTTCGGCTCCGTCCTTTGAATGTATGGTCATTTGGGTACTTCCGTGAAGCTCTATATCAGGGGACAGCTCCCGTATAAATTTAAGTATACCCAAGTCCTGAACAATAACTGCATCTACTCCGGCTTTTGTCAGAATTTTTACGAAATTCTCCAGTTCCTTATATTCTTTGTCATATACAAGGGTATTCACCGTAACAAAAACACGAACTCCCCTTAAATGACAAAAATCCGTTGCACGAAAGATTTCTTCGCTTGATAAATTCCCCGCGAAGCTGCGTGCACCGAATTCCTGTCCGGCAAAATATACAGCGTCTGCGCCGCTGTTGACTGCGGCTAAAACACAATTATAGGTCCCTGCAGGTGCAAGAAGCTCCACTACAAATCCCTCCTACATTCTTCCGCCTGTGGATGAACGACGAACACCGGAAAGCTCGGTTTCTCTTTTGGCAAGCTCTATCTGCAGCTTGTGTACATCCTCCCGCAGCTTTTCTACCTCAAGCTTCTTTGCCTCAAGCTCTGTTCCAAGTCCTTTTGACTCTTCCATATAGCCCTTAAGCTCTACCCGAAGATTGTCCAGCACTTCTTCGCTCTTCAAATAATCGTCTGCAATGTTTACAGCGGCAAGCACCGCTTTCATAGCTGTACTGAGTTGGGGGTTGCCTTCAGTAATCTGATTCATTCGCTTGTTAACCAAAAGGGCAACACGCTGAACATATTCCTCGGGTTCGTTAGAAACCAAGGTATATTCCATATTATTGATTTTTACTTCTACTTTTTTACTTTCCATGACACAACCTCCAATGGAAAAATATTTTTGCGGGAATCTTTGCTAAAAGCATTTCTCAAAAAAGATTTTAGCAACCATTCCTATTAGGGTGACAGAAGTTATCTGAACCACGATTTTCAATGGTTAATTTTCGCTTCTGCCACGTTAAAATACTCGGTAATCCGTCAGGATTACCTGCGTTTTTGCCTTGCATAAGCATAAAATTCCCTCTTTGAAAATTCTTC
>JAFSDQ010000015.1 GCA_017436135.1 Clostridia bacterium | reverse complement strand
TTTTGAAATTTCCATCATATCTCGAATCCGCCTCTGATTTCGGTCAGTCTTATCAAAAGCATTTGAAACTTTTGGAAAAATATATTTACAAATTGATTATAGCGTGTTATTATATCCTTAAATAAAATGAAAACAATTTAAAGCTGGTATAGCTATCCCATATATAACGGCATTGATATTATGAGGGACGAAGTGGGGTATAAGATTACAAGTTGAAAGGGAAAGAAAATTTATGGAGAGAAAATATGGCTTTAGAGAGAGATTGTTGCAAGTACACAAAGAGGATGTGCGGGACTTTTCTGTTACGAATTGCGGGGAAAATGAAATTGAGTTAAAAAGCGGTGTTCAAATTGCTATTCCAACGAAATGCGGGAGAGTGCTGAAGAATGCAGCACGTGATTTTGTTGATTATCTTTTGACATCTATGCATATAGGCGCCGGTATAACATATATGGAGCAGCTTTCCGACATAAATGAGAATACCATAATTCTTACGACAAAGGAATTTTCGGATATACCTCTCAATGACGCAGAGGGCTATATGGGTTTTGTTGCAGAAATCAGCGATAGAGTAACAATATGTGGCTATGACGAGAGAGGAGCGGCACAGGGCATATATTATCTTGAGGATTTAATGAACATCAGAAAGGCGCCCTATTTGAAAAGAGAAACTATATATAAAAAGCCGTTATTTTCGCCCAGAATGGTACATTCGGGATACGGTCTTGATAATTTTCCAAATGAGCACTTGGCTGAAATTGCCCACTCGGGACGGGATGCGATTTTGGTTTTTGTCAAGGATGCTGACCATAGTGCCAATACATATATGGATTTAAATGAAATTATTTATCGCGCAGAGGGCTACGGCATAGATGTATATGCATACAGCTATATGAAGAGTTCCTATCATCCCGAGGATGCCGGTGCGTATGATTATTACGACGGTACGTATGGCGCATTGTTCAGAAAATGCCCTAAATTGAAAGGGATTACTTTGGTGGGAGAGTCTGTTGACTTTCCAAGCAAAGAAGAAAAAGAACAAGGCAGAGGATTTATATACGGAGAGCGTGAGATGGGAAGAGGACGCTCTGAATATTATTTAAGTCATGAGTATCCTGCGTGGATTTCTCTTTTGCAAAAGGTTATATACAAGTATAACCCAAACGCAGATATTGTGCTCTGGACCTACAATTTTAACTGTAACCCCGGAAGACTCGATATGATCAAAAATCTTCCAAAGGGAGTTTCGTTACTTGTAACATTTGAGATGCCTGAAATGATGACTCTCTGCGACTCTGTGGGCTCGTGCACGGATTATACCATTGCATTTGAGGGACCCGGGAAAAACTTTTTAGAGGAGGCAGCGGTTGCCAAGGAGTGCGGAATTAAGCTGTATTCTCAAGTAAACACGGCAGGACGTACATGGGATATTGGTACCGTCCCATATCTCCCATGCCCGATGCAGTGGAAAAAGAGAAATGACAAAATATTAGAGTGTATGGAGAAATACGGATTAACGGGGCTGATGGAAGGGCATCATTATGGCTTTTACCCATCGTTTATAAGTGAGCTTGCCAAGTGGGCGTTCACATCTCATAGCCCGAACTTTGATGATATATGCCGAAAAATTGCGGCTCGTGATTTTGGAGAGGAAAATGTTGACAGGGTGATTTCGGCTTGGGAGAAATTTAGTGAGGGTATTCGCTGTTGTCCCACATCTGTCGAGGATCAGTATGGGCCATTGAGAATAGGACCGTCTTATCCCCTTTCTCTTAATGTTCATCATAATATTGCATCTGTTCCTTATGCTCAAATGGGTGGTGAAACAATTGTTCGCACAATGTATCAGGTCTATGACGAGGCAAGAAAGAGAAACGAAGGAAAGACGGCATTCCCGATTCGTGTTATGGATGAGATGAAACTTCTCGAAAAAGGTATAAAGCTCTTTGATGAGGGCTTTGAACTTCTTGATAAAATTGCCGAAAAGGATGCCGCAAGGCAAATGACGGATATTGCACATTATATTGCCAATACATACAGAACAGTTTTAAATACAAAGAAATGGTTCTTGTTGAAGAACAAGCTGTTGTCTGTATGTGGGGATAAAGATAAAATGAATGCAATCGCAAGAGAAATGAGAGCCGTTGCTGAAGATGAAATTCTGAATGCGGAGAATACTCTGCCTATTGTAGACAGAGATTCTAATATTGGGTGGGAGCCTTGTATGGAATATATCGGAGACAGAGAGCATATAGAAATGAAAATCAGACAAGTTAAAGTTATGCTGGACTTTGAATTATCCGTATACGAAAAGTAGAGAAAACGGTGCTGTTGAAATTAAAGGTGAAAATGTTATTGCCCTGTAAGCAATTTTCATTTTCACCTTTTTCTTTGATTACGGCATATTAAATTTTGATATGGAAGTAATATTATGACAACAGATTAAGTAATCAAAAAATACATCTGGTTAAGAGAGATAAGATGAAGCTTCCCAAAAAAGACTGGCAGATTATTTTATCTCCTAGGGATGCTGTCATAAAAGTACATATTCCCACACAAGGCAGCTTTGATAAAGAAGCTTGCCGGCAATCTTACAAAAAGGCGAGAGAGGTCTTTAAACGATGCTTCCCTGAATATTCGTTTAAAGGATTTACAACACAGACCTGGTTGTTGGCGCCTGAACTTCTGCCGGTGCTAAAAGATGGGTCAAACATCATGAGCTTTCGCCGTGACTTTCATATTTTTCCCGCAAAAAGCAAGGGTACTTCCGTTTTTGAATATGTTTATCATATAAAAGTTAACTCGGTAGATGAGGTGGATATAAGCAAGCTGGACGAAAGCAATTCTTTAATGCGAGGAATAAAAACCCAATGCTTGCGGGGAGAATATATACATGAATTCAGCGGATTTATTCCTATATGATACATTTTTTATATAAGCCCTAATATTAAATTTACAATGTTGTAGATGATGGGTGCAAAGATAATTGCAGGCAGGAAATCTGCAACCTTGATTTTTGTAATTCCCATCAGGTTTGTACCTATCATTATAATCAAAATTGAACCAACGCAAGTCATTTCGTTAATGGCGCCTGTACTCATAAACGGAGCAAGCAAGCCTGCAAGAAGAACGAGTCCCCCTTGAATAACAAGAACCGAAACAGATGCTAAAAGCACTCCCGCCCCAAGACTTGAAGAGAGCATCATTGATGACACAAAATCAAGGGTTGCCTTGGTTATAAGCACCGAGTTATCTCCGGTGAGCCCTGCCTGGATTGAACCTGTAACGGTCATAGAACCCACACAGAACAAAAGTGTGGCAGTTACCAGACCTTCAGCAATTGACACATTTTGACCCTCTTTTTTGAATTTTGCCTCTACATTATTTGCAAGCTTGTTTATTGCACTGTCAATATTTAAAAGCGTCCCCGATATTACACCTAATACAACCGATGCAATTACAATGAGCACATTTTCCCCGCATAAGCTTCCTGATATGCCGATATATAAAGTGCAGGCACCAAGACCAATCATGGCGGCGTTGCTTATCCTTTCGGGAATACCCTTTTTAAAAAGCAAGCCTATGCACGATCCAAGTATTACAGTTATTACATTTACAATTACACCTAACATTTTCTACCCCTGTTTTTTTGAAAGCATAACCTTATCGCTTGTAAATTCACTTCCGCTCATCTTTTCAAACAATCCAAGAAGTTCGGGAATTGTCAGCTTTTTCTTATCTTCACCCGATACATCTACAATTACTTTACCCTCGTGCATCATAATAAGACGGTTGCCGTATTCGATTGCATCGTGCATATTATGAGTAATCATAAGGGTAGTCAGATTATCCTTTGATACAATTTCTTCTGTAATTTCCAAAACCTTCTTCGCAGTTTTAGGATCAAGTGCCGCTGTATGCTCATCAAGGAGCAAAAGCTTTGGCTTTTTAAGAGTTGCCATAAGTAAGGTTAAAGCCTGTCTCTGACCGCCGGAGAGTAGGCCAACCTTTGCCGTGAGTCTTTCTTCAAGACCTAAACCAAGAATTTTAAGAAGCTCTTTGTATTCTGCTCTTTCTTTGGATGTAATGCCCGTGCGCAAGGTTCTTCTTTTGCCGCGCCTTGCAGCAAGGGCAAGATTTTCTTCAATCTGCATATCGGCTGCAGTTCCTGTCATTGGGTCCTGAAAAACTCTGCCTAAATATTTTGCACGTTTATATTCGGGAAGGTTAGTTATATCGATACCGTCAATTACAATGCTTCCGCAATCTGCGGGATATACACCTGCAATCATATTCAGCATTGTGGATTTTCCTGCACCGTTACCGCCAATAACCGTCACGAAATCGCCTTTTGCAAGATGAAGGTCGATACCGTTCAATGCTTTCTTTTCGTTTATTGTGCCCGGATTAAAGGTTTTTTCAACATTCGTTATATTAAGCATTTAACCTACCTCCCTTATGTTTTCTCATATATTTTACGGCATATTGTCCTTTCCAATATGGAACAGCAAGGAAGACCGCAACAATTGCTGCTGAAAGAAGCTTTAAGAGGTTTGCGTCCATTCCTAAAGTAATAACCGCCTGAATAACAATATAATATATAATTGAACCAAACGCAACAGACAAAAGTCTTAACGCAAAGTTCTTAAAAATCTTACCAAACAGCGCTTCGCCTATAATAACTGCGGCAAGACCGATAACGATAGCGCCTTGTCCCATTTTAACATCGGCAAAGCCCTGGTATTGAGCAAGAAAAGCGCCTGAAAACGCTACAAGTCCGTTTGAAAGCATAATACCAAGAACTTTATTGAGACTTGTGTTGATACCTTGCGCACGGCTCATATTGAGATTTGTTCCGGTAGCTCTGATGCCACAACCCATTTCAGTTCCGAAGAACCAATACAAAACAGCAATCAAAACAACCAAAACCACGCCAACTGTTATAAGCGGATTATGGAAAGCAAATTCCTTAACCCAACGAAGTGAAACGAGAAGGTCTGTTTGATTTACATTTACTGATTGATTCGCCTTGCCCATAATTTTAAGGTTTACGGAATAAAGAGCAAGCTGCGTAAGTATTCCGGAAAGAATTGCAGGAATACCCATACAGGTATGTAAAAGACCTGTAATCGCACCAGCCAAAAGTCCTGCAACAAACGCAAGAAACATTGCAAGCCACAAATCGCATCCGTTTAAAATAAGCATAACTGCAACCGCACCGCCTGTCGCAAAGGAGCCATCAACAGTAAGGTCGGCTACATCCAATATTCTGTATGTGATATAAACGCCGATAGCCATAATGCCCCATATAAGACCTTGTGAGAAGGAGCCGGGCAAGGCGTTCAGAAGCTGTGTTATAATTTCCATTTCATTCACCCACCAAAATTTTATTAGCCGGAGAGAAGAACATTCTCTCCGGCTGAAAATTTAATAATTATTTTTCTTCAATAGCTGTATATCCTTCAAGAGGAGTAATTCCCAAAGCTTCGCAATTCTGCTTGTTGTATTTAGGAGTTTGTTTTTCTGCATATTCAACAGGCATTGCAGAAATATCAGCACCGTCTCTTAAAATCCTCACTGCCATCTTGCCGGTTGTGTAACCAAGGTCATAGTAGCTGATAGAAAGCGTTGCAATACCACATCCTGAACAAATGCCTTCTTCGCCTGCAACTACAGGAATCTTTTTAGGTTCGCAGATATTATCAATAATACCTGTGTTTTCTGCTACTGTGTTATCTGTAGGAACATAAATTACATCAGATTTGTCTGCTGCTGCCTGGCAAATTTGAGCAAGGTCGTTAGAGTCTGTAAAGGGATATAATGTAGCGGTAAGCCCTTTCTTTTCAAGTTCAGCTTTTACAACATCTACCTGATACTGACTGTTTGCTTCCTTTGAGCAATAAAGAAGACCCACTTCTTTTGCCTCCGGACACCACTGGGTAATCATTTCTGCCTGTTTGTCAAGAGGAGCAAGGTCAGATGTACCTGAAATGTTTCCGCCCACTGTACCGTTGAAGTCATTGAGTTCAAGAGCTACACCATATTCTGTAACAGATGTACCGAGTATGGGAATATCTCCCGTTGCTGCTGCAGCTGCCTGCAGAGCAGGAGTAGCATTTGCCATAATTAAATCAACATTGTTGGAAACAAACTGGTTTGCAATAGTTGAACATGTGTTTGGATCGTTCTGACCATTCTGGAAGTCGAACTCAACCGCATCTTCACCAAGCTCGTCAATAATTGCTTGCTTGAAGCCTTCTGTTGCAGCATCGAGAGCCACGTGCTCAACAAGCTGAACAATGCCGATTTTATACTTTGCATTCCCCGAACCATCGCCTGAACAACCGGTGAGGGATAAACAACCTACGCACATAACAAGTGCCAACATCAGAGATAATACCTTTTTCATAACAATAACTCCTTATATAAAACAAATTTAGAAATAACAAGTTTTCAAATACTTGCTTTTTTCTGTAACATAGTATATAATAATTTTCAGCATTAGTCAAACAAATAGTTTTGATATTTACTATCGAAAAATTCGATGCGGAGGAGATATAATGGAATTACGTAATTTAATAACCTTTATACATGTTGCAGAGCTTGGCAGCTTCACCAAAGCTGCAGAGCAGCTTGGTTACTCTCAATCAACAGTATCTTTTCAAATAAAACAACTTGAGGAAGAGCTTGGATGTCTTTTGTTTGAAAGAATAAATCACACTGTAACACTGACGGAAAGAGGACGGGAGCTTGTTTCCTATGCACACCAGATTCGTGCTTTAACCGAGGAATTCAGAGAAAATCTCGAAGAGGAAGAATGCAACGGGCATATTCATATTGTTACGCCTGATTCTGTCTGTGATGGTATGATTAACCGAAATTATATGGATTTTCACCGAAAATATCCTGACGTGTCAATATGCTTCTCAACGGGAGATTCAGGCGTGATGCTTGATATGCTTGACCATAACGAAGCAGATGTTATTATAACTCTTGACGGGCGTATATATAACAAGGATTATGTAATAGCAAAAGAAGAGCAAATTCCTATGCACTTTGTTGCAAATTCCAATTCTAAATTTGCGGGGGTTGAGAATTTATCAATTAAGGATATAATAAAGGAGCCCTTTATTCTGACGGAACACGGACAGGGATACAGAAGAGTATTTGACAAGGAGCTTGCTAAAAACTCCTTGGAGATTGCCCCTATACTTGAAATCGGAAGAACAGATATGATAACTACCCTTATTGCACAAGATGATATGATTTCTTTTCTTCCTGATTTTGTTACAAATGACATGATTAAAGCAGGCCGTTTATGTTGCCTTGATATATGCGACATGGATATAGAAATCTGGAAACAGCTTATATACCACAAAAATAAATGGATCTCAAAAAGCTTTAAGACATTTATTGAGTATATAAAGAAAAATGAATTTTCCAATTGATATTAAAAGGAGCGTGTTTCGAAAATCGAGGCACGCCCTTGTGTTTAGTGGAATTATTTATAAATTAACAGAACAATCTTTCTCAAAGCCTACAAGCACGCCGCCTTTTTCGGCATAGAAGCTGCAAAGACCTCTGAATTTATGTATTTCTATTTGTACATCCTTAAATTTTGCAAGAAGCATTTCTTTAAGCTGATTAGCTGCCGACTCGTTCTGACAATGTCCAATGCTGATTTTACCTGACCGAAAGCCTTCTGCTTCAATATCATCTACCAGAGTTTTAAGGGAGCGCTGCTCTCCGCGGCACTTATGCATAGGCTCCAGAGTCCCTTCGTCGCTTGCCTTGCCCACAATACATATTCCGGCAATCCCCACAAGCCGTGCCACAACAGGAGATACTCTGCCGTTGTTAGCGAAGTTCTTAAGTGACTTCAGCATAAACACAAGCCCTGTCTTTTTCATATAATTCTCTATGTGATGGCAAATATCCTCGTAGGACATACATTTCTTGATGCAGTCCTCAATTTTTTCAATAATCAATGTAATCTCGGGGCCTGCAGAGAGTGAATCAAATACGTGTACCCGCTTCCCCTCATTGGACGACTCATAAAGCTGCTTTGCAAGACAAGCAGAGTTATAGCTTCCCGAAAGTCCGCTTGTAATGGTAATGCAAAAAATTTCATCTGCATCTCCGAATGCATCAAGCCAATCTCCTGTGTTTGGACAGGAGGATTTTGATTCTCCCTTATAGCGATATAAATAGTCAACCATGTCATCTACATCAATAGATGCATCGTCTGCAAACTCTTTATTATCTGTAATAATTTTCATGGGTGCGCTTGCAAACTCAATATCATTCAGAGCAAAAAGATCGCAAGACGAGTCTGCAACAATTTTAATTTTTCTCATATAGCCCTCCTTTTTTATACTAAAAACATAATGAAATGCACTTATTCGTAGGATTTTGCCACTTTATCTATGTTTTCGCTGATAATATTCAAACTGCGGTAAAAAATGGCTCTGTCTTCGTCCGAAATACCTGTACTTATTTCGTCTAAAACAGCGGCTATTTTATCTGCAATTCTTTTGCCTGCACGCATTCCTCTTTCTGTAAGTTCAAAAGGAGCGTTATATCTCTTTTTGCTGTCAGATTTGCATACAAGATAATTATTTTTTTCGAGATAGTCAAGGCTTCGTGAAATAGTGGCTTTATCTTCTTCGCAACGCTCGCAAAGCTCTTTTGATGTCAGCTCTTTTGCTGTATACAAGTAATAAAGGCAAGAAATGTGCGGACTACGAAGCTCGTAATTTGCCATTTCCGCATTTTTAATTTTACGAATATTTCTGTTTATTCTGTTTAACAGAACAGTAAAAGTTTCAAAACGCTCATCCATTCAGATACCCTCCCAAAACAAACTTGTTGAAATATCAACAAGTACAGTATAACAAAAACTTGTTGAAATGTCAACAAGTTTGAGGATATTTTTATATTATATTTTCTATGAATTAACAGAATAATCTTTCTTGAAACCATGCGCGCCAAAGATTTGCCACTGTCCAACACCAAGACGCTGCATAATTGCTTTTCTTTCTTCCAGACACAATTTTGAATCGGTATCAACAGAGGTCATTAGTATCGGGGCATATTGGTTATACTCCGCCTGCTCTGCTGTAAGACCATGGGTATTTATATAAATATCGCCTGTAATTGCAATATGCTTTGAATAGTCTATCAGCACAATCTCGCCGGGCAGATGACCCCCTTTGCCCTCATATACTTCGAAATGTAAGTCCTCAAAGTCAAAGAAACCAATCTGCGTAAGGGGTTCTGTAAGCTCTTCCATATCGTTCCACATAGCTGTTATCTTGTCAGAACCCACTGCTTTATATGATGTAAGTATTTTACAAATGTTTATATACGGCTTGTGAAGAGGGTTTGATTCTCTGTAACCGTTTCTTCCCTCATATTCATTGGTAAGGCACTTTGCAGTCTTTGTGCTTGCAATCACCCTGTCAAACATAGGTAACAATCCGCAATGGTCAACGTCTGCGTGAGTTACAAGAATTGTCTTTTCCATAGTATCAAACCCGGGAAGAAGTTTTTTGAATACTTGGAGCATTTCGCGAGCATAGCAAGCGTATCCGCTATCGACAAACAGCACCCTGTCATTACTTTTTATAATGATTGTATTGCTCCCGCAGGGTGGCTCAATAAGAATTATTTCTGTATTATCAGTTATCTTGTGAGTGCTTATGCGAGGATTAAAATTCGTTCCTTTTGAGTTGCCTAAAAGCTCTGCAAATTTGCTGATGCTGTCAAATGTGCGGTATGGTGATAAGCCTTGTTCGTCAAGGGTCTGCATTGCAAGGTTGACATGTACCAAAAGCTCACGACTTACATCTTCGGGAAGTCCCATTGTCTGTGACAGGCCTAAAACATAGGTGTTATAGAAAATACTGTTATCATAAACCTTTTCAGAGCTGTTATAATTTATCACGCGAACCTTGCAAAGCTTCTCGGCTTCTTTTAGAAAATCCGAAATTTTGTCAAAGTCCTCAACATACAGGCCCATTTTGAAATACTGATAATCTGTTCCGTTTTCCTGTGAGCTGATGTAAGAGATGTTGAAATTAAATTTGCTGATGAGTTCAAGTACATTTGTTACACTTCCCGGAACATCAGGGAGATAGAATTCTATTAAGACAACACTTGTCTTACTGGCTCCCGTCTGCAGATAACCAATTTTTTCAAGCTCGGCATCTGCTTTCTTTAATTGCTCCTCTGTGCCTTCCGCGTCAATAAACAAGGTATGTGAGTCAACTGCTTTATTGTAGCTTACACGGGTAATGTTTATTCCAAGACGGGAAAAGCATTTGCTTGCTTTCAAAAACGCTCCGATATGATTAGGCATAGAGGTCACATAGGTCTTTTTCATATAAATCACCTCATTTATATTATTTGTACAGAGATTCACATATATCATTATGCTGATTTTTTCAAACTGTAATCCATAATTTTTATCTCCTTTCGCTTTTTGAAAAACTGAACAAAACAAAAAACTCGTCTCAAAGATAACTTTGAGACGAGTTATAATAACCCGCGGTACCACTCAAATTACGGAAATGAAAAAATCCCCGTCACTTACCGAGCTCTAACAAGCCCTTTGCCTTTACGCAGCATTACGGAAGGAGTCTACTCACATTTTGTTTTCGGTCCTCCGACTCAGAGGTGATAAGTCATTGGAAAGTCTTGCCATTGCCTTGCACCAACCGGCAACTCTCTTAAGGCTCCACAATCCGACCGTCCTCGTCACAGTCGTTTTTTGTGATATTCAAATTTTAATGGGTATTATACTACCCGTTTTTTCATTTGTCAATAGTTTTTTGAAAAAACTCTTTTATAAGTTGTATCATTATGGATGTATTCAAATTTATTGCGTCTTCAGGATAAATTGATTTGATATATCCATGCCAGAACTTATCTTTTATCATCCTTAAAATCTCTTCGTCTGATTTTTCGTTTTTCAGGCAGTCTTGTATTTCTTGCGCCGTTTGCTCTGATGCAGATTTCATATTATCAAGAAAGTATTTTGTCTGTTCCTCATTTAATATTCCATAATGGGGAGCAAGCAGGTATTTTATATTCAGTTTTTCTGCTTTCTCAATTGATTTTATAGCATCTTCATAGCTCACGAGATAAGACGGGACAATGGTTTTTTCGCCGTCATATACCCCAAGTGTTTCGTTAGAAAGAAAAAGACCGTTTTCCTTGCAAAAAAAGCCTATTGAACACTTTGTATGTCCGGGCAAATTAACAACTTCAAATTCCATATCTCCTGCCTTGATAACATCTCCTTCATCAACAGCAATATCTACCTTGAGTTCATCCCCGAGGAATTCGTAAGCACCTGCTCCGCATTTTTCTGCAAATTTGGCATCGAGCTCTTTCATTTTTCTTTTGGCACCCACACGTCCAAAAATTTCAACAGCATATTTCCCGGCAACGACTTTTGCATCAGGATAACGTCTTAAAATATATGCACTTCCTAAAGCGTGGTCGTAGTGGGAATGGGTTAAGAATATATAGTCAAGTTTTCTTTCCCCTAAAACTGATTTTATATTATCCGCAACAGTATATCCCGTAAAACCAAATCCCGTGTCATACAAAATACTTGTGTTTCCATTATCAATTAAAAATGATGCATCGCCTTTTTGACAACGTACATCGGTTATTTTTATGTTTTTCATACAATTACCTTCTTGAATAATATTCTCTCAACGTTCTGTGATACAGTGTGCAGAGCCTTATCAAAAAGCTCTGCAGAGGGCACAAACTTCTTTACACCAGCCATTGAAAAAATTTTGTTATTGCCCGTGCACTTAAAATAGCAGGCATTATGGCTTCTTTCCGATGTGTAATCTGGAACAGAGAATCCACCTTCTTTTTTGTTTCTTCCTCTGGAGTGTTTTCGGTTTTTTCTAAAAGAGCTGTTTGTATAAATTCTAAAATATCCAGATATTCACGGAAGTAGAAACAATTAAGCCGATGCTCTGCTTTCTCGGGGTTGTATTCAAAAAGCTTATCCCTGAACCTGCGCAGAGCCTCCCTGCCCTCTGTAAGCTTTTCTGATTCGTCAGGCGTCAAAGGCATTTTTTTGCCCAGCATAGTACACAAATGGTCATAGGGCATTGCCTTTGCCATTTCCTCCAGAAAGGCAGAGATTTCCTCGCCCTCGCCGTAGCAATCTTCAAAGAAATCATTGTAAAACTTTTCGTAGGAAATATCACCATAGAAAAGAGGAAGAAGGTCTGCGTGCATGTTAAGGACAGTAGGTGACATAATTCTCATTCCGCCACACTCAATACGGCCGTTAAGTCCAATTTCGGGAAGAAAAACGCTGTCACTATAGGGGATATTTGCATATAATACATTTGTTGTATCAACAATAGAGGGTTTTTCAAAAAAGGTATAGTCAAATACAAAACTGTCACCTGTAAATATTTTTTTCCAATCCTTTAACTGGGACAGATAAAGGGCGGCATCCATATCGTCTTCGGTATAGGTGTTAAGCCCTCTAAAGGTGTATGGCTTTGGCTCAACATCTCTGTAGCGTTGCCTGAAATCTCTCTGATAGGGGGCAAACATCATAATAAAACGGTCCTGATTTATAAGACGCTCCGTTGTGGGTGGGAAGCAAAGCTCAAAATATGTAAGAAAACCAATTTTTTTGTCCGACCCGTGGCTTGTAAATATTTCGTCAATCTCATTAAGAATTTTTACATACCAATCTGTAGGGGTAAGCTTTTTGCATTCATCACATTCGCAGAAGTTTGAAAATTGGTCCCCGAGCCATACATGAATAACATCTATTTCGGGATGGCTTACGGAATAATCATAAACAAGATTTGCAAAATCTCGGCGAACCTTGGGGTTTGAGTAGCAAAGATTGCTGAACAGGGGACTGTCCATATAGTATTTCCGCTCTCCGTTTATCTGTGCAAGAATTTCGGGATGCTCACACTTTTGCACCTCTGCAGTTCTGTGGATTTCCTTGAGCCCCATAAGCTCTACAGTCCAGCCGTGACCGGCACCATGACGGATAAGACCTCTCTTTTGTATTTCTTCAACCAAACGCTTATCGTTTATTTCAAATTGCTCCCTTGTGAGTGTGTCAGGCTTTTTGTAGGGATTTCCTACATAGCTGAAAAGGTTGCAATAATGGGAATAATAATCGGTAAGTTCGGTAAAGAACGAGTTTGCCATCATTTTAGGAAGCCAGTCTATATATTTGAGAATTATATCAAAGCCTCTCTCGTCCCCTGCAGTAACCCCGTCGGTAAAGCCTCTGTGACGGGTTTTGGCATACCATATTTGGTCCACATCACAAACCTTTGTGATGTGAGGAATAATTTCTCCGCCGGCTTCAGGGTGAATAAATCGACAGCCCTGGGTCTTTAAAAAGTGGTATACACCCAACAAAACCGCCCTTTCGTTTGTTGCGGTTATTGTACCTGTACCGTCCTTGATTTTGATTTCAAAGGCATCGTCAAACATAGGGTTAAACTGAAAAAATTTTGTTGTATCAAAAGCCTTTACATCCACAGCAAGTGAAATTTCAGGATATACTCCCATTGCGGCGGTGTAGCGTTTGAGCTCATATTCGGCAAAGCTTATGGTTCTCATAAGACAGCTCCTTTTTTACAATTTTCACATATTGTATCATCAAAGAATAGAAAAGTCAATGGTTTAGATGCACATATGCTTTAGGCGATATACTCGCTCACGCTCGTGCGATATATTTGCTTCGTAAATTCGATATAATCTCACTTCGTTCGATTGCGATATGATATAAATTCCTTTTCTCGTCCCAAAGGGACATATCGTATCGAAGGTATATCGTGTACGAAGTACATATCGCAAATTCCGTCAGGAATTTATATCGCTGAAAAAAGCGTACTGAAAATTCCAGTACGCTTTTTTCATGGGTGCAGGGGAGGGATTTCTCGCAAGCGAGCCGTTTGCAACATCAATTCAATCATCGCAAACAAGTTGCTCGATTTCATTGTGTTGCGGCACAACCCTCCGCGCTCCCTGTTTCGTCCACAGGACGCGGTCGCTGCTCGGTTCCCCCGACCTCCGGACAGATGTAAATATTATATAACCCGGAGGTCGAAGACTAAAATCTCAACTACATCGAGAAACGAAAAACAGCCATCTTGCGACGACTGTTTTCCATTTCTGGGTGCAGGGGAGGGATTTGAACCCCCGACCTCCGGGTTATGAGCCCGACGAGCTACCAAACTGCTCTACCCTGCGATATATAATTTTGTATATTTATTTTTGATAAAATAAATAACTGGTAATATCCTGCGATATATAATTTTGTATATTTATTTTTGATAAAATAAATAACTGATAATATCCTGCGATATATGGTTTTGTATATTTATTTTTGATAAAATAAATAACTGGTAATATCCTGCGATATATGGCTTTGTATATTTATTTTTGATAAAACAAATAACTGATAATATCCTGCAATATATGATTTTGTGTATTTATTTTTAATAAAATAAATAAGTGATAATAACCTGCGAAATATTAAATTTAAATGGTGCCGGAGACCGGGATCGAACCGGTACGGGAGAAAAATCCCACAGGATTTTAAGTCCTGGGCGTCTGCCAGTTCCGCCACTCCGGCGTAAGCTTCACTTAAGGCAGTGCCAACAATAAAGCCTTATTATAATATCACAATTATAACCAATTGTCAAGGGGTTTTATGCAATTAAATAAAATAAAAAAGAAAAATTTTATATATACAACGTTATTGCATATATTATATCTGTGTGATATAATGATAATTTAAGGTACACAATAAATGGAGGATAATATCCTATGGATTTTCAGATTGTTTCCAAATATAAGCCCAGTGGGGACCAGCCCGAGGCAATAGAAAAAATAGTCAACGGAATAAATAAAGGAGAGAAGTTTCAGACTCTTATGGGTGTTACAGGAAGCGGAAAGACCTTTACTATGGCGAATGTTATAGAAAGGGTTCAAAAGCCTACACTTGTTCTTGCCCACAACAAGACGCTTGCGGCACAGCTTTGCAGCGAATTTAAGGAAATTTTCCCAAACAATGCCGTTGAATATTTTGTATCTTACTACGACTATTATCAGCCCGAGGCATATATTGCTCAATCTGACACATATATCGAAAAGGATGCCTCTACCAACGAAGAAATAGATAAGCTGCGGCACAGTGCAACCTCTGCTTTATTTGAGAGGAAGGATGTAATTATTGTTGCCAGCGTATCCTGTATATACGGACTTGGCGACCCGATAGATTATAATAATATGGTTATATCTCTCCGTCCGGGGATGATTCGGGACAGAGATGATGTAATTGCCAAGCTTATAGAGATTAAATATGAGAGAAATGATATAGCCTTCACCCGAAATAAGTTCAGGGTGAGAGGGGATGTAATAGACGTGTTTCCGTCAGAATCCAGTGGAAACGCAGTAAGAATCGAGTTTTTTGGGGATGAGGTTGACAGAATTTGCGACTTTAATCCTGTAACGGGTGAGGTTGTAGATGAAAGAAAGCATGTTGCTATATACCCTGCTTCTCACTATGTTACAACTGCAGAAAAAAGGGAGGCGGCAATAGAGAGCATCAGGGCGGAGCTTGAGGAAAGACTTGAGGAGCTTCGGGCAGACAACAAGCTTATAGAAGCCCAAAGACTTGAGCAAAGAACAAATTATGATATAGAAATGATGCTTGAAACGGGCTTTTGTAACGGAATAGAGAATTATTCCCGCCACATAAGCGGAAGAGAGCCGGGAAGTCCCCCATTTACTCTTGTGGATTATCTCCCAAAGGATTTTCTGCTATTTGTGGACGAGTCCCATGTTACCATTCCCCAGGTACACGCAATGTATGCGGGGGATCGCTCTCGTAAGGAGAGCCTTGTAAACTACGGATTTCGTCTGCCCTCGGCATTTGACAACAGACCCCTTACCTTTGATGAGTTTTATTCAAAGCTGAATCAAACAGTTTTTGTAAGTGCAACTCCCGGGGAATATGAAAAGGAGCAATCCTCCAGAGTTGTGGAGCAGGTTATAAGACCTACAGGACTTTTAGACCCCCAGGTAGAGGTAAGACCCATTGACGGACAGGTGGATGACCTCTATGGTGAAATATTAAAGAGAGTGGAAAAGGAAGAGAGAGTTCTCGTTACAACTCTTACTAAAAAAATGGCAGAAAGACTTACTGAATATTTTGAGGATATGGGTGTTAAGGTAAGGTATCTGCATTCGGACGTTCAGGCAATAGAGAGAATGGAAATTATTCGTGACCTCCGTCTTGGCGTATTTGATGTGCTGATTGGAATTAACTTGCTTCGAGAGGGACTGGATATTCCGGAGGTATCTCTTGTAGCAATACTTGATGCAGACAAGGAGGGTTTTTTGCGAAGTGAAACCTCCCTTATACAGACCATAGGAAGAGCTGCCCGAAATGCAGAGGGCAAGGTAATAATGTATGCAGATACAGTTACAGGGTCTATGGAGCGGGCAATAAGTGAAACCAATCGCAGACGGGAGCTTCAGGGTGAGTACAATCGGATAAACGGCATTGTTCCAAAGACTATAAGGAAGAGTATCAGCGAGGTAATAGAAGCTACAAAGGCGGTTACAAAAACTACTCCCGATAACAAAAAGACAGAGATTGTGGATATTCACAGAACCATTGCGGAGCTGACAACCGAAATGAAGAAGGCGGCAGAGCTGTTGCAGTTTGAGCTTGCGGCACAGTTGAGAGATGAAATAAGGCGCCTTGAGGAGTCTATGGACTAAAAGGAGAACAAAATGAACAAAAATATAATAATTAAAGGGGCAAAAGAGAATAACCTTAAAAATATCTCTCTGGAAATACCGAGAGATAAATTTGTGGTGCTGACAGGACTCAGCGGTTCGGGCAAATCCTCTCTTGCCTTTGAAACCATATATGCAGAGGGACAGCGTAGATATGTAGAGTCCCTTTCTGCTTATGCAAGAATGTTTTTGGGACAGATGGACAAGCCGGATGTGGAATCCATAGAGGGGCTCTCACCGGCTATTTCCATTGACCAGAAAACAACCAGCAAAAATCCCAGGTCAACGGTGGGTACAGTTACAGAGGTATACGACTATATCAGACTTTTGTTTGCCAATATTGGTGTGCCTCATTGTCCCAAATGCGGAAAAGAAATTGCCCCTCAATCCATTGACCAGATTACAGACGCAGTCCTCGCTCTGCCGGAAAAAACCAAAATTCAGATTATGGCACCTGTTGCAAGGGGAAGAAAGGGCGAGTATGCCAAAACTTTTGAAAATGCACGAAAGAACGGCTTTGTCAGAGTCCGTGTGGACGGAGAAATGTTGGAGCTTACAGGAGAACCAATAAAGCTTGATAAGCAGAAGAAGCATAATATAGACATTGTAATAGACCGTCTTGCAGTGCGGGAGGGAATGGAAAAAAGGCTTGCGGACTCTATAGAAACGGCTCTTGGTATGGCAGACGGAATTGTAACGATTTCTATTATCGACGGAGAAGATATGACATTCAGCCAGAATTATGCCTGCGATGATTGCGGTATAAGTATAGAGGAGCTTACGCCCAGAATGTTTTCATTCAATACTCCTTACGGCGCTTGCCCCAGTTGTATGGGTCTTGGTACAATTACAATGGTTTCCCCCGACCTTATTATTCCTGACAAAAGCTTGAGCATAAATGAGGGGGCTATTTTGGCGCCGGGCTGGTCAGGCACAGAGGCGCAAAGTATTTCAAGAATGTACTATGAGGGAATGGCAGAGAGATATGGGTTTAGCCTTGACACTCCAATTGAGGAGCTTCCCGATGATGTTCTTGATATAATTCTCTATGGTACACGGGGCGAAAAGCTAAAGCTGACCTATGACAGACGATATGCAAAGGGTGTGCAGTATGCCCGGTTTGAAGGTGTAATCAATAACCTTAAAAGGCGGCATGACGAAACCAATTCCGAGTGGGCAAAGGCGGATATTGAGAATTATATGGTAAGTATGAATTGTCCCGATTGCCACGGAACAAGATTGAAGCCGGAAACCCTTGCTGTTACAGTGGACGGACGCAATATAAACCAGGTTACAAACCTGTCAATTTCAGATGCACTGAAATTTTTCACAGAGCTGTCTGAAAAGCTTACAGGCAAGGACGTGGTAATTGCCAAAAATATTCTAAAGGAGATTATAGGCAGACTTGGTTTTTTAGTAAATGTAGGACTTGATTACCTCACCCTGTCAAGAAGTGCAGGAACTCTGTCAGGAGGAGAGGCACAGAGAATAAGGCTTGCCACCCAGATTGGTTCGAGCCTTATGGGGGTTATATATATACTTGACGAGCCAAGTATCGGGCTTCATCAAAGGGACAACGGTAAACTGATAGAAACCCTGAAGCGGCTTCGGGACCTTGGAAACACTCTTCTTGTGGTAGAACACGACGAGGATACAATGCTTGCGGCAGACCACATAATTGACATAGGCCCCGGGGCGGGAATTCATGGAGGAGAAATTGTTGCAGAGGGCACAGCGGAAGAAATAATGAAATGTGAAACCTCGGAAACAGGACAATATTTAAGCGGTAAAAAGAAGATACCTGTCCCCGAGAAAAGAAGAGATGGTAACGGGAAATTTATAACAATAAAGGGTGCCATGGAAAATAACCTTAAAAATATTGATGTTAAAATTCCTTTAGGAACCTTTACCTGTGTAACAGGCGTATCGGGAAGCGGTAAAAGCTCCCTTATAAATGAAATTCTTCATAAAGCTCTTGCCAACGAGCTAAACGGTGCAAAAAAGATTCCGGGAAAATACAAAAAGATAGAGGGAATTGAAAATCTTGACAAAATAATAGATATTGACCAATCCCCCATAGGCAGAACTCCCAGGAGCAATCCCGCCACCTATACAGGCTTGTTTGGGGATATAAGAAGCCTGTTTGCCATGACTCCCGAGGCAAAGGCAAGGGGTTACAGCTCGGGCAGATTCAGCTTTAATGTAAAGGGCGGAAGATGTGAGTCTTGCCAGGGGGACGGAATAATAAAGATAGAGATGCACTTTCTGCCGGATGTGTATGTGCCCTGTGAGGTATGCGGAGGTAAGCGATACAACAGGGAAACCCTTGAAGTAAGATATAAGGGGAAAAATATACATCAGGTGCTGGAAATGACCGTTGAAGAGGGTTGCGAATTTTTCGAAAATATTCCCAAAATTAAAAGAAAGCTGGACACACTTTATGATGTGGGACTTGGCTACATCAAAATAGGTCAGCCCTCCACTACTCTGTCGGGGGGAGAGGCACAACGTGTTAAGCTTGCAACCGAGCTTTCAAAAAGAAGCACAGGGAATACTATATATGTATTGGATGAGCCAACAACGGGACTCCACAGTGCAGATGTGCATAAGCTGACAGAGGTTTTGCAGAAGCTTGTGGATACGGGAAATACTGTTGTGGTAATCGAGCATAACCTTGATATGATTAAAACTGCAGATTATATTATAGATTTAGGCCCTGAAGGAGGGGACAAAGGTGGGGAGATTGTAGCCTGCGGAACTCCTGAAAAGGTGGCAAAATGCAAAAAGTCATATACGGGACAGTATTTGAAGAAATATTTGTAATAATAAAAATGGATACAGTATATCTTATACTGCATCTATTTTTGATATACAAATTATATGCCGTTGCCGCATTGTAGGGGAGGGCCTCCACCGGCCCTGAAGAAAGCGAAAAAGATTTCAAACTCCCACCGTATTGCCTTACGGCAATCCACCTCCCTCAAAGAGGGAGGCCAAATTGAGCCCTCCTCATTGAGGAGGGTGGCACGGGGCGCGTGCCGGGAGGAGTTGCAAAATTGATTAAATTATGGTTTATAATAAAAAGGGTGCAGTTCAGATGAACTGCACCCTTTGATTATGTCTGAAGATTAGTTTTTGCTGTAGATTACAGTGAAATCAGGATGAAGCTGAAGAATTGAAGCCGGAACCTTTGGTGTAATAGGACCATAGAAGGCTTGCTCTAAAATATCCTTCTTGTTTGCGCCATTTGCAATAAGAAGAACCTTTTTGGCATTCATAATTGCTCCAACACCCATTGTCAATGCCTCTCTTGGAACATCATCAATAGAATCAAAGAAACGTGAGTTAGCTTCAATTGTAGACTCATCAAGGGTAACAACATGTGTTTCCTTTGTAAAAGCATCGTCAGGTTCGTTAAAACCGATATGTCCGTCAAGACCGATGCCCAAAAGCTGAAGGTCAATTCCGCCAAGGTCAGCAATCAACTGGTCATATTGCTTGCACTCTTCCTGGGGGTTGCCTGCTGTACCGCTGGGAACGTAAGTTTTTTCTCTGTCTATATTTATTTTAGAGAAAAGATTTGTGTCCATAAAATAACGATAGCTCTGTTCGTTATCACCGGGAAGCCCTGCATATTCGTCAAGGTTTACTGAAGTAACCTCTGAAAAGTCAACCTCTCCAGCCTTGTTTTTTTCAACAAGGTTTGCATAGGTGCCAAGGGGTGACGAGCCTGTTGCAAGACCTAAAACACAATTGGGCTTTAATATTACTTGTGCCGCAATAATTCCCGCTGCAAGCTTGCTTAATTCGTCATAGTTTTCAACTGTTATAAATCTCATAATAATTCCTCCGGTTTATTATTTTTTCGGCAACCGGGACACAATGTTTTTCATGCTTTTAACAATAGAGTTGTCTGGTAAAACTCCACGAAGAGCAGTCATAGGATATACAGAGGTATTTTTACCGATTACAGTACCGGGGTTTAAAACACAGCCGCAACCAATGTCAGCGCCGTCCCCCAGAATTCCTCCAAGTTTACGGAGCCCTGTTCGATATAAAACATCTCCCCGGACAACAACATTACTGCCGTCAGCCTTAAGATTTGAACACACGGCTCCTGCCCCCATGTGTGCTCTGTTGCCTAAAATCGAATCACCTATATAATTATAATGCGGTACCTGAACTTTGTCAAGCAAAATACTGTTTTTAATTTCCGTAGAATTTCCTATTACACAGTTATCTCCTATAATTACATTTCCCCTGATATATGCACCGGGACGGATTTCGGTATTATTTCCTATAATTGTAGGGCCATGAATTGTGGCTGTAGGGGCAATTGTGACGTTTTCTCCTACATACACTCCGTCTGCGTGCTTTGTAAAGCCCTCAAGTCCATCGGAGAGAAGTGTTTTGATATACTCGCTTATTGCGGGTATCATATCCCAGGGGTATGTGCTCCTTTTAAAGAACTCTGTAAGATATGGGGTTTTACAATCAAATAATTCCTGGGTTTTTACAAATCTATTCACAGCAATAGCCTCCCTCTGTAATTTTATCTGCAATTTTGTTTGCGTACTCTTCGCATTTGCTGATGTCCTCACACTCTATCATTATACGGATAACAGGCTCTGTTCCGCTTTGACGCAGAAGAGCTCTGCCTTTTCCCCCAAGGGCGGAGTTAACATCTTCAAACACCTTCAAAATCTCTGAATCCTCCATAACTGCTGATTTATTCTCAACCTTAAGATTTTTTGTGTACTGGGGATACAGGTGTACAGGCTCGGCTAATTTAGAGAGGGTAGTTTTTTTGTCACAAAGCTCCTCTGTTATCATAATAGCGGTAAGAAGCCCGTCGCCTGTTGTTGCGTATTTTTTCATAATAATATGCCCTGATTGCTCCCCGCCGAGAGAGTAATCGTTTTCGTTCATACACTCATAGACAAACCTGTCGCCTACAGTTGTTTGCTGGCAACGAACACCGATTTTTTCAAGGGAAGAAAAAAGTCCGCTGTTGGACATAACTGTTGTAACCAGAGTATTATCATTGAGCATCCCACGGTCCAGAAGACGCTTGCTTAAAATATACATTATCTTGTCCCCGTCAACTATGTTTCCGTTTTCGTCTACGGCAATACAGCGGTCGGCATCGCCATCGAAGGCAAAACCCATATCAAGATGTTTTTCTTTAACAAGCCTGCACAGCTTTTCAATATGAGTTGACCCGCACTTTGTGTTTATATTAAGTCCGTCAGGTTCTGCACCGATAACCTCGGTTTTTGCCCCGAGAGCACCAAAAAGAGAGCTTGCCAGCATCCAGGATGCACCATTGGCGCAGTCAAGCCCTATTTTAAGGTGCTTATAGGAGTGTGATGCAAGGGAAATCAAGTACCCAAGGTATCTGTTTCTGCCCGAAACATAGTCTACTATACAGCCTATTTTTTCTCTGTGGGCGAGAGGTAAATCATCACCGCTTATACCAAGCGGGGCAAGATTGCCGTCTATATAAGCTTCAATCAATGAGGTTGTGCGGTCATCAAGTTTTTCACCGTATCTATTTATAACTTTAATACCATTGTCGAAGAAGGGATTGTGAGAAGCGGTAATCATAATTCCGCAATCAAACTCGTCCTGTCTTGTTACATAAGATACGCTGGGGGTGGTGGTAACATGCAGCATGTGTGCGTCTGCCCCCGAGGCTGTTATTCCTGCAACGATTGAATATTCAAGCATATAGCTGGAACGTCTGGTGTCCTTTCCTACAACTATACGGGGACGATAACCAACCTTACTGCAACCCGACAATTGAGAGGAGTAGTACCAGCCTAAAAATCTTCCCACTTTATAAGCCTGCATAGAGGTCAGAGTTTTATTTGCCTCTCCTCTGAAGCCGTCTGTGCCGAAATATTTATTTTGGACCGAGGGGGGAGCTGTGGTTTTTATGTTTATATCATCCTTTAAAAGCTCATCTGCAGAAATGCTGAATATTTCGCACAGCTGAAGAACATTGTCAATCTGGGGAAGGGTCTGATCCATTTCCCATTTTGAAACAGACTGACGGGAAACAGAAACCCTTTCCGCAAGTTGCTCCTGGGACATATTCGCATCTGTACGAAGCCGTGTAATTTTTTCGCCAATAGTCATAGTTATCCTCTTTTCCTTAACCTTAAACAGTGTGATTCAGGTTAAACTATTATATATAAATAATATAAATGTATATGCAAAAAGTCAATCAATTATGGTTTGAATTTTATGCAACCTTTAGTTGCGGAAATTTTAATTTTATATAATTATAATATGCAATTAAAAGAAAAATATGTAAAAGTGTAAATAAAAATTGACAAAAAGTAATTAACGGCGAGGTTCTCAAAAGAATCCTCACCGTTAAATGTTTTATTTAAGTTTTAAATAATTTCTCTTCCTCCGTCGCCTATTTCAGAAACATAGAAGGAAGCGGCATAACCGATTTTCTCAAGGTAATCAGCACCCACCTTTTCGATAAAGGTGTCAACACAGTCCTCTTTTACAAGGCTGACAGTACAACCGCCAAAGCCTGCTCCTGTCATTCTTGAACCAAGAACACCTTCTGTATTAAGAGCGCTGTCTACCAAAGTATCAAGCTCCGGACAGGAAACCTCGTAAAGGTCACGAAGAGAAATATGGGAAGCTGTCATAAGCTTGCCAAATTCAATAAGATTGCCTGAATTGAGTGCGTCAATGGACTTCAGAACCCTGTCATCCTCTTCAATAACGTGGGTAACACGATTTAAAACAATGGGGTCCTCTATAAGATGCTTTGAATTTTCAAGCTCCTGTGGAGATATATCTCCAAGGCATTCCTTTTGAGGCATTGCTTCCTTGAGAATTTCAAGACCTGCTTCGCACTGGGAGCGTCTTTCGTTGTATTTTGATGCAGCAAGAGAGCGTTTTTTGTTTGTGTTGGAAATAACCAGCTTATAGCCATCGAGCTTAATCGGGACAAGCTTATAGTCAAGGGTCTTGCAGTTTAAGAAAATCAAATGATTTTTCTTACCCATAGCTGACGCAAACTGGTCCATTATTCCGCAGTTTACACCGATATAGTTATGCTCGGCAAGCTGACTGATTTTTGCAAGCTCTATATTATCAATATTTTTTGCACCTCCAAGGCTTGCCATGGCAATTGCGGCAGAAATCTCAATTGCAGCCGAGGAGGAAAGTCCGCCTCCGTGGGGTGTGGTATCGTGGAAAAGCATATCTGCACCGCAGATGTTATAGCCTGATTTTCTCAATTCATCAAATATACCAAACTGGTAGTTACCCCATTTTAAGTCTTTATATTTATCTATTGTATTAAGGTCACCCTCTACAATGCCCTCAAGGTCAGTTGCTGCCATACGGACAAGGCTGTCGGTTCTGGGACGCGCAATGATGGTTGTAGCCATTGTAAGTGCGGCAGGAAAAACATACCCTCCGTTATAATCTGTATGCTCACCAATAAGATTTACACGACCGGGAGAGGAAAAAACTCTGATTCCCTCATCAGCACCGCCAAAAATTTCCAAAAATTGTTTCTTAAGTTGATTTATCATGATGTTGCCCTCCTGATTTTTCCTATGTGTGTTAAAAAGAGTATATCATTATTTTTAAAAAAAATCAAGGGGAGGCACGTTATGACACTTTTGTGGGGTGTATTATCTTATTGTGCGGAGGATAAATCAATAAATTCCCGGGAATCCGCATAGAAAACATGAGCTTCATAAAATGAAGCAGAGAGGAGAAAAAATGTTAAATTTTTACACAACAAAAAAACAAACAGAGCCAACTATGAACACCCTGGTAAAGGGCGGCAAAGGCGACGCAAAGGAAAAAGGCGGTAAGCTTCCCATGGCAGATGAGGAAAGAGAAGCCTTTATCGAGAGCAGAGTCGAGGAAATCGCACAGCAACATCGTGATTTTCTGAAAAAGAAGCCCGACTTCAATATGGAAGAGGAAATGAAAAATCCCGCATTTAAAGCTTATGTTTTGGAAAAGGGATTGACTCTTGAAGAGGCATTTGTTCTTGTTCATGCTGAAGAGCTTATAACAGAGGCTGTACAGGAAGCCCTTGCAAGATATGAAGGGCGCAGAAATCGTATTGCTGAAAACGGTGCAGGCAAGAACAGCCCTGCTGTTGTGAAGAAAAATCCCAAGGATTTATCTGACAAGGAAATAGATGCAATTATCGAAAGAGCCCGCAACGGCGAAAAGATAAGCTTCTAAATTACGCAGTAATATGCAAAAGAAACAAAGTATTACAAAAAGAAAGGAAGATTTTATATGAGTATAAACTACAATACCCAGACAACTGCTACAAACAACGGGGGAAACAATCTTACTCCCGAAATGAAAACCTATTATGACAAGGCGCTTATCCGCTTTGCTACTCCCAAGCTTGTGCATGCACAGTTTGGTCAGCAGAAGCCGATTCCTGCAGGAAGCGGAAAGACTATAGAATTCAGAAAGTTCAGTCCTCTTCCCAAGGCGCTTGTTCCTCTTACAGAGGGTGTAACCCCCACGGGTAATTCCCTTAACGTAACAACAGTTGAATCTACAGTTGAACAGTATGGTGATTATGTAACACTTTCTGATATGCTTACATTATCCTCTGTTGATGCTATAATCAACGAAACACAGACTGTTCTTGGCGACCAGGCAGGCCGTACTCTGGACACAGTTATACGCGAAAAGATTAACGCAGGTACAAATGTTCAGTATGGTAACGGCAAGGCAGACAGAGCCTTGCTGGTAGGCGGTCTTGCAAACTATGAGGACAACGACTATCTTTCTGTTGCGGCAGTAAAGAGAGCTGTTGCAACCCTTAAGAGAAATAACGCAACCCCCTTTAAGGATGGCTGTTATGTGGCAATTATTCACCCTGACGTTGCAAACGACCTTACAAACGACCCCGAATGGAAGGCAGTAAAGCAGAATGTTGACCCAGAGGATTGGTATAAGGGTGCAATCGGTAAAATTCACGGAGTTGTATTTGTTGAATCTACAGAAGCAAAAATCTTCTCCGCAGAAAATCTCCGAAATGCAGAAACAGTTGAAACAGGCAATGCAAGAACCTTGACAGTTGCTTCTGTTTCAGGCAGCACAATTACAATCAAGGAGGAGCTGTCTGCAGCTGATGCTGACGCTCTTTCGGGCAGAAGCATTCAGATTAACGGCTTTGACTACAAGATTTCAATTGCTGCGGCAGGTGTTGCGGGAAGTGCAACAATAACAGTGGAGGAGGCTCCTGATGCCTCAATCATAAGCGGTTGCGTAATTTATCCTGCAGGCGCAGGCGCACAGGGCAGAAATATCTATTCTACATTATTTGTAGGACAGAATGCTTATGGTGTAACCAATATTAACGGCGGCGGTCTTGAAACTATTCTCAAGCAAAAGGGCAGTGCCGGTACAGGCGACCCTCTTGACCAGAGAAGTACAGTTGGCTGGAAGGCGACACAGACTGCAGAAATTCTCTCACCTGAATTTCTTGTTCGTGTAGAAACAACCTGCAGTTATTAAAAACTGATTTATAGTATGGGCTGTCCCCCAAATTTGGGGACAGCCCCAAGGAAAGGAGATATAAAATGGCGACAAAAGCAAAGAAACCAAACACAGAGGCTTTCTATAATGAGGCGGTTCCTGTAATGCTTATTAAGGATAATGCAAAGTACAAGGATGACCTTACTGTTACGGTAAACGGTACAAATTATCAGATTCAAAGAGGCGTTCAGGTTATGGTTCCAAGATGCGTTGCTCTTGTATTGGAGAGAAGCAGGCTACAGGAGCTTGCTGCCCAAAAGTATATGGAAAGCCTGAAAGGATAGGTGCAACGTGGAGATATTAAGGGCAATAGAGAGAGCCGACGCCCTATGCCCCAACCCATACACCCTTGAGGAAAAGATTAGCTGGTGTGATGAGGTAACGGCAAGCTTGCGTCGGAATATTATAAAAATTTATGGTGTAATAGAAACAGAGGTTGACGGCTGCGGAGAGCTTGTTCTTCCTGATGATATTCCCTTTGAAAGGGTAGAGCTGGTATATGTGGGAAATCAACTGTTTAATAAATACGATTTTCGCAGCTTTGCAGACAATTTTTGCGCCCCCCGGGAAACGGGAATAAAACAAAAATTCAGGGTGGTTTATCTGGTTTTGCCAAAGCCTGTAAGAAATCCCGAGATTGTGGGGGAATTTAACACAGGAACAGACACGATAGAAATTACCGAATCCCCCTTTATTACAGGTGACACAATAGAAATTGCAACTCTTTCAAATATTCAGGAAGCCCCTGACTGGAAAAAGGCAGAAGCTGTGCATGTAATGGAAGTGGGAGATGATAAAATTATTCTGGACCGTGAGGTGTTGAATGCACAAACAGAGGCCCCTCTCGCTATCAGGCGGGTAATAGATGATGTTACGGAAATTGATGAAGCCCCCTACGATACTATGTACATAGAATATATTCTTGCCAAATGCGCTCTATATCAGCACGATTACACAAGTTATAATGCCCACATGACACAATATAACTTCCTGTATGAGGAGCTGATGAGGGAGTACGGCGGCCGCAGACCCATGACTACAAAAGCAAACTTCAGAAACTATAGCTGTGTATAGAAAGGAGAGGGGGTGTATATAGATGGCATTACCATATTTTCAGGCAAAAAGCAACTCAAGGACTCAACTGAAGGTGTTTGCAGGGCTTGACAGAAGAGATAAAATAGCTGACTCGTCCCTTACAGAAATGACTAATATGTCAGGAGATGCAATTCCCTCTCTCATGCCGAGAGAGGCGAGAAAATACATTGCATCAGCGCCTGGAGCTTGCTCCCTTTGTGCTCCTGAATATACAGGGGGTGAACTGACAGCCTTTACAGGGGTGGCAGGAAAATATTTTTATTACAAGGGAACAAAAATAAAAGGAGAGCTGACAGAGGGCAAAAAGGCAGTGGCTGATTTTAACGGCAAAATTTGCATATTTCCTGACAAGGTTTACTATGATTATCTCCCCTCCCCTGAAACAGGGGAGATATCGGACTCTCTGACCTCTATGGAGAAGATTATGCAGGTAAAAAATCTTAATTTTTATTCCTCCCACAACAATACCACGGATACATATACTTCGTATATTTCTGCAAGTAATGTTGATTTTTCCAAAAACTTTTCTGTAGGTGACAGTATTGTTATATCAGGCTGTCAGAACACAAAAAATAATACAAAAACGGTGTCGGGCAGAAAGGATTACGCTTCAGAAAATGATATTGTCAGCATGGTGGTAGACTCGGTAAGCACAAACAAAATAACCCTTTTAATGTATAACAAAAAAGGGCAGAGAGCTGAATTTACAAATGGTACAGAAAGCGGTACAGTCACAATAAAGGTTTCTGTCCCCGATATGGACAACATTTGTGTCCATAACAATCGTCTGTGGGGAACAGCCACCTCGGGTGAATGTATATACGCATCAAGACTTGGAGATTGCACAAGCTTTTACTCCTATCAGGGTCTGGGTGACGACAGCTGGTACGGAATGGTAGGTACAGGGGGAGAATTCACAGGTATATGCAGCTATCGCACAGCGGTTGTTGCATTTAAAAGAGAGTGTATTCACCATATCTACGGAGATGCTCCGGTAAATTTTGCTATGCCCAAGCAAACGGCAGGGGGTTGCATTGACGGAAGAAGCATTTGCGAAATAGGCGGTGTTCTTTATTATCTGTCAAACGACGGCTTCAAAGGATACAGCGGAGGCGAACCATTTGGAATAGCTCCCCAGCTTAAAGGGGAATATACGTCTTGTGTTTCCGGCTCTGACGGCAGGCATTATTATTGTTCTGCTCAAGGAAAAGACGGAAAAACAGATGTTCTTGTGTACACTCCCGATACAGGCATCTGGGTAAGAGAGGACGACACGGTATTTGAAGGATTTTGTTCCTATAACGGCAGTCTTTACGGCATAGCTGATGGAGAAATGTGGAGAATGAACGGAGGGGATGAGCCTACCTCCTGGTGTGTTGTATCAAAGAGATTTACCTACGATATGATAGAAAACAAAGGCCTCTCCTGTATATGGCTTCGAATGGATATGGAGGAAAATTCCTCTGTAAATGTGTATCTTTCCTTTGACGGAGGAGATTTTATCAAATACGGAGAAATATCCCACAGTGGCTTTTCCACACATTGTGTCCCTGTGAGGTTTGGTAAATGCAACAGCTTTCGCGTGATGGTTGAGGGCTGCGGCAAGGTGGTAATTCATGATATTGAGATTACTTCCCATAACGGAGGAAGAACATATTAAACGCGAGAAGAAAGGAGGATTTTATGGCTAATACTATAGAATCAGAAAAGAAAAAAGATATCCCCGTAAAAGACGGCGCAGTGGGAATAAGGGCGACCTTGAACAAAATGGGATTTTCTGATAAGTCCATAGGATTTAATGATGTGACAGGAAACGTTACTCTAAACGGCAAGGATTTTATGAAGCCTTCCTATTACGATTCAGATGCGGGTATAACTTATGCCCCAGAAGCTGAAATACAAAAAAGCGTCACAAGCTTCTATAAGGACAGCAGAAACCCTGTTGTCAGGGTAAGCGATGCCTATGGCTCGGCAGCGGGGAAATATGGATTGGGGGCAGATGCCCTGACCTATGGAAATGATACTGTATCCATAGGTGGCGTGCCTCTCAATACCCTGTATATCGACAATGAGGGAAAAGCGTGGGCGTGGGCTGACGATGTAAACTCCCTTGTTGAAAAATATGCTGATACCATGGGAATAGAAACCCCTGATAAATTGGCGCAGGAGTACGAGTCTGACTGGATGCCTGTGATGGAAGAAATTATCAATGGGCTGAAAAACCGCAAGGAATTTTCCTACGACCCCAATGATGACCCTGTATATAAAGCCTACAGAGCAAAATATATGCAGGAATCCGACAGAGCAAGCAGAGATGCAATGGCAAGTTATTCGGCTCTTACAGGGGGATACACAAATTCTGCAGGTGTGACAGCAGGTGCCCTTGCAAACCAATATTATGCAAAGCAGATTTCAGATGTTATTCCCCAGCTTGCAGAGCAGGCATATCAAAGGTATTACGACAGCTATCGTGGAGATATGGATCTTATAGACAAGATTTTAAATGTGTATGACAAGACCTACGATAATGCGGTGGCTGCAAATAATCAGCTTGCAGAAAACGCCAATTATTCTGCAAAATCAGTGACAGAGCGGGACAGTGAAGAAAGAGCTAAAGAGCAGGAGAGATACGAAAGAGGCTGGAGCGAAAAATTCAATCAGCAGAAGTATGACACTCAAGAGCGAGATAATTATTGGAGCGAGATTTTCAATCCTGTGGATTTGGCAAACAGAATTTTGGAAAATGACAGCATAAGGCACGACAACTATCAAAAGAGCATTTATGAGGAATATTATCGCTCTTTGTTAGAGGGAGAAACCGAAGGAGTGCAGCTGAAAAATGACAAAATAAAGGCAGAAACCCGAAAAATCCTGTTAGGCTATTGATTTTAAAACTAAAATAACTCCGAAAATTTTCGGAGTTATTTTAGTTTTAGCCTTTGTATATTATACTATAGGGATTATTTGTAATAACTAAAAAAATTTACAAATTGTTTACGATTTACTGCTTGACTTTTAATCTTATTTTTTAGAAAATAAATAGTAACAGAAAATCAAGCCCATAAGGACGAAAAGCGAGGTTGATCAAATGGGAGAAAAGAAAAAAAGAGGATTTTTCTCAAGGATATGGAGCACAGTTAAACGGCATAAAGTTATTTTTATAATAATATTGCTTCTGGCGATTTCTGCAATTGTGTTTTTGAGTGCTCACCCCAAAAAGAAGATTGACGAAACCACGGGGAATACTGAAGCCGTTGTTTCAAGGATGAGCCTTGCCGAAAGTATATCGGGAAATTCGGTAATTGAAGCCAACGACGAATATACAGTTGTACCTCTTGTAACAGGGGAAATTTTGCGTGCCGATTTTGAAGAGGGGGATAAGGTGCAAAAAGACCAGGTCCTCTACGAGATAGATTCCTCTGATGCAATGAACAGTATAAAAAGCTCGAACTTGAGCATACAAAAGGCAGAAAATTCTTCAAGCGATGCCCGTGATTCTATAGATGACCTTAATGTGACCGCACCCTTTACAGGAACAGTTGCCGAGGTTTATGTCAGCGTAGGGGATGATGTTTCTCCGGGTACAAAAATTGCAGATATAATTGATACGAATACAATAAAAGCAACAATTCCGTTTAATGCCTCGGATGCTGAAAATATCTCTTCGGGAGAATTGGCATATATAACTCTTGTGGAAAACGGAAATGTTCTGGAGGGCAGAGTTGTTTCGGTAAGCAGCGGCAGCCAGACAACCGGCGGAAATATGAAAATTTCTTATGTAACAATAGAGGTAAGCAACCCGGGGGCGATTTCCGAGGGTTCAGGTGCAACGGCAATGGTTGGTGAATACGCCTGCAATGATGTGGGAAGCTTTGAGGCGATGTCGAAAAAGACAGTTACATCAAAGGTAAACGGAACCATTATAAAGGTAGCCAAAGTAAAGGGGGATAAGGTGGCTTATGGTGAAAGCCTTGCAAAAATAGAATCAGAAAGTGTAAACAACCAGGTAAGAAATGCAGATATATCACTGCAGGAAGCATATTTGCAACGGGAAAAGCTGTATGACCAGCTTGATAACTACACAATAAAGGCACCTATATCAGGTACAGTTGTAAGAAAAAACAAAAAAGCAGGGGATAAAATAGAGGGAGGAAACGCCTCGGAGTCAAATGTTCTTGCGGTAATATATGATATGAGCAGTCTGTGCTTTGAGCTGTCAGTAGACGAGCTTGATATAAAAAAGATGGCAGTCGGACAGGAGGTTACCATAAACGCAGATGCAGTGGAAGACAGAGCTTATAAGGGAATAGTAGAGAATGTAAGTATTAACGGGACAATCGGGACAAACGGAGTAACCACATATCCTGTCAAAATACGGATAACCGATTTTGACGAAAATCTTCTTCCGGGAATGAATATAGAGGCTTCAATTGTAGTCAATAAGTCGGAGAATACTCTTGTTGTTCCTGTAAACGCTGTAAACAGAGGAAACACAGTTTATGTAAAGGGCGAAAAAACAGATGAAAAGGACAGAGCCCCCGAGGGATATAAAACTGTTCAGGTTGAAACAGGGATAAGTAACGATATGTTTGTAGAGATTATATCGGGGTTAAATGAGGGTGACTCTGTTTATGTGACTCCCTCGGCAGGGGGCGAACAGCAAATGATGTTCCCCGGTATGGGCGGAATGTCCGGTATGGGCGGAATGCCAGGCGGGAATCGACCGGGCGGTATGCCCGGCGGCGGAGGTATGAGATAATGGCTGCATTGATAGAGTTTCGTGATGTCTATAAAATTTATAAAATGGGTGACAATGAGGTTCGGGCAATTGACGGGATATCAATGACTATACAAAAGGGAGAATTTGTTGCTATTGTAGGTCAGTCGGGCAGCGGAAAATCTACTTGCATGAACATAATAGGCTGTCTTGACGTGCCTACCTCGGGGAAATATTTTCTTGACGGCACAGATGTAAGTACCATGACGGATGATGAGCAAGCGGAAATCCGAAATAAAATGCTTGGATTTATATTTCAGCAATATAATCTTATACCAAAGCTTACAGTAAGGCAAAATGTAGAGCTTCCCCTTTTATATGGGGGGCTTTCGGAAAAGGAACAAACGGAGCGGGCATACCTTGCATTAGACAGGGTAGGGCTTAAGGATAAGGCGAAGAATATGCCCTCCCAGTTGTCAGGGGGACAGCAACAGAGGGTGTCTATTGCAAGGGCCCTTGCGGGAGAGCCGTCTGTAATCCTTGCAGATGAGCCTACAGGCGCCCTTGATTCAAGGACAGGAAAGGAAGTCCTTGACTTTTTAAAGAAGCTCCACAAAGAGGGGAATACCATAGTTCTTATTACTCACGATAACACCATTGCCGCCCAGGCGGAAAGGGTTATAAAAATCCAGGACGGAAAGATTACCTATGACGGAGCAGCCGATATAAATAAGTTTGCCGGCATAGTCCATGCAGGAGATGAGGAGGAAGTGGTATGAGTCTTAAAAAATCCTTTGCTCTTGCTCTTTCAAATATTTTGTACGACAAGATGCGCTCTTTTTTGACTATGCTGGGGATAATAATCGGGGTTGCAGCAGTAATTATTCTTGTCAGTCTTATGAACGGAATGACAGGGAAGATGATAGATGCATTTGAGGAGCTGGGAACAACCTCAATTACCATAAATGTTCAAAACAGGGGAGGAAGCCGAACAGTATATGAAGAGGACATATACAAGCTTCGGGACGAAAACCCTGAGCTTTTGACAAATGTTTCCCCTACAGTATCAATGCAAAGAGCGACAGTGCGAGCAGGGGCAAGCACAGAAAGCGCTGTAACAAATGCAACAGGAGTCAGTGAGGAATATGCAGATATTAAGATGCTTAATATGTCAAAAGGGCGTTTCCTGAATTATATGGATATAAGAAACGTTGCTAAAACCTGTGTTATAGGCTCTTATATTGAAAAGGAATATTTTGGAGGTCAATCCCCCATAGGTCAGACTATCAAATTGAGCGGTGTATCATATAAGATAGTGGGTGTTCTTGAGGAAAAGGACGATTCTGAAAGCGGAGGCGCTGATGATGTGGTATATATACCCTATACAACGGCGGCAAGATATGCTTTAAGCAGTTTTATAAGCTCTTATACGGTGACGGCAAAAAGTGATGAGGTTGTAAATGAGGCAATGGATTTTATTAAAGCAGAGCTTCTTGCAAAAATCGGGGATGATAATTATTTTACGGTTACAAGTATGAGCACGGTTCTTGATATGGCGACAGATATGACGGATACTATGACTCTGCTGTTGGTGTTTATTGCAGGAATATCCTTGCTGGTGGGCGGTATTGGAATTATGAATATAATGCTTGTTTCAGTAACCGAGAGAACAAGAGAAATCGGCATAAGAAAATCTTTAGGGGCAAAAAACAGAGCAATATTGTCACAATTTGTAATAGAGGCAGGAACCGTCAGCGGTGTAGGTGGCATTTTGGGAATTATACTTGGCTCGATTGTTGCAGTGGTGGGCGGTAAATTCCTGGGGCTGAATGCAACCCCGTCCCCCGGGGCAATTGCTCTTGCCTTTGGTGTTTCGGTGGGGATAGGAATAGCCTTTGGCTATTTACCGGCAAGAAATGCTGCAAGGCTTAATCCTATAGATGCATTAAGATATGATTGATAAGGAGCAGACTTATGAAGAAAATATTAGCGGTATTTATTATAACATGTATGATTTCAAGTACAATTGCTGTATCTGCAAATTTTGATGCAGAAAATAATGGCATACTTGATGTATTGTCAGAGCTGAATATAATGACAGGGGACCCTGACGGAAATATGCGTCTTGATGATTATGTATCAAGGGCAGAATTTACCAAAATAGCAGTTGCGGCATCCTCGTACAGAAATTCTGTAGCCACAAACCTGGCGGTTTCGCCCTTTCCTGATGTAACCTATAAGCACTGGTCTGCACCTTATGTGCGTGTTGGCGTTACAAAAGGAATTGTAAGCGGGTATCCTGACGGAAATTTCCGTCCTGAAGATACGGTTTTGTTTGAGGAGGCAGTTACTATGCTTCTTCGGGTTCTTGGGTATAGCAACGAGGATTTCGGAACCTCCTGGCCGTCGGGACAGATTGGACTTGCGGATAATTTTGATATGACGGATGATTTGGAATGTGTTCCCGGAGAAATGATGAACAGGCGTCAGGTTGCACAGCTTGTATATAATACCCTGAAAGTAAAGATAAAAGGACAGCAAAATCCTCTTATATCAATATTTGATACTCAAATCGCAGAAGACGTAACAATTATTGCCACCAGCAATGAGGAAGATTCTGTGGGTACAGATGAAATCTTTACATCCAAGGGCACATATAAGATAAATCGTGATTTTAATAAGACAAAGGTTGGTACAAAAGGCGATGCGGTAATAAAAAACAATACAAAGCTCATTGCCTTTGTTACAGACTCTCAAAAAATTGGAACAGAGGAATATGTAGTGTATTCTGTCCTCTCTGACAAGGTTATGGCATACAGAGACGACAGGGTAAGTCCTGTAGATATTGATGACAGTACAACTGTTTATAAAGGTAAAAGCCAAACTACATTTTCAGCACTTAAGGGACAGCTTGAGCTTGGTGATAAGCTGACAGTAAACAAGACAGACAGCGGAAGTACAGACTATGTAACCTACAGCAAAGGAAACGTGACAGGTCCTGTGACTGCCCTTGGAGGAACATGGACTAAAACATTGTCTTTAGGTGACGACACAAGGTATATAAGAGACGGTGTACCTGCAGGCAAAGAAAATATTCAGAATTATGATATATTGTATTATCTTAAGGATTTGAATATAGTAATGGCATACAACAGTAAAATAACGGGGATATACGAGAAAGCCATCCCGAATAAAAATATGCCGGCTTCAGTTACTGTTTCGGGAAAAGATTATGAGATTGAGGGCAGTACGGCATATAATAAGCTGTATTCAGGGGGAAGCTTTGAATACGGAGATACAATTACCCTGCTTCTTGGGCGGGATAATAAAATTGCAGATGTTATCTCGGTTGCAGAAACAGCAGACGGAATAGTTGGTTATGTTACGGAAACAGGCACAAAGGAGTATTCAGACGGCGAAATGAATACATATACCAATTATTATGTAAAGATTACCACCCCCGAGGGGATTTCCTATGATTATATAACCGACAAGGATTACACAGAGAGTAAAAATGCGGTAGCAGAGGTTTCTTTTAAGGATGGCTACGCAAGACTGACAAGAATAAATACTTCATCAACTGTAAGCGGAACCTTTAACTGGAGGGGAAAGAGGCTGGGAAGCGATAAAATTTCCTCGTCCATACAAATCCTTGATATTGCGGCAAGGTATGCAAATGAAACATCATTGTATACAAAGGTGTATGGACAACGGCTTGACGGAATAGATATAAGCAGGGATGATGTGTTATATGCAGAAAAAAATTCCGCAGGAGAAATAGAAAAGCTGATACTCAATAATGTGACAAATGATGCTTTCTCCTACGGAATAGTCTTAAGCGCCAAAAAGAGGGGCGACAGTATGGTTTATGAATATTTGGCTGATGGGAAAAGATATACTGTAAACGGTGCAATGAGTATAAGTGCAGGAAACGCTGCAATGATAGCGGGCTCACCGCAGCGCCCTGATTATTTGAAATCCATAAATGTTGTAAAGGGGAATATTACCCATATTGCTTCGGACAAATTGATTGGGGATAATGTGACATATAAAATAAGTGATAAGGTTGCTGTATATAAAAGAGAGAGTGCAACCGCCCAGGAGTATTCAATGACGGATTTATCGGAGGTTATTTCAAATAAAGATAAATACAAAATAACCGCATTTTATGATAAGGAAAGCAGCAAGGGCGGCAGAATAAGAGTTATAGTAATTTCAGAAAAATAAAATATTACAATTATTTAAAAAATGCGGATGCTTGTTTGACATATTTATTGTAAAGGTTTATAATATGATTATTATATATTGAGGGGAGATTATTATGAAAAAAGTATTTGCAGTATTAACAATAGTATGTATGCTCACAAGCATCACCTTGCCAACCTTTGCTCAAACTATTACAGAAGATGCCATGGGTATCAGTTTTATACTGTCTGATGACTGGCGATTTAATGAACGTGAGGACGCGGAAGATTTCAAAGCAGTTGTGTATGTTCACAAGGATAGCGGCAATGAAGGGGTAATGATTACAGCAGAGCCCATGGAAAATGCCTATGGACTGGACCTTCTGGGAGATATTTCCGGAGAAGCAGAGGAAGAAAATTTCTGGGAAGCTTATTGTAAAAGTTCCCTTTCTGATGAATATATTGCAGAGAATCTATCATCTGCAAACTATGTGGATGTAAGTGTTAAGGCAGAATCAACATTGGAAAAATACGAAACTATTGCCGGAACCCTGTATTATAAATTTGAGAAGGCTTATACAGCAAGTGCCCCCGGGTTTTATGACCAGGGCTTTTACGATGCTATTTATATTACTGCCAAAAACGGCTTTTTATATAAGATAAGGTATTCCCGTGATGATGACGCTGGTCAAAATCATTTTCCGGATATATATGCAATGCTTGCAAGTATGTCTTATGCAGAGGGCGAAACTAAAATTGTTATTGACAACGAAACTATATCACCCGATACTGCGCCTATGATTATAGGAGGAAGAACATTGGTACCTATTCGTGCAGTTGCAGAAAAGATGGGATATACGGTTGAATGGGACGAGGAAACCCAGACAGTTACAATGACGGGTAAGCACCAGCTTTCATTTACAATCCTGAATAGAACGGCTGTAAAAAATGGCGTTGAGTTTGAGATTGATATTCCTGCGGTGCTTTATAATTCAAGAACATATCTTCCTCTCCGTGCAGTTACAGAGGCTATGGACGCAACAGTTGACTGGAGCGAAGAAGAAAATACTGTTTTTGTAAAGAGTGCAAATTAAGTTAAAAAAGCGGTTGTTGTGAGTTGTACTGACAAACTGTGAAATAGCCATATTTGTAGGGACCGGCGTCCCCGACGGTCCGTTTGGATTGTCTATTTTATATTTTCGTAGAAATTACTCATATTAGCAAGACGATTGTTTTAAAATGTTAATATATTTTGCGGACAGTCGAGGACGACTGTCCCTACAACAAAAGGCTGAACGATTGATTTCGTTCAGCCTTTTAATATTAAAGTGAATGATTAGAATAATTTGGTGCTTCCTTTGTGATATATACATCGTGAGGATGACTTTCTTTAAGACCTGCACCTGTAATTCTGATAAACTTGCCGTTTGTCTTAAGCTCTTCAATTGTGCGTGTTCCGCAATATCCCATACCTGAACGCAATCCGCCCAAAAGCTGATAAATACAATCGGAAACAGGACCCTTGTAGGGTACGCGGCCCTCAACTCCTTCGGGAACAAGCTTCTTGTTGCCCTCCTGGAAGTATCTGTCACGGCTGCCGTTGTTCATAGCACCGAGAGAACCCATTCCGCGATAAACCTTAAACTGACGGCCCTGATATATCTCGGTTTCTCCGGGGCTTTCCTCACAGCCGGCAAGAATACTGCCTGCCATAATAAGGTCAGCGCCTGCGGCAATAGCCTTAACTATATCACCGGAGAACTTAATACCACCGTCTGCAATAACAGGAATGTTATATTTTGAAGCAACCTGTGCAACATCATATACTGCAGTAATCTGCGGCACACCGATACCTGCAACAACACGGGTTGTACAGATAGAACCGGGGCCGATACCAACCTTAACTGCATCTGCACCGGCTTTAATCAGATATTCTGCCGCCTCTGCTGTTGCAATGTTTCCTGCAACCACCTGAAGTTCAGGAAAGGCTTCTTTTATCTTACGCAAGCAGTTTGCGATATTATAGGAATGTCCGTGAGCAGAGTCAAGAACAACAACATCAACATTTGCCTCAACAAGGCGTGCGGCACGGTCGATAACATCATCTGTAACCCCTAAAGCGGCACCAACTAAAAGACGTCCGTTTTCGTCACGTGCAGAGTTTGGATACTGAACAGCCTTTTCGATATCCTTTATAGTGATAAGTCCTTTTAAGTTGCCGTCACCGTCAACGATAGGAAGCTTCTCTATCTTGTTAGCACGAAGAATTTCCTTTGCTTCAGCAAGGGTTGTGCCCTCGGGGGCAGTAACAAGATTTTCGTGAGTCATACACTCTTTGATTTTCTTTGAGTAGTCTGTTTCAAACTTCAAATCTCGGTTTGTAAGAATACCTACAAGCTTTTTGTCATCTGTAATGGGAACGCCTGAAATCTTAAAGCGAGCCATGAGATTTTCCGCATCCTGAAGAGTGTTCTCGGGAGAGAGATAAAAGGGGTCAACAATAACACCGTGTTCGCTTCTCTTTACCTTGTCAACTTCTGCAGCCTGGTCCTCAATGGACATATTCTTGTGAATAATACCGATACCGCCTTCTCTTGCTATAGCAATAGCCATGGAAGCTTCGGTTACAGTATCCATTGCAGCTGTCATAATAGGAATGTTAAGCTTGATTTTGTTGGTAAGCCTTGTGGATAAATCAGTTTCTCTTGGGTGAAAATTTGATTCCTGGGGTACTAAAAGCACATCATCAAAAGTGATGCCCTCTTTCGAAAATTTGTCTGCCAGCAATTAAGCCACGTCCTTTCCTTTTGTAATAGTCTATTTTGTAAAAAAATATCCGCATACCCGATGTATTTAAAGCATCTTTGCGGAATATCGAAACTCATTATGGTAATTGTAACATATCAGCTCTGTATAGTCAAGCGAAAATTTGCCCAAAAAACAGAGCTGAAAAAACTATTTAAGAGTAATATTGGCGAAAATTGCTCCTATAAGTCCGGACAGGTCTTTGGGGTTCATTTCTATTTGTGCCCCCAGTCTGCCTCCACTGAACATAATTGTATCAAAGTCCTCTGCAGAGCTGTCAATTACTGTGGTAAACTGCTTTTTCATACCAATAGGGCTGCAGCCTCCACGCACATAGCCTGTAACGGCGGTTATGTCTTTGACAGGAATCATTTCTACAGATTTCTCCCCTACCGATGCCGCCGCTGATTTGAGGTCAAGCTCCTCTGCAACAGGGACAACAAAAACATAATATTTTTTGCTTTTGCCAAGGGTGACTAAAGTTTTAAAGGTTTTTGGAAGAGGCTGATTGAGCTTTTCGGCAATGGAAACTCCGTCCAAAAAGCCGTCACATTCATAGGTGAGCTCTTTATACTGAAGTTTGTTTCTGTCTAAAATCCGCATTGCGTTTGTTTTGGTTTCTTTTTTCATACTCCTTCTCCTTTGTCAAGGGTGATAACCTTATCTTTTAAGTATTCAAGACTATCCCCAAAGGTTTTAAAATCAAATATTATTTTATATGAAACAAGATGCTGGTATTCCTTTTTTCCATCAGTTTTTGCTCCGTATTTCACATCTCCTGTGAGGGGGCAACCAATAGCGGAAAAGCCCGCCCTTATCTGGTGGGTACGCCCTGTAAGAAGCTCTGCCTCAACTGTTGCGGGGGTTCCCGCCTTTAAAGTTTTATACACAGTTTCGCACCACACTGCATCGGGAGAACTCTTTGGCTTTTCCTTGGAAAACAGCATCCGTCTTGTGCTTTTATCACGGGTGAGCCACCCGCAAATTCTGCCCTGTGGCGGATTTGGGGTATGCTGTGTTTGACAAATATAAAATTTTCGGATTTCCTTGTCCTTTATTTTTTGATTTATAATCCGCAAGGCGGAGGGATTTTTTGCCCCGATAACAAGCCCTGATGTATTTCGGTCTATTCTGTGACAAAGAGAGGGAATAAAGGGGGCGGGACATGAGAGGTCAAGCTCCCCTTTTTTAAAGAGGTATGACCGCATACGGCTCTCTAAAGAGTCGGAAATATTATCAGTATCCTGGGAGGGCATCCCCGAGGGCTTGTTGATAACAAGAATGTTTTCATCCTCGTACACAATATCTATATTGCTGTCCGCCGCTTCCCAGGGAAATGTAATATTCGTCCCTGTGTCAAAGCATTCGTCATTCATATAAATACAAACCAAATCATCAGGACACAAACGGTAGGCACCGTCCTTATGCTTGCCGTTTACACGCACCTTCTTTTTGCGAAGAGCCATATATATTTCCCCTGATTTCTGGGTGGGCATAAGCTTAAACATAAACTTGTCAAGCCGTAGCCCCTGGCTGTTTTTGTCTATTTTAAATTCTTTCATAAAAAGCTATGCTCCAAATATTTTATTTGCGATTTCCACATCTGCCCGTGCGTCTGCTACATAGTAGTCTGCGCCCACAAAGCTTGCGTATTCCTCTGACAAAACAGCACCGCCAACCATAATTTTTGCAGTACAGCCTGCCTCGCGGAGCTTTGTTATGGTATCTTTCATGCTTGAAACAGTTGTTGTCATAAGTGCGCTCAAGCCGATAAGCTTAATATCGTTTTCAAGAGCCGCAGACACAATCTCGTCAGGGGGTACGCTTCTTCCTAAATCAAGAACCTGATAACCATAGTTTTCCAGCAACATCTTTGCTATATTTTTTCCAATATCGTGAATGTCACCCTCTACGGTTGCAATAAGAATTTTACCCTTTGACAAAATCTGAGTGTCTGTTTTATTCTGCTCCCGTAGGATTTCAAAGCCACCCTTTGCCGCTTCTGCCGCCTGCATCAGCTGGGGAAGAAAAACCGTACCTTTTTCGTACTTTTCGCCAACGGCATCAAGGGCAGGAATAAAATGCTTTTCTATTATTTCCATAGGGTCGGCATTGCTTTGAAGAAGCTCCCTTGTTTTAAAAACTGCCTCTTCCTTAAGTCCGCTTTCAATCAGGGCTTTCAGGTCGGCAGAGCTTACTTCCTGTGGAGCAGCTGCCTCTGTGTTTGAGTAATGGGAGATATAGTCTGCCGCCTCGGTGTCTGAAAAATTCAGCACACGGAAGGCTCTGACAGAGTCCATGACCTCCTTTGACATTGGGTTTATAATTGCAGAATCAAGTCCTGCACCAAAGCAAGCACTTAAAAATACTGAATTGAGGACAGGTCTGCAGGGGAGTCCAAAGGAAACGTTGCTAACTCCCAGGACTGTTTTTACCCCAAGCTTATTTTTTACAAGGTTTACGGCTTTAATGGTTTCTATTACAAGCTTTTGTTGTGCAGAGGCAGTAAGAACAAGGCAGTCTACTATTATATCTTCTTTGGGAATGCCATATTTTTTAGCTTCCATGACAATTTTTTCTGCTACTGCAAGACGCTCCTCTGCGGTTTCGGGAATCCCCGAGTCATCAAGAGTGAGTGCCACAAGGGCTGCACCGTATTTTGCCGCAATGGGTAATATTTTTGCCATGCTTTCTGCTTTTCCGCAGACAGAATTTATTATTGGTTTTCCTCTGTAAATGCGAACAGCACCCTCGATTGCAATGGGGTCAGAGGAGTCTATCTGCAAGGGCAGATTTACAACGGATTGTATTTCTTCAACGGCACGGCGAAGGGTTTTTGCCTCGTCAATTTCAGGAAGTCCGCAGTTTACATCAAGTATATCTGCACCATTTTCGCTTTGCTTTATTGCCTCCCCCATAAGATACCCAAAATCCTGTGCCCTTAACTTCTCTTTTAAAAGCTTTTTACCTGTGGGGTTTATCCGCTCGCCGATAACGGTTGTTCTGCCGTCCAGAATAACAGAGGTTGTGCCCGAGGTTACGGCACAAACCAATTTAGGAGCCGTAACAACCCTTTTTCTTGAGGTCAGCTTTTGAGCAAGAGCCCTGATGTATTCGGGGGTTGTTCCGCAGCAGCCTCCAAGAATTGCCCCGCCCTTTTCCTTAAAGGCGAGCATATAGTCGCTGTATTCCTCTGCTGTAATTGAATATACAGTTTTACCGTCGCGGATTTCAGGCAAGCCTGCGTTGGGCTGAATAAGAACAGGAACAGCAGAAAATTCAAGAATTTCGTCAATAATGGGTTCAAGCTCCTTGGGACCTAAAGAACAATTAAGACCCAGGGCATCCACACCCAGAGAAGAAAGGGCAATCGCCTCTGTTTTCGGGTCACAGCCCACAAAGGTTCTGCCGTCCTTTTGGTATGTCATACTTGCAAATATGGGAAGAGAGGTATTTTCCCTTGCGGCAAGAACAGCCGCCTTAACCTCTAAAATATCCGACATTGTTTCAAAAAGAACTACATCTGCCCCTGCTTTTTCTCCTGCAATAAGCTGCTTTTTAAAAGCGTTGTAGGCATCCTCAAAGCTCAAAGTTCCCATAGGGCGCATAAGCTGCCCCAGAGGACCTATGTCAAGGGCAACATATTTTGCCCCGCTCTCTTTGGCAAGGCTGATTCCGGCTTCGATAATTTCTTCAGGGGAATAACCGCAATCTTTGAGCTTAAATTCATTTGCCTGAAAGGTGTTTGAGGTAATAATATTCGACCCTGCCGCTATGTAAGAAGAGTGTATTTCTTTTACAATTTCCGGGTGGGTAATGTTGTAAAGTTCAGGAAGGCCCCCTGTGGGCAGCCCTGCCGCCTGAAGCATTGTTCCCATTGCTCCGTCAAATAGAAGAACATTATTTTTCAAATCTTTCAGAATATTTTTTTCCATAGTTATTTCTCCCGTCATATCTGTATATCTTTTTTGCAGAAAGCACAGGTTGTCTTCATATTGCAGTTTTCGCAACCTTTTGCACGGTGACTGTTAATCTTTTGGGGCAAGCCTATGCCTACAAAAGCGGTAACTGACTTTGTGGGCAAAAGAAGAAAGTCATCGGTATGTGTCATACCGATTTTTCTGCCTGTATCAAGAACAGAACAAATGTCCCTCTGAAGCCCTATATCCAGGTCACCGTAGCCTGGGCTGAATCGAGTGCCGATTGTTTTGCCTTCAGCCTTTGCAAGCTCCTCAATTTCTCTTTGCGCCCTGTCGCAAACCTTTTCTGTAAGGTCGGTGGCACAGGCGTCGTATATCAGGGCTTCTGTCATATTGGTAACTTGTGTACGGCGGATAAGGTTATCTGCCTCGTGCCCAAGGGTTGCTGAAAGTATTCCGCAGGAATCACAGCCTTGCAGATATTCATTTGCGGTATTTCCCAAAAGGGTAATGCCGCAATCTGCCAACACAAACCCCTCTCCCTTTGTAAGGGGAAAAATTTTGTAAGTGTATTTTGGACTGACAAGAGAGCAAAGCTTATGGGACAGAGCCTCTATCAGACCATCAATATCGGGAGGGCAGAATTCACCGGTTATGCCCAAATACCGCAATACACGGGATTTATCAATAGTATAGTCTGTCATAATATTTTCACCCTGACAATCAGAATATATTATTTTTACATTATACATTATATAGATTGTTTTTGCAATAAGAAGAATAATAAATTTGACATGGGAAAAAAAGAATGGTATACTTTAGGGTGACAAATTTATATGCTTTGGAGGCGTATTTTTGATGAAAAAAACAGAGTATACAATGAATATCGCAGGGCTGGAGCGCTCTCTGCCTTTGTGCAAGCTCAATGACGAATTGTACATAGGCGCCTTTGTTATGTTTGGAGATGTGGAGCTTACAAAGGCGGCAGCAGCCGAGCTTTTAAAGAAAGCACCGGAGTATGATATTATGATTACGGCGGAGAGTAAGGGCATACCTCTTTTGTATGAAATGGCAAGACAATCCGGGCAGAACAACTATATTGTTGCAAGAAAAGGTCCCAAGCTTTATATGAAAAATGTTCAGACAGTGGAAGTGAATTCTATTACCACCGAGAAAAAGCAAAGTCTTTGCCTTGGTGAAAATGAGAGAAAGGCAATGGAAGGTAAGCGTGTATTGATTGTGGACGATGTAATCAGCACGGGAGAATCCTTGCTGGCGCTTGAGGCACTTGTAAACGCTGTTGGGGGAAATATTGTGGGTAAAATGGCTGTGCTTGCAGAGGGGGATGCCATTGACCGTGATGACATAATATATTTAGAGCCGCTTCCTTTGTTTGACAAAGAGGGAAACCCTATAAGATAAAATTTCATATTGAAAAAGCCGCTTTATGCGGCTTTTTGTGTTTTATACAACAGATGTAAATAATGAATTGAGAAGAATTACATCATACATAAATAATTTTTTTCGCAAAATCTTTGCTGAATTTATTCTTTAAATCCTTTTTGTCTGTAATAAGATAATCTACGCTTTCCAGATTTATCAAATTATAAGTTGCAGGCAGAAAAAATTTTGAACTGTCACATAGAAAAACCTTCTCCTTGCATTGGGCAAAAACGGATTTCCGCAACAATACTTCGGGCAGCAAGGTGTCAACTATAATGTTTTCGTCATTTACTCCGTAAGAGGAGAAAAATACCTTGTCAAAGTTAAAGTTTTCTGTAAAATTCTGTGCAAATATTCCTACATATGACATAGACCTTTGCCTTAATGCCCCTCCCGTACAAAAATTTACCAACCCACGCCGTGACAATTGGACCGATAAGGGAATGCTGTTTGTTACTACTGTAATATTGAGGTTTGGAGAAATAAAATCCGTCATTTGCCATACTGTTGTGGAGGCATCAAGAAAAATCACATCGTCATGCTTCAACAGGCTTGCGGCAGCCTGACAAAGATTTCTTTTTATGCCGTGGTTAACCTTTTGCCTGATATCCAGCGGCATTACGGTAAGCTCTGCCTTTGCTTTTTTAGCACCTCCGTGGGTTCTTACCAGCAGGTCACGGCTATATAATTCTGAAAGGTCACGACGAATTGTAGGCAGACTTACATAAAGCCGTTTGCTGAGTTCTTGCGCCGTAACATAGGTGTCATTTTCTAATATTTCCAATATCTTATCATATCTTTCTTCTTTTAACATACATACCCCTCTTTTTTTGATTGATATTGAGCGTTTATCAATATTTTGGCCATATATTGACAATCGTTTTTGATTGTTTTATTATATCAATAGATACTTTTTTTGTCAACAAGAGGAGTTTTGTTGACTCCTCGATAAGGGGATGTAACCGATATTCCCAAATATTTTATACAGATGAACATACCGCGTCAAATCACGAGTTGCAACATTATTGGTACGAATTTACATATACCAATGTACAAATTTATGATACAATATTCTTTGAAAGAGTATTGAAATAAAAATTATTTGGAGGGGAATTTATGAAAAAAAGAATTTTTTGCGGTATAATTGCTGCATTTATGATGTTGTCCTCGGTTTCCGTTATGGCAGGACGGACAAAACCCTCCTTGTATACAGAATATGCTGACGACTGGGCATTAGGAAAGGCGGACGAAAAGGCAAAAAGCTATTGGAATGAAAACAAAGCAGAGGAAGATAAAGCGGCTGCAGAATATTCAACCATTGCTGCATTCCGTGAAGCTTTTGATGCAAAGTATCCCGGCGTGAGAAACGGATATATTGCAGAATTCAAAAATTCCGATACATATAAAGGCTATATGCCGGGATATTTGTTTGGAGAAACAGAGCATATTGTAAATGCACAAGATTGTGTGACCGCAGTACCTGAAGAGGACGGAAGCATAAAAATCTGTGCCGGGGAAAGTGCGACCTGGGGCTTTTATCTTCCCTACAATTCCAGAAGTATTATTATAAAGTACACAGGAAGTGGAAACATAACTCTGACAACCGAGGAGTTTTCTTATAATCCTGTTGAGCTCTGCGAGGGGAGCGGAGCAGAACAGAGAATCGAATTTGGAGTAAATTCGGGGAGAGCAAGCAACCCTCAATACAGAACATTTGGTTCTTACGGTGTACTTGTGGAGCAGGTTGAGCATAGTGGAGAAAAAATGGTTACAATCGCCTCCGACCAAGAAATATACATACACGAATTGCGTTTTGAAAAAGAAATAACCATGGGTCCTTATACGGTAGAAAGCACAGCGTTTCCCCGTAGCTATATTCCTGAATTTTCTGACAATGAAACAGAGCAGAAATACGAAATGGAAACCATGTCTACGGTAATTATACATGAGGACGCCAATGTAATTCTGGTAAACGGCGGAAGAAGATATATTGACAACAATAATATCGAAACAGAGCCTTATAATTTTGACGGGTCTATGTACCTTCCTGTTTCCACCCTTGCAAAGGCTCTTGGCTATTACTGCGAGGTAATTCCTGAAAAGGGTTATGCCTTGATGAGAAGTGATTCTCACCAGGTTGTGCTTATGGGTGGTAATTGTACGGTTGCAGAGGGGTTGTCAGAGCCTGTGGCGGCTCCTGATAATGTATTTATTTACAGAGAGGGAGAAATTCTGGCGGCTGTTCGATATTTTGGTGAACTTGCGGGAGAAACGGTAGACTATAAAAACGGTCTTGTTGCCATTGATGACAAGTATACTGTCCGTGACATTATGGAGGACGGGGATTTTTACGCCTATATGTCTGAAAAAATAGAACCTTTTGCAGAGAGCAAGCTTTCGGGCAAAACCTATTATGTTGCCCCGGAGGGAGTAGGTAAGGATTCAAATACAGGCGAATATTCGTCACCTATAACTCTTTTAGCGGCATCACAGATTGCGGTGGCAGGAGATACTGTTGTGTTGCAGGAGGGAACTTACAGAGAAACTCTTGTTCCTGCAAACAGCGGAACTGAAAGAGCTCCTATAACCTACAAGGCAGAAGAGGGCAAGAGGGTTGTTATTTCTGCCACAGAAGAGATAAGCGGAGGCACTCTTACCGATGAGGAAAAAAGAGTATATACCTTTGATATGAGTGGTATAAATAATGGCACAGGTACAATGGGAACAGGCAAAGACCAGATTTTTGTGAATGGAGAAATGAAAAGCGAAGCAAGATTTCCCGATCCTACAGAGGAAAATGTCCATAAGGATAATTTAAGCCAGGCATGGGGTGTAAGAGGGGACATCTTTAAGGTAGACACCGATGCAAATGCAGTTGACCTTACAACCATGATGGGAGATTGTTTGCTGGGCTATGAGGATGACTATTGGAAGGGTGGAATTTATGTAGGCACATTCGGCAACAGCTATGCTGTTCTTTCGGGGAAAATCGAAAGCAGCACAGACGGAAAGCTGACTATCTCCAACGAGAGAACAAAAATGTATTGGTGGGATAATTGGTGCAATTCCATCAGCAACGGCAGTAATTCCCAATGGAATTATGGTATGATAATTGGTCACGAAAACGCCATGTCCGTTGATTATGAATGGGTAGTCAAGAATAAGGCGCTTAAAATGATTTTACCGGAGGGCATTGACCCTGAGGATATAAAGGTTGAAGCAAAAGCAAGACAGCGTGTAATTGACCTGACGGACAAAAAATATATTAACATTGAGGGCGTTGACACATTTGGCGGCGGTATAACTATGAATAACAGTGAAATGTGTATGCTCAACGGAATGGATATGAAATATATTTCTCATTACACATTGAACGCAGACCCAAAACAGGGCTACCTGGATTTTCCCTTTGATTTTAAAAATGCAGGGGCACCCCAAAGGGGCGAGAACGGAATTTATCTTGGAGGAACAGACGACATAATCGTAAATTCAAGAATTGACCATAGTGCAGGTGCCGCTGTGTACTGCACAGGCACCTATGCCTATATTGAGAACAATATAATGAATGACTGCGGATATATGGGGTCTTATGTTGCGGGAATTTGTATAGAAACGGTTCCTTACGAGCCTATGGGGAAGCCGAGAGGCGGACTTTCTGTTTATAATAATACGGTATATAATGTGGGTAGAGGTGCTGTAAGCATCAACAAAAATGAGTTTGATGATGTAAAGGCAAACCCATACATTATTTCTCACAGCAGCGCGCCTTTGCTTCCCATGGACATTGCGTACAACGATTTCCACGATGCGTGTCTTATGACAGAGGATGCGGGAACGGTATATGCTCACGGCAGAAACACTGTTTTTGACAAGAAGGCTACAGATTTCCGCAGAAACTATATTTATAAAACGGTAGACGAAAGATATACAAACCCCTATGAGGTTCTTCTCTATTGGGATGGCAGTGCAAATGGTTTTGATACCTACGATAATCTGGTTTTTGTTACAGGAGAAAAGGGCCCGAGGCTCATTTCCCCTGCCAGTGTTCCGGGGGCAGAAGCTTATAGCAGACTTTGGAACAATCATAAGCTTGGAGCGTTGGAGCTTGACAGTACAAAGCCTGTTGCAGATGCTTTGGCAGATGAATATTTTAGCGAGGACAGACCTTTCTTTGCAGGGGCGTATCTTGGCAGAGAAGATTATTACCTCAACAATTATAACAAGCTTAAAGAAAACAACTATTCTATGCAGTACAGAGCGGCAGAGGCAACTCCGTCTGATGCAGAAGTGGTTATGGATGCTTCTGACGGATATGTGTCTTATACTGCAAACAATCAGTATCTCGATTTTTCAGAGGTTGATTTTGGCACAGGCTCTAATGAAATGGTTATAAGCTATCGGTGTGATGCAAACTGGACCTTTGATGAGCTTGAGCTTAACATCTTTGACAGCGACCCGTCAGAGGGGCAGACATATAAAATTACACTCCCTCAACAGGAGCCAAGACAGGGGGACCAGACCTGTTCCCACAGATTTACCATAAATCCTACAAGCGGGAAAAAGAATGTCAGATTAAAGGTTGTGGATTTATACTCTGTGCGAATTGGCGGATTGAGTGTTTATAAAAGAGAGCTAAAGGAGGATTCAGCAGAGCTGTTTTCGTACTTTACATATATGAGCCAGTATACGGATGCTTTGCCTCATAATTCAACCAATGTGGTAGATAAGCTTACAAAAAGTATGCTTTTATCTAATGATATTCCGGCTTCTAATCCTCATTGTTCAGCGGTTCATAATACTCTTGAAAACACAATTCTTCGATATGCAAATGTGACTATTACGGATGATTCTGATTATTTTGTAATGGCAGCGGGCTCTCGTGATCAGCTGCGTAAGCAGCCTGTATATGTGTATGTGTGCGAGCCGACTGACAGCTTTAATAATCCTGTTAAAACAGGAAAGACCCCTGTTGCAAAGTTTGTTGTATATAATCAGAAAATGTCAGACATAACACCAATAAAGGTTCCTGTTACAAATGCCGACGGGTATATAAAGGCAGGTACCTATGATATTTATCTTGAATTCAGAAAGGAAACTACAGCTGTAAGCGAAACATCAACAATACTCTATTGCGGATTCCTTTCAAAAGATAAGAATACATCAGAGATAGGAGCTCAAGTGCGCTATCAGGGCGGTTTGTACGATTCTTCCATCAGTACTAAAAAAGACAGCGAATCGTCGTTTGTTGCAGCTTTGGAAGACAGAACCACTACAGCAAGGTTTAAGCTTACCTTTGTTTTGCCCGGAGATACAGTGGGTTACAGCGATGTTGATGTAATCAACGAAGAATGCTCTGATATAAAAGTGGCATATACAGTTATGGGTAAAAATGATACAGCTGCAGATGTTGGGGTTCGGGTGGTATCGTATAACAGCGAAACCTCTGAAGAAACCACAGTTGCCACAGGAACGTTTAATACAGGCGCTTCTTCGGCAGGGGGACAGCTTGTAGAGCTTTCCCAAAGTGTAGCACCAGGAAACTACAGAGTGTACTTTGACTTCCCTGACAGTAATGATAAAGGACAGACCTATCAACTCAACTGGTTCAGGTTTGAATAGACAGTGTAATAATTTAAATATACAGGAGGTAGGATTATGAAGAAAATATTATGCGGAATCCTTGTGGCGGCTATGCTGTTTTCGTCAATATCGGCGTTTGCAGGGACAGACAAACCAACATACGTCTGGACTCCGGGGTATTATCCGGGTGAAAGCGAGCATCTGGTAAGCCCAGAGGACTGTATTTTTACAAATAATGCAACAGCAACGCAAAATGGCGTTCAAATTGATGCGGGCGGAAGTGCAACATGGGGATTTTATCTGCCTTATGGCTCCCGAAGTGTAACCATTAAATATACAGGCGGCGGCAATATAGTTTTGTCCAGCGACACAGATACTTATAATGCAGTTAATCTGGAATACGGAACAGATTTAGAATATAAATTGGAATTTGGTAAAAACCTCGGCAAAGACCAAGAGCCGCAGTACAGAACATGGGGTGCTTACGGTGCTTTGAGTGAATACGTAGAGCGGCGGGGGGAGAAGCAGATTACCATTGCTTCAGATGAAGGGATAAGCATTAAAGAGTTGCGATTTGAAAAGGAGCTGACGATGGGGCCTCCGTCCACTGCGCCAATCCCTAAATTTTCTGACGACGAGAATGTGCAGAGGTACTCAATAGAAACTACATCAACCGTTCTGATGCACGAAAACGCATCTGCTATAGTTGTAAATGGCGGCAAGCGTTACCTTGATAATAATGACACACAGCTTTTGCCGTACTTCTTTAACGGATCTATATATCTGCCTATCAATACTTTGGCAAAGGCGACAGGATATTATCACGAGGTTATTCCCGAAAAGAATTATGTTCTTATGAGAAGTGACACGCACGAGGTAGTTGTGATGAATGGTGTGTGCAAAATTACAGAGGGACTGTCACAACCGACAGATGGTCCTGATAACGTAATAATAAATCATGAGGGCAGAGTTTGGGCGGCTGTTCGTTTCTTTGCAGAGCTTGCGGGTGAAACCGTTGGTTACAAGGACGGCTTGATTGCAATTGATGATAAGTATACGGTTCGTGATATACTTGAAGAAGAGGGTTTTTATAACTTTGCCCTCGCGAAGTTTGAAGAGTTTATAGGACCTGCGGAGGCGGAAATAAAAGGAAACACATACTATGTAGCTCAAAATGATGTGGCAAACGACAATAACTCGGGTAGCTCTATGTCACCGTTTAAAACGCTTGCAAAGGCGGCATCTGTTGCGGTAGCGGGAGATACTGTTATAGTGCGCGAGGGTACATACAGAGAAGTTCTTACCCCGCAGAATGACGGTACTGCAAAGGCGCCTATCACCTTTAAGGCGGCAGAGGGCGAGAGAGTTGTTATTTCTGCAAACGAGCCTCTTGGAAGACCCGCTCTTTTTGATGAAGAAAAGGGTGTATATATATTCGGTATGAATTTTGATTTGGGGCTTGGAAGAAATCAGATCTTTATAGACGACAAGCTTCAGACGGAGGCGAGATATCCTGATGCTCCCGGACACCTTACAACGGGCAAGGAACTCAGCAATGCGTGGGGCGTAAGAGCTGACCTTATCAAAGCCTCGGGAGATGCCGATGCCTTCAAGGTTGGGGGCGTAGAGTGGGAAAAGCGTGCAACAGAGCTGCAAAAGAAGGAAAATAAAGCGACATCGTATGAAACTGTTTCTACCGAATACGAGAGCGCAGACTATGATGCGATTGTCAGCGATATGCTTCTCGACCAGGAGGATAACTATTGGCAGGGAGGAATGTATGTAGGCATATTCTCTAACGGATATGCGATGAATAATGGCCTTATAGAGAGCAGCACCAAGGGTAAGCTTATTATCTCTGATGAATACAGACAGCAGAGATGGTGGTGGAGAAACTGGGCTAACTCCCTGACGATAAATAAGGAAACAAATGACCAGTGGAACTGGGGTATGATTGTCGGACATAAAAATGCGATGAATCTCCCGGGAGAATGGGTGAAGCCTCAAGACGAGGACAGAATGTATATGATTTTGCCCGAGGGAGCAGACCCAAAGACTGTAAATGTTGAAGCAAAGGCGAGAATGCTGGTCGCTGATTTGACAGGCAGAAAATATGTAAATATCGAGGGCTTTGAAACAATTGGCGGAAGCGTGGTAATGAAGGACAGCACGATGTGTATGCTCAACGGTATGAATATGAGATATATTGCTCACTATACCATTTCTTCTGATCAGCGTAACGGATATATTGACTTCCCTTACTACAATGCTAAAGAGGGTGCACCCCAAAGGGGAGAGCTTGGTATCTTTATAAGCGGCAGTGATAATATTATTACAAATTCAAGAATTGACCACAGTGCAGCTGCGGCAGTGTATATGATAGGTCTTTACACATATCTTGAAAATAATATTATGAATGACTGCGGATATATGGGTGCGTACGTTTCAGGTATTCACGCGGATACCCAGGCGTGGGAACATGTAACTGTTCCGCGCGGTGGATTTGCAATTTACAACAATACTGTTTATAACACAGGAAGAGGCGCGTTAGACTTTGGTAGAAATGAGTATTATAAGTTCCTGGACGGACCCGAGTCACAGGTTGGACATGGTAATGCACCCTTCCTTGCTTGTGATATTGCGTACAATGATTTTCACGACGCATGCTTGCTTACACAGGATGCAGGAGCAATATACACAAATGGTACAAATGCAAGTATCGACAAGAGTCATACAACGGTTCGCAATAATTATGTATATAAAACAACGCAGAAGCCTGACGGAAACCATTACGATATATTGATTTATTGGGATGGAAACGCTCATGGCTATGACACGTTTGAAAATCTCTCATTCCTTACAGGCGATACTTATGCCAGAATGAAGCTTTTCCAGGGCGTTGATGGTGTTGAAGCGTACTGCAGAGAGTGGAACAATCAGTATTTGGGTAATATAGAGCTTGATGATACCATTCCTGTTGCAGACGCACTTGCAGATGAATACTTCAGTGAAGAGCGTCCGTTCTTTGCGGGGGCACACCTTGATAGAGAAGCTCCGTATATGAACAACTACAGAAGATTTGAGAACGAAGAATATAGTATGAAGTATAGTGCAAAAGAAGCAAAAATATCAGAGGGCGTAACAGTAGATGCAGAGGATGGCTTTGCGAAGTTCTCAAACGATGGTCAATACATAGAGTTCTCGGACGTAGACTTCGGCGATAGTGCAAACGAAATGATTATAAACTTCCGCAGTCTTGGTCATTGGACCTTTGATAAGCTTGAGGTAACAGTTGGTCAGAGTATGGAGAGCGGTAAGAAATATGATGTTGAAATTCCCCAGAGCGATGCGCCGAGCAACGAGCAGGCAAATACATTGAGATTTATGATTGATGACACCAAGGGGAAGAACAATGTATGGATTAAAGTAAAGGATTACTTCTCGGTAGAGATTGGCGGTATAAGCGTTTTCAACAGAACAAGAACTGATAAAACAGAGGAATTCAGTAACGTTACATATCTGGCAAACTATACCGATCGCATCTCCGGAGCGGGAGCACAACCTGACTTCTTCATAGCCGACAGCAGTCTTGGAACCAAGAACCCGTACATAAACGGTGTTAAATCTACATGGACGGGAAATACGGTTCGCTTTGCAAACAGGACCATTGATGAAGATTCTGATTACTTTGTGCTTGCGGCGGGCAGCCGTGACCAATATCTCGGTCAGCTTATCAGGGTGTATCTTTGTGAGCCAACCGAAAAGTTTGTAAAGCCCACAGGCGAGCCTGTTGCGGAAATCAGGACACTCAATCAGGGCTTCTATGATGTAACACCTATAAAGGTTCCGCTGATTAAAGATGTCAAGGCGGGCACGTACGATATTTATCTTGATTTCGTTTACGAAGGAAAAGGCAAGACCTCCAATATGACATACTTTGGATTTATTAAGAAGGGTGCGGATTCGTCCGACATAGCTTCAGAGGCTCGTTATCAGGGCGGAAGATGGGATAAAAATATTAGTATTATGAATCCCGACAGACCCTTTGAGTATGTAAGATATGACAGAGTAGATGCACTCAGAAAGCTTATGTTTGCACTCCCGGGAACGACAGCGGGATATTCCAATGTTCGTACTCTGGCACAGTGCAGCAAGATGACGATAAACTACTATGTTACTGATGAAGAACACGCAGGACAGCCGATAAATGTTCGTGTAGTTGATGCTGACAACAACGTTATTGCAACCACTGCCATTCAGACGGCACCCTGTGAGCCGGGGGTATTTACAGAAGAAATTGCGGAGTTGAGCAATCCCGTTCCTGCAGGAACGTATACGGTTTATCTCGACTTTGGCGGAGATCCAAATTCCAACAAGGCTTGTCAGCTTGGCTGGTTCAGATTTGAGAAATAAGCTTACTTTTGTGATTGTGGGGCTTTTGCCCCGCAATTGCAAATACATAAGGAGGAAGTAATATGCAGAAAAGAATAGCTTTATTGATGGCAATATGCCTGATGACATGGTTTTTTTCAGTTGGTGTTGCATCAGGAGCCGATGTGGCGGAAGGTCAACCTGCCAAGCTGATTTTCGATATGGAAATACAAGACGGCGGAGAAAACGGAGTCAGCATTGCGGATATTGAGAGCGAAGGCAGACTTGCGGCAACATCCCTTGTAAAGGCGAGCGGGGAAACAGATAAGTATATACAAAAAGTAGATGGTGTTTCCTCTGATTTCTTTGTGGGTGGCATTACAAATGCTCATGATACGTCTGCGATTTACGGAAAAGAAGCGGGCGAAAACAATACAAACATAAAATATATAAAGTTCGCGGCAAGCAGACCAAAGAACGATGATGATGTAACAACCTACGATTATGTGACCGACAGAGGTAATGCGCGTTTGGTTGTTCCGCTTGACAAATCTCTTGATATAGCAAATCAGGATTTGATTTTTGAAGCATGGGTAAGACCGACCAGAGATTTAAACGACAACAGAGCAAACGCAGCGGGTGCGGCAACAAACCACAGAGATTATTTTGATGTTTTCTCTTTGGGAAGCGCAAGAGGAGCGTACGGCGCAACTACGGCAACTACTGTAGTTGAGTTTAACTGGATGACAAGAAATTCATCAAGCGGCGGACCCAGATTTACGCCGCAACCCAAAACAGATGGAAGCGATGTATATTTCAGTTTCTATGATGCAAAAATTGACCCCCATCCTGCAGTTGGATATATAGACGAGAAATTAAACGGACAGTCTATAAACGGACAGTGGACTCATTTGGTAATTACAAGAAAATGGGTACAGGGAGATTCAGGAAAAGGAAAATGGGAATCCAGAATTTATATAGACGGTGTCTACAGAGGTGTGAAATCAAGTATAGAGGTTACAAAGGGGGATTATCCGTCATCTGCGGCAAGCGAAACTAATCCCCTAAACCATCTTGTAATCGGAGGCAGTACATCCAGCGAAAATCTTACAAACCTTGGTAGAGACGGAAGTGCCTTCAAGGGTGATATTGCGGAATTCAGACTCTATCAGGGCGGCATAGATGACAATATAAGCGAGCTGGTGGAGGATATGTACCTTGCAAGCAAGAAGCCGTATGTGGAGGCGGCAACACCCGCATTTGAGACAGATGAAAAGGTGGTATCAGCGACACCCGACAGTATAAGCTTTACCTTAAGCGGCGAGGTAGACCCGGCTCTTATAACCAAAGAGAATGTAAAAATCAAGAGCGCAGATGGTTTAAAAGAGCTCAATACAGGGACTATAGAATATAATGCAGGAGAAGTCACAATACCTATTAACGATGTCCTTGATTATGGCGAGAGCTATCAGATTTGGTTCTCGAAAGACCTGAAGGATATAAACGGAAAGTGGCTTGGGGCTTACAGCCTCCCATTTAAGACGGAAGCATTTTTCGAGGGCATAGCACCTGATGACTCGGTACAGATAGAAGGATATGCAGAAACCCTTGAAAAGTCAGATGCGGTTACGATTTCTGTTCCTGTGGTTGGAGAGGGTAATTATGTTCTGACAATGATTGTTTATAAGGATGGCATAATGAACAAAATTATCCCTGATGCCAACGTTGAAGCAGGAAAGCTTATGGCAAATACAGCGGGGATAGATTTGGATGATGGCTCGGATTACAAAATAAAGGCGATTGCATGGAAATATGATTCTGTCGAGGGTGCAGTTGCGATTACCAGACAAATCATACTTGACTGAAAGGAGGCGCATGAGTAAATGAAAAGACAAAATAAAATGAAAAAATTTCTGATTTTTATGCTGGCTTTTTCTATAATCCTGACGACGGTTTTGATTCCGACAAGCTCTTTTGCGGCAGATGCATTTAATTATATAGATGCGACAACCCTTGACAAAGAAAGCTCAATAGCAGGAGTAGGAGACCTGCAGTTCATGGCGAACAGAATAGGTTCAATCTGGCCGCAGGGCTATCTTGTATACAGAAAGATAGATTTTGGAAAAACGGCGCCTTTAACAGTTGAGGCAACCGCGGGTGCAAGAGCGGGACATGCGTCAATGATTAAGATTATGATTGATAGTCCAAACAGCGACCCTATTGCTTTGGTTCCGATTACCCAGATTGAATTTGCAGTACCCGAAACCAACTCTGCAGAAATGCTGCAGAAGGTTACGGGTGTGCATGATGTGTATATAACGACAGCAGCATCGACTATGAACTTTTATGGCTTCCAATTCTTTGGCAAGCCCAAAGAAAAGCCGGTTTACAGAGAGTATTCGGGAAAGAGTCGTTATGTTGATATAACGGATGAGAAGTTTAAGAGAGATATAGATTTGCTCCAGCAGCTTGGAATGATTAACTTATTAGAAAGCGTTTTTGACGAGAATATGCCCGTTACAAGAGGCGAATTTGCAAGTGCAGTTTACGCAATATATAAGGATGTAAATTCTACAGAAGATGATGGCATTAAAGTAGAGTCGGCAAAATTTTCGGATGTGAATGCAGAAAATCCAAATGCCCTGGCAATAGGCTATCTCGGCGGCGTTGGTGTTATGAACGGCACGACGGAGAACACCTTCTCCCCCAATGAGTTTATAACAGAAATTGATGCGGCTACGGTTTTGGTAAGAGTTCTCGGATACCGCAAAATTGCAGAAGAGGCGGGCGGATACCCGAATGGATATATAACTACTGCTATAAAAGAGCGCATAGTAAAGGGCACGCTTAAGGATGAGATGTTAAGCCGCGGCGGCATGGTAAGACTTTTGAAAAATGCGATAGAGGCAGACTGTATAGTGCCAAACGGTATTTATAACGAGCATGTGACTTACGATACTTTGGACAGCATACTTTGTGATACTCAAAACATATACAGAGGAGAGGGAATAGTTACAGCGAACTCTTTCTCATCTCTTAACCTTCCTGATACTGACCTTGGGACGAACGAGGTGCGGATAAACAATGAAACCTACAAGGTAGGAAACAGTGCGGCAGGAGGTTTTTTGGGAATAGACTCCGAATTTTATTATCGGGTAAAGAATGGAGTTAAGACCATAAAAGCGATTATACCCGCAGACTCGACAGAGATTATTGACATTTCTTCAAAAGAATGTGAAATAGTGAGTCTTGACAATGATGGGATTACATATTTTGAAAAGGGCGACGAAAAAGAGGAAACAATAGATTTTAAAGCTTCTTCACGTGTTATTTATAATGGCGTAGCCGCAGAAAAATCCCTTGAGGATATGATTGACAACCTCGATAATTTTATCGGTAAGCTTCGTGTTATTGAAAACAATGACGGAAGTCAGAATATCGTAATAGAAGAATATGATGATTATGTGATATCGTCTATTGCAGCCGATTTTAGCGCGTTTAAGGCCGATTTCAGCAATGACAGCATAGAGTGGAGTTCGGACGACAATGTATTTGTCCAGAATGCTCTCGGTGAGGCAGTTGAGCTTAAAAAGCTTGATGTGGGCAATGTGGTAACTGTATACGAAAGTAAGAACGAAGACGGTAAAAAGCTTATAAGAATGTTCGTTGCAGAGTCAAGTGAGAGCGGTAAAATTACCAAGATAGAGGATGGAGAAATTTATTTAAATGACGTCTGGCGTGAGATTTCTCATAATTATATCCCGATGAGCAGCGAAACAGAGCCAACAATAGGGCAGAACAGTCTGTATTACTTCAATATATACGGTGATATCGTAAAAGCGGCAACAAGCGACCCGACAGGATGGCAGACAGGCTTGTTTATGGGCTATAGTGCAACTGATATCGGATTTGATAAGGATGTCCGGATTAAAATAATGACAATGGATGCAAAGGCGGTTATTTACGATATAGCAGACAAGGTAACGGCAGACGGCATAAAGATAGACAACAAGAGTGTTTTAACAGACGGAGTTGAAAACGGCTTCCGCGGACTTTCGGATATTGTTTCGGAAGAGGTTGTACGTTATCGCATAAATGCCGAAAATAAGTTGTTTGCACTTGATACTGCAGAAACTATTGGTGAGGGCGGACACGACGATTTACTCAAGTGTCTCAGCAATACTACAGATAAATTTATGTATGTTGCGAGCTCGCAGATGCTGTTTAACAAGGTTTCGAACAAATTCCTGTTCTATGCCAATAAAACGACTGCAAAGGTGTTCGCTTTTTATGGTTCAAAAACAAGAGATGACCGTGATACAGCGTGCTCTGTTTTGCCCGCAGAGAGCGTGCTTAACAGCACTAACTATGAGTTTGCAGGCGGCATATATTCTACAACGGGAAGCGAAAGGGAAGCAGATATACTTGTTTGGACTAACTACACAAGCAGGTTGAGCCTGAATTCGCATTTTGTTTACGAATCATCAAGTGAGGGTCTTAACGAAGACGGAGATGCGATAACTCTTATCCACGGCTGGTATAACGGCGGAAAGGTAACATACAAGCTTGATTTAACAGGAAAGTACGAGGTTGATACCGATGCGGTCGTCGCGACATCTATAGTTAATAGCGTAGAGAAGCTGAAATATGCAAAGCCGGGAGATGTGTTCAGGCTTAAGGTTTTTCCTGACGGAACCATTCAAAGGGCGGTTACATACTTCCTGCAAGGAGGCGCACACACGCGCGAGGGTGTAGATAACCCCATAGATGACAGCCTTAAGGAAAAAAACAATGATGATACAAAATATATAGCAAGCTTTAAAAGACCTGAATGTAGTCCTGAAGCAAACTCGCAGCATACAAAGGGTATACTGGGTAAGGTTGCAGACAGGAACGAGAGCTATATCACAGTTGAGGTTGATGACGGAACGACAAAGACTCAAGAGGTTGCACCCCTTACAGGAAATGTTTGCCTTGTAGACAAGAGGCAGGTTGAAGATAAGTATTTTGTTGAAAAGGCGGCAATAGATAATATTTCTGTAGGCGATTATGTGTATGTATTTTATAGCGGCGGACAGGTTCAGACCATTATAATATACAAGGATATTGTGAGATAACGGAGGTATAAAATATGATAAAGAGAATATTAGCAATTTTATTGGCGCTTGCGTTATCCTGTGGAATGAGCCTCGTTTTTGCAGATGCGGAGCTTGGTACAATATCGGATGTGAACATAGTATATAACGCGAGGGAGCATTCCATAAGGGTCGAGGGGGCAGTCAGCTCATCAAGAGCAAATGCAACGCTTATTTTCAGGTTGATAGATACAACGGCAGACCCCGACGCAGATGTGATGGTTGATTTTACAAGCACTAAATTGGTCGGAAATGTTGTACGGTTTGACTTTGGTGAAATAAAAATGCCGGAAATTGCCGGTGCTGACTACACCCTGGAGATTTCGGGAGCAAAGCTCTCGAAGTATACCACTACATTTTCATACGGCAGTCTGGAGCAGAGAGTAGCATTGCTTGAAGCTGTCCGTGATGCCGCAAGCAGCGACACTGCAACTATGGGAAGTGTTGTTGGTGTTCCGAGAAACGCACAAATTCTGGGGGTAGATGTAAGCGGCTATAACTCAATCAAAGACAAGGCAGACGGGGCTTTGGAGTTTGAGTATCTTATGAAGAACGACGCAACCTACACAGTGCCTGCAGCCGATGACGAGGAAGGCATCATTGAAGCAATGGATTATGTCAAGGAAAAGTATGACGGGGCAGTGGCAGGGGCAAAGTTTATGGTTATAAAAGATAGCGACGATTGGCAGACTTGGTACGATACATACTATAAAGACTTTGGCTTTGAGGTAGAAGAAGACGCAGACGACACCCCGAGCATTGCCAGGGAGCTCTATGAGGTTATAGACGAAGGGGAGCTAATCGAAAGACTTGCCGAATTTGACGGAAAAAAGACTATAGCAGAGATAAAAGCATATATCTGCGACAGTGTGCTTTTAACGCAGATTAAAATTGGCACAGACAGCAAGGTAGAAAAAATATTCAAAAACTTCTCCGATGAATATTTCAAGGGCGAAGGCTGGGAAATAAACTGGAGCGATTACCGGAACCTGAAGAACGGAAAGGATAAAGAGGTAATCGGCTCTCTGCGCGGAGGAGACTTTGAAACATGCAAGGCGGCAGTTTCTGAATTCAACAGACTGATAGAAGAAAAAAAGGGTGGCGTCTCAACAGGAGGAGTCGATAGGGTGCCATCTGACAGAAATAACGGCTCTACAGGGGCAAGACCCGTAGTTCTTCCAAGTGACGAAACAGAAGAGATTCCTACTTTCTCGGATATTGATGATGTGCCATGGGCAAAGAATGCAATAGAATTTCTCTATGAGAAAAAGGTTGTAAACGGAAATCCTGATGGTACCTTTGCACCAAACAATAACGTAACAAGAGCGGAATTTATAAAGATGGTTGTAGAGTCTATGGGAGTAGGCTCTGTTTATGACAAAACTCCGTTTTTGGATGTTGCCCCTGACAGCTGGTATGCAACATATATCGCAAGGGCTTATAAAGAGGGTATAGCTCTCGGTGACGACAGCGGCAGATTTTATCCCGAAGAACCCATTACAAGACAGGATATGGTAACAATTCTTTATCGTGCGCTTGGTGCAGATGAAACAGGCGATATAAGCTTTACAGACAGCGGGAGCATAAGCGATTATGCAAAGACGGCAGTTGGATATTTTGCATCAAAGGGAATAGTAAATGGTGTAGGAAACGGATTGTTTGCCCCCCTTAACAATGCAACAAGGGCAGAAACTGCAGTGATTATATACAGAATAGTGACAAGCAAATAGAGGATTTGCAGATAAATTAAGAAAAAGTATTAAAATATATATAATTTTAAGTATTTGTGAAATGGCTGAAACGGGATGCCTCGGGAAAATGTACACCTCATTCACCGCTGACGGATGAGGTGGCATAGAACGGATTTATCCGTTCTGCAGAGGTGAAGGTCGGGGCAGCCCATTTCAGCCATTTTGCAAGGGATTAAAATCTATAATTTCTAAAGGAGGAATTATTATGAAAAAGAGTGTAGCAATAATAATAGCAATTTGTATGCTTATGTCATTGCTTCCAATTGGAATGGTATGGGCAACGGAAGCTGCTGCTCCTACGTTGTTGTTCGAATTGGCAATTTCGGGTGTAGAAGGTGAAGGTGTAAATGGTACAACTACAACCGTAGCGGCAACGGCGGCTACACAGGGGAATCTCCAATCCGGCTCGTCATTGTCGATTGAGAGTATTACATCTGGACACACAGACCCGCCTGTTTATCACCAGGAGGGCTCGGTTAAATACCTGACCTTTGCCCGTGATGTTCTTGAGAATACTGCTACGGATGAAGTTACGGGAGAAAAAGTAGGTACAGGAACATACTCATATACCAAGGAAGACTCACGTATAGTTGTACCTATGGCTCATAGCCTTGATATCGCAAATAAGGATGCGTTGACCTTTGAAACCTGGATCAGACCTGTAAGAGATACTCGTGTTACAGGGCAGAAGGGTGACTATAACAGAGTATTCAGCTTTGGTAGCGCAAGAGGTATAGATGATGTTAACCCTCACAAGAATTTGTTTGAATTTAACTGGATGGTGAGAAATACTTCCTACGGTGGACCGAGATTTGACAATGATAACCAGAACGCAGATGCTAATGATCAAAATTCATTCTACAGCGTGACCGCATCAGGTGATACTACTGATCCGATTAACGGTTATATGGATGAGTTTGACAATACATGGATGCATCTTGTTATAACAAGAGAATGGACGGCTGTCACAGAAACCACGGGAACTTGGACGAATAAGCTCTATATAAACGGCGCGTACAGAGGTTCAAAGACAGGTGCTACATCAACAAGATCGGTTATCACAACAGGAACGCCGGGCAATCCCATGAATCACTTATGTATTGGCGGTTATACCAATTCTGCAGAGGCTTTCCGTGGCGATATCTCCACCTTTAAGATGTATGACGGAGTATTGCCCGAGGCAACAGTAAGGTCAAACTACGAGGCGGCACGGGATACATACTTCCCTGCAAACGGCAGAAAGGTATTCAGTATGGATATCAAAGATGACGGAACAGGCGTTGCTGCAACTGCTGATTCAACATCTGCAGGTGTTATGCTGGATAACTCTCTCAGTGGTTCTTATACTCTGCCTACGCGTATGGTGGAAGACGGTGTAGAGTTCTTGAGATTTGCTTCTCTTGATGCAACCACGGGCAACTTGTTGAACCCCACAGCCCAGGTGACAGTTCGTTTGAATGATTATGAGATTAGTGACGAAGAGAATATAACCGTTGAGGCATGGGTACGCCCTGACTATACTGTAAACGCAGACGCAACGGGCACGCTTAATTCAAGCGAGAGAATGGCGCTCTTCAGTGTAGGCAGACATCCCAAGTTTGTAAACACAATTAGTGGCTCAACTGCAGTAAAAGATGCCTACAGAGTGCAGTTTGAAACAGGTGCATTTGCAGATGAAACCCCCAGCTATGGTACGATGGTATTCTCCAATAAAACGGACAGAGGAGAAAAGGCGACCCTCGCTGACCTTTCTGCCCATGATGGACAGTGGCATCACTATGCTGTAACAAGAACATGGACATCAAAACCCACAGAGACATATCCAAATAACGGAACATGGTCACACAAATTGTATGTAGATGGTGTGTTATATGCAGAGGGTAGCGTGAATGCGATGGAGAGATATGATTATTCACAGCTTGCCTATGAAGGCAGAGCCAATCACAATACAGCTGACTATCTTGCAATAGGCGGTACTGTAGGCGGTGTTGGAAACTCTGCTTTCCATGGTGATATTGCTACATTCTCCCTATATGCAGGTGAGCTTAATGCAACAGATGTAAGTAAGCTATATAAGAGCGGACTTCGCATATTCAACCCCGGGGAGTTGGGTGCAGAATTTACAAATCAGGCAGATGAAGCTCTTACAAGCCTTAATATTGCAGCTGCAACAGAGGTAAAAGTTGAGGCACTTGAAATAGAAGAATATACTTCAGAAAATGCTCCTTTTGCAGTTTTGGCAGTATATAAAGGAAACGAGCTTGTAAAATGCAAGATTGTTACAACATCTGTTGATACTGAAACAGATACTGCTACAATTTCTGCAAGTGCAATTAGCGGTATAACTGCAGGTGGTATTGATGATGTAAAATTATTCGTTTGGGACAGCGTCTCAAATGTACGGCCGTTGTTTAAGGCCTCCTGTCTTTAAGCAAGTCTATAGTCAGGGTATGCAGGAGTATAGTGTAAGCGTGGCTTTGCCAAAGCAGCTTCTTCCGCATACTGCAAAATCCGCAAACTTTTCGGTTACAGACAGCACAGGGGAAGAGGTAAATGTGACCGAGGCAATTTATATGCCCCAAAGTCAATCAATCAGACTTAAGCTGGAACCGGCAATGTTTTTAAGCTCTGACTGTAGGGTACAGCTTCGGGGGGATTTGAAATACCTCGATGGTGCTGCTGCAAACGGCAGCCTTGAGGGCGTGGTTGAACAAAATTCTGATTGTGATATGTATAATATCAGTGTGCAGAGAATCACAATGTATCAGGATGGAAAGCAAATCACCCAGCCCGAGGGGAACAAGGAACTGCAGATTGCTGTCCGTGTGGTGAATACATCAAATAAATCCCAAAGGGGAAATATAGTTGTGTTCCTGAATTCTGTGGAAACTCCTCTTGCTACAAAGAGTGTTACTCTTGAGGCAGGAGAGGCAAAAGAAATTCTGTTTGATATAGAAAATGGAATCGACAGAGAGGGAGTAATCGGAGCGGTTATAATGTAAATAACCAAAGGGGGGCAATTGCCCCCCTTTTAGATTGCCGCAAAGATAGAGCAGCGGTTTGTCGGAAACCGCCAAACCCTACATTGACCTTTTTTGTTACGTTGGATATTTCTTCTTGTATTTTACACAAAATATGGTATACTATAAGAAAAATTACTGTTCTGAAAGAGTGATACAGATGAAAAGTTTAATTGAATTTATAAAAGCGTCAACAGATTGCTGGCATACCACAGCAGAGGTTGAAAATATTCTTAAAGAAAATGGGTTTGAATATCTCGCCGAGGAGCAGAGCTGGGATTTGAAAAAAGGGGGAAATTATTACACAACCCGCAATATGTCATCCCTGATTGCCTTCAAAATTCCCCAAAACGGATTTAAAAGCTATATGATAGGTGCCGCTCACGGAGAATCCCCGGGACTCAAGCTGAAAGCAATTCCGCAAATGAGTGACGGAAATTATATAAGACTAAACACAGAGCTGTATGGGGGTCCTGTGCTGACATCCTGGTTTGACAGGCCTCTTTCCGTGTCGGGCAGGGTTGTTGTTGATAATGGCGATTGTCTTGAAACAAGACTTGTGAATATAGATAAGGATTTGCTGGTTATTCCCTCGGTGGCTCCTCATCTTGAGAAGACAAGGGATATAAATGTGCAAAGAGATTTGATGCCACTTTATGCTCTGTATAGCGAAAAAAATGATTTTATGGAAGAGGTTGCCCGTGAGGCAAAAGCAAAAAAGGAACAGCTTTTAGGCTGCGACCTTATGGTATACAACAGAGAAGAGGGAAGAATCTGGGGTCCCAATAACGAGTTTATATCAGCCCCAAGGCTGGATGACCTGCAATGCGTATACGCTCTCCTGGACGGATTTTTAGAGGGAGAAAACCACAATGCAATAAATGTTTATTGCGTGTTTGATAACGAAGAAGTGGGGAGCGGAACAAAGCAAGGGGCAAAGTCCGACTTTTTGCCATCTGTTTTACGAAGAATAAACAAGGGCTTTGGAGGGGATTATCAGGAGCTGTGCCTGGCGTTGGCAGCTTCTTTTATGGTGTCCGCTGATAATGCCCATGGAATTCACCCAAACCGCAAGGAATTATCGGATTGTGATAACTTCCCTGTAATCGGCAAAGGTGTTGTAATAAAATATAACGCCTCGCAAAAATATACAACGGATGCAGTATCAGAGGCAATATTTAAAAAGATATGCGACAGGGTGGATGTGCCAAGGCAGGTATATGTAAATAAAAGTGATATTGCAGGGGGCACTACTCTCGGAAACCTTGCGGCAGAAAAAACCTGTGTAAATACTGTGGATATAGGACTTCCCCAGATTGCAATGCATTCTGCATGGGAAACGGCAGGAGCCGACGATACGGAATATCTTACAAGAGCAATGAAAGAATTTTATTCTGTGGGAATTTCCGTGGAAAATGGAAATTATAAAATTAAATAAGAACGAAAAAGCCCCCATTTTTAATGGGGGCTTTAAAATTATTTCTGACTTTTTTCTATTGCCATAATTTTTTCTACACGGCGGGCGTGTCTGTCGCCCAAATGTTCTTGCGCTAGAAAACTGTCAACAATATCAATAGCAAGGTCGGGGCCTGTAATTCTTTCTCCAAGACAAATTATATGTGCGTCATTGTGTTGCTTTGCCATTTTGGCACTGTATGTATCTGTTACGTGTGCCGCACGGATTCCCCTTACCTTGTTTGCGGCAATGCTCATACCGATTCCTGTACCGCAAATGAGGATTCCGCAGTCAAAAGCTTCATCCCTTACGGCAACAGCTACCGCCTCTGCAATATCAGGGTAATCCACAGACTCTCCCGAAGAGGTGCCGAAATCCTTAAATTCGTGACCGTTTTTTGTCAGATACTCCTCTATATATTCCTTATGATTTACGCCGCCATGGTCGCTTCCGATTGCAATTTTCATAGTTATCCTCATTTCTTTTTAAATTTACAACTATAATATAACAGATATATACAAAAAAATCAATCCTAAATTAGTTAAATTCTGTAATGTTGGGGTTGTATTTAGAAGAAAAAAATAGTATAATAAAAACAGAAAATTTTATGCTGATGTTTTCGGCAGAATGGAGATATTAAATGAACTACAAGGAAGAATACCAAAGATGGCTTGATATGGCAGATGAAGAAACTGTTGCAGAGCTTAAGGCAATCAACGACGAGAAAGAAATAGAGGAGCGTTTTTATATGCCCCTGGAGTTTGGTACAGCAGGGCTGCGGGGTGTAATCGGCGCAGGACCTAACAGAATGAACAGCTATGTTGTAGGACAGGCGACCCAGGGTCTTGCCAATCAGCTGATAAAATCAGGTGATGGGGGTGAATTAAGTACAGTTATTGCCTATGACAGCCGAATCAAATCCGACGAGTTTGCTAAAACAGCGGCAACAGTTCTTGCGGCAAACGGAATAAAGGTATATCTGTTTGATGAGCTAAAGCCTGTGCCCGAGCTTTCCTTTGCAGTAGGCTACTTAAAAACCTCTGCAGGAATAGTTATAACGGCAAGTCATAACCCTGCAAAATATAACGGATATAAGGTGTACGGCGCTGACGGGGCACAGCTCAATCCCGAGCTTGCCGATATAGTTCTTGAGGAAATCGGCAAAACAGACATCTTTACTGGGGTAAAAAAATGTGATTTTGATACCGCTGTTAAAGAGGGTAAAATAATACTGATTGGCGAAGAGGTGGAGGAAGCATACCTGGATTGCGTTCAGGCACAGTCAATAAATCCGCAGCTTATAAAAGAAAAAGGCAGCAGTCTAAAGTTTGTCTACACTCCCTTCCATGGGTCGGGTAACAAGCCTGTTCGTAAAATTATGAAGAGAATGGGCTTTGATAATGTTGTTGTAGTAAAGGAGCAGGAACAACCTGACGGAAACTTCCCCACAGTAGCCTCTCCCAACCCGGAGAATAAAGAGGGCTTTGAGCTCGCCATTGGCTATGCTAAAGAATGCGGTGCAGATTTGATTGTTGGGACAGACCCTGATGCAGACCGTGTGGGTATTATTGTAAGGGATAAAAGTGGAGAATATCAGGCGTTTACAGGGAATCAGGTTGGTGCCTTGTTGACGGAATATATTCTTTCAAGCCTTAAAGAAAACAATAAGCTTCCAAAGGACGGGTATGTGGTAAAGACAATTGTTACCACAAACCTGACAGAGGCTATCTGCAGAGAATATGGTGTGGAAATGAAAGAGGTTCTCACAGGATTTAAGTTTATCGGTGAAAAGATAAAAGAATCAGAGGAAACGGGAACAGGCACATATATTTTTGGCTTTGAGGAAAGCTACGGTTACCTTAAAGGAACCTATGCAAGAGATAAGGATGCTGTGGTTGCCACAATGCTTATTGCTGAAATGACACTTTATTATCGGGAGAGAGGAAGCTCCCTCGCGGAACAAATGGAAGCCATTTATAAAAAGTACGGATACTATAAAGAGTATGTAGAATCTATTGTTATGGAGGGCATGGACGGACTTGCTAAAATCAGCGGAATAATGGAATCTCTTCGCAATAATACGCCAAAGTCTGTTGCAGGGAAGAAGGTTTTGGCAGTAAGGGACTATAAGGCATCCACAAGAAGGGAAACAGACGGGGGAAGAACAGAAAAAATACTTCTTCCCACCTCTAATGTTATATATCTGGAGCTGGAGGACGGCAATAATTTTGTTGTGCGCCCCTCGGGAACAGAGCCGAAGATTAAGCTTTACTGTATGCTTCGGGGTGACAGCCGTGAGGAAGCAGAAAATCTGGCAGAGCTTATAAAAGAGGATATACAAAGGATTATAAAATAAGGAGTAACGGTTTATGTTGTTTGATTCCCACGCTCATTTTGACGACAGACAGTTTGACGCAGACAGAGAAGAGGTGCTGAAAAGCCTTAAAGCTTTTGGAGTCTGTAATATTGTGAATGTCGGTGCCGACATTGAGGGTTCAAAGGCGTCTGTGGCTCTTGCAGACAAATATGATTTTATATATGCCACCGTAGGGGTTCATCCCAGCGATACAGGGAATATGACCGATAGGGATATAGACACCTTGAGAGAGCTTGCAAAGCATAAAAAGGTTGTTGCAATCGGGGAAATCGGACTTGATTATCACTATATGGACGGAACCGACCCCCAAACCCAGAAAAAGTGGTTTATAAGACAGATAGACCTTGCAAAGGAGCTTGATATGCCCATTGTTGTTCACGACAGAGAGTCAAAGGGTGACAGCCTCAAAATTCTTAAGGAAAACAAGGTGTCAAAAGGGGTTGTGCATTGCTATTCGGGAAGTGCAGAAACGGCTCGGGAAATAATCGGGCTGGGAATGATGATTTCCTTTACGGGCGTACTGACCTTTAAAAATGCCAGACGTGCCGTAGAGGCATGCAGAGAGATTCCCATTGAGAGGATTATGATTGAAACAGACTGCCCATATATGGCACCCGAACCCCACAGGGGAAAAAGAAATTTCAGCGGTTACGTGGAATTTGTGGCACGGAAGATTGGGGAAATAAAGGGAATGACCTTTGAGAAAGTGGCAGAAATAACCACCGCAAATGCTAAAAAATTCTATGGAATAGAATAAAAAAACAAAAAAGATAAAGACTATGGAATATCCATAGTCTTTTTTTGAGGAGAAAATATGAAAAATTTAAAAAAATATAAGGGACATATTTTGATTGGACTTATCAGCGGAATTTTAAATGGCTTGTTTGGTGCAGGGGGAGGAAGTGTGGTTGTTCCCGCAATGGAAAAATTTTTAGGCACAGAGGAGAAAAAAGCCCATGCCACGGCTATCGGTGTAATATTTATGATGTCTGTGGTAAGCTCTGTTTTTTACATCAGGGGAGGATATTTTGATTTTAAAATATGGCTTCCTGCGGCAATAGGCGGAGTTGCGGGGGGTATGCTTGGTGCAAAGCTCCTTTCCAAAATTTCGGTAAAATGGCTGAAAATAATATTTGGCGGTGTCATAGTGGTAACAGCAGTAAAAATGATTTTTTAAAAGAGGTAGAATATGGTAAATGTTTTAATAGGATTGTTCAGCGGTATTGTCAGCGGAATGGGAATAGGCGGGGGAGCAATTTTAATTCCTGCCCTTATTTTGACCTGTGGAATAGAGCAAAAGCTTGCCCAGGGAATAAACCTTGTTTATTTTCTGCCAACGGCAATATTTGCCCTGATTGTCCATATAAAAAATAAAAATGCAGAGCTTAAAACAGCTCTGCTTATCGGCTCCTTTGGGGTAATTGGAGCAATTGGCGGTTCTCTCATTGCCCTGAAGCTTGAAAATGATGTTCTCCGAAGAATGTTTGGGATTTTCCTTTTGCTCATAGGAATAAGAGAAATATATAAAGGAATAAAAAAATAAGTGAAAGTCGGGGTACCCCGACTTTCACTTATTTATATTCTGTTATTTTAATTTATCAGGAAAGGGATAGGGATAAGCCCCTGCTGACATTTGCATAGGAATATCCTTGATAAGAAAGAAGATAACTGCCATTGGCAGAGAACCAAGGAGGGATAATACTGCAAATATGAGAGCCTTTTTCGGTATAAACAGGTAGAAGAATTTATGAAGAATAAGAGCAATCAGGATTGTCAGCAACATTGAAAACATTCTCATTAAAAGAGAGTTAAAGGGAGCTGCAAGCAGCTTTAAAAGAAACACTGCACAAAGCAGTATATCGAGCCTTGGTATTCTAAAGCCAAGAAGCTTATATTCCTCACAGATTGAGCCTATTATATAGTATTGAAGAATCGGAATAAATGCAACCCATGGGTTTTTTACACCGTTCCGCTGTGCAATGGAATAAAGGGCAATTGCATTGACCATGTATACTGCTATGTTAATAATAATTGAAAAAATCAGCATTGTGCCTGTAAAAAATTCTATCATTTCTATTCATCTCCGTATATCATAATTTGAAATATATAATATCATAATATAAACAGAAAAACAAGGGAAAAATTGTAAACAAAAATTAAACACCTTCTGAATTAAATGGGGGTATATATGCACGGCTTGCACTGCTTCTCTCCTGGATATAGGCATTTGTGAAGCCAAGGTCAAGCGCCGTATTGACTACATAATTATATTCAAAAGAAGTTATCCGTCTGTTGATTTCAGGAAAGGCGTCAAGATTGCCGTTTGGGGTATATTGGCTCATAAGGCTCAATATAAAAGAATCTGTACCAAAGGCGGACTTAAGTTTTTTTAAAAGTTTAACAGAATCCTCTCTGCAAGAGGGGAGAACAAGATGTCTTACAATGACACCACTTTTCATTATGCCCTCATTATCAAAGACGGGGGTGCCTGTCGAGTTTAGCATATATTCAAGGGCAGTCATAGAAACCTCACAATAATCAGGAGCACAGCTGTAGCGTTTTGCAAGGCTGTTGTCTGCATATTTCATATCTGTAAGGAAGATATCAATATAGTTGTCTATAAGAGAAAGCCCGTTTGATGACTCATAACCTCCGCAATTATATACTACGGGAACAGTTAGCTTATCCTTTGCATCAGCCAACGCTTCTGCTATTTGCCTTATATAGTGGGTAGGGGTTACAAGATTTATGTTATGGGCGCCCTTTTCCTGAAGCTCCAAAAATATTTCACAAAGACGTCGGGTGTTAATTTCTTTGCCCGAGGTGCCACGGCTGATTTCCGTGTTCTGGCAGTATACGCAGCCAAGATTGCAGCCGCAGAAGAAAATTGTACCGCTGCCCCTTGTGCCGCTTATGCAAGGCTCCTCCCAGAAATGCAGAGCTGCCCGGGCAACCTGCAGGGTATCTTTAACCTTGCAAAAACCAATGCCTTTGCTTCTGTCTGTATTGCATTTTCTTGGACAAAGTGTACAAAAATCCGCCATTGCTTTCACCGCCTTTAAAGTATAGTCGTGTGGGATATAGTATCATTTTTGGGCTTTTTTGTCAATCAGGTATCAAAAGCCTGCTTTATGAATATAAATAACTAAAACAATTATGAGGAGCGGATAAAAATGGAAGAAAACAGAATGCATAAAGTAGTGATAGAGGACAGAGCCAGACTTACTGTAAGCGGAGTAGACGATGTGGAGAGCTTTGACGACGAAAAGGTAATAATATCAACAGATATGGGGACAATGACTGTTCTTGGAGGCGACTTTCGTATAAACAAGCTGAATGTTGATGAGGGACAAATTATTATCGAGGGGGAAATTGACGAAATACAGTATACGGATACAATGTCGGGGGATAAGGGCGGTGGCTTCTTCGGGAAATTATTTAAATAATCGGGAGGCGGAAAGATGGAAATAAGCTTCGGCCCTGACTTTGGTTATTTTTTATGGTCCCTTATCATAGGTTTTGCAATGGCGTTTGGATATGATTTTTTCAGAGCAGGAAGAAGAAAAAATACAGCGAATTTTATTGTTATATCAGAAGATGTTATTTTTGTAATTGCAGGGGCAGTAGCCGTAATGATAATGACCTATATTGTGAACAACGGAGTTTTAAGATTTTACAGCATTTTCAGTGTTGCTCTTGGGTTTGTTATATACAGACTTGTCTTTAAGGACAGAATAGTAAGAATTATTTTATTTTTGTGGGATAAAATCAAAAAATCAGCCCAATGGATTTTTAAGATGGTAATGCTTCCTGTGGGAGGGATATGCAAAGCTCTGGGAAAACCTGTTGTTTTTGTTGTGGCAAGAATAAAAGTTAAAAGCAATAAAAAAACTGAAAAAAATTTATAAATATTGTTTTGTTTTGTGTTTTCAGTCCATTGACAAAAGATAGGAAGATAGTATATAATATTTGTTAAATAAAGAGGAAAAGGCTTTGGATAAAAAAGCCCGAAAAAGAAAATAATAAGATACTGCAGGTTGTGAAAGGATTGAAAAGCTTGAAAGAAAGAAAGAATGCAAAGAAAGCTTCCGGCCAAAAGAAACCGATTATACATAAGGGTAATGTCTGGAAAATAGCAGTTACACTTATTGTGATTGCTTTTGCAGTTTATTTCGTATATACAATTGTTTCACAGCAAGTGACTATAAATCAGAAAAGCAAGGAAATAGAAACCCTTCAAAGCAAGGTTGATGCAGCGGAGGAGGAGTCGAAAAGGCTTGAACAGGAAATAGAAAGCCTCAATGACCCCGAGTATCTTGAGCGGATTGCCAGAGAAAAGCTTGGACTTGTCCGCCCTAATGAGAGAGTTTTTATTGATTCAAATAAAAGCGAGGACAACGGAAGTAATTAAAGCAGAGATATAATTATTATTTTTACATAAGATGGGACATCCCATGGGAAGGAAAATGCAAAAAATGCAGGTTGAAATTGGAACGGTATTAGAGGGAAAGGTTACGGGGCTTGCGGCTTTCGGGGCGTTTGTAGAGCTTGAAGGAGGCAAGACGGGACTTGTACATATTTCGGAGGTATCAACGGAGTATGTAAGCGACGTGAAGGAGCATCTTAAAGAAGGACAGGTTGTTAAGGTAAAGGTTATCGGCACGGATAAGGGCAAGATAAGTTTATCCATAAAACAGACAATGGAGGCGGCTCCCAAGCCCGAGAAACGTGAAAAGAGCAATAAAGACGAAAGAAGCAATAAAAGGGCAAAACGTCAGCAGAATCAGACAGATACACGCAAACCTCCTGAAGAGGTTGTTTTTGGTTCAAGAAACAGCGATATGAGCTTTGATGATATGCTCCAGAAGTTTAAACAGGACAGCGACGAGAAGTTTCAGGATTTAAAACGCAGCAATGATAATAAAAGAAGCGGGGGCTACAAGCGTTCGTATTAGTGCCTCTTGCGAGAATTCGAGGTGAAATATATGGAAGTTATTGTATGGCTTTTAATTGCTCTTGTGGCAGGAATTATTGAAGCCTCAACGGTATCTCTTGTATCGGTGTGGTTTGCAATAGGAGGAGTCGCAGGCGCAATAGGAGCAGGCTTTGGTGCAAGTGTTGGGGTTCAGATTGGGATATTTATAGTTGTATCTGCAATTTTAATGGTGGCAACAGCGCCACTTTGCAAAAAGTTCAGAATTGCCGCAAAAAGTCCAACCAACGCAGACAGACTTATTGGATGTATCGGTATAGTAACAGAGGAAATTGACCCTCTTAACAACAAAGGAGAGGTCAAGGTAAAAGGCCAGGCGTGGTCTGCACAGGCTGTGGGCGAGGAGCTTATTCCTGTGGGAAGCAAGGTAGTTGTAGAAGAAATAGCAGGCGTGCATCTTGTTGTAAAGGTGCAGGAAGAAAGTGAGGAATAACTATGGGTGGATTGATAATAGGAATTTTGGTACTTTTGATTATTATATTTGTTTCAAATATTAAGATTGTACCCCAGGCACATGCATATATTGTGGAAAGACTTGGGGCTTATCATGCAACATGGAGCGTTGGGCTTCATTTTAAGATTCCCATGATAGAAAAAATTGCCAAAAGAGTAAGTCTTAAGGAGCAGGTTGTGGATTTTCCGCCACAGCCGGTTATTACAAAGGATAATGTAACCATGCAGATAGATACGGTTGTGTATTTTCAGATTACAGATCCTCGACTCTACACTTATGGAGTAGAGCTTCCCATGTCAGCAATCGAAAATCTTACAGCAACCACGCTGCGAAACATCATCGGTGATATGGAGCTTGACGAAAGCTTGACTTCAAGAGATATAATCAATACAAAGATGCGCTCCATCCTTGACGAGGCAACAGACCCATGGGGAATTAAAATAAACAGAGTTGAGCTTAAAAATATTATTCCCCCTGCAGGTATCCGCGAGGCAATGGAAAAGCAGATGAAAGCAGAGCGTGAGCGCAGAGAGGCTATTCTTCGTGCCGAGGGTGAGAAAAAATCTGCCGTTCTTGTTGCTGAGGGTGAAAAGGAATCAAGAATTCTTCAGGCAGAGGCGGAGAAGCAGTCGCAGATTCTTCGCGCAGAAGCAGAAAAAGAAGCTGCTATCAGGGTGGCAGAGGGTGAAGCCCAGGCTATACTCGAAGTGCAAAAGGCAACTGCCGAGGGACTTCGTATGCTCAACGATGCAAACCCCAACGATGCGGTTCTTGCAATAAAGAGTCTTGAGGCGTTTGCTAAAGCCGCAGACGGCAAGGCAACTAAAATAATTATTCCGTCAGAAATACAAGGTGTTGCAGGCCTTGCCACCTCTGTTGCAGAGCTTGTAAAAGGTGAAAAAGCCGAATAATCGGCACTAAACATAAGAAAAATTCAGGAGGTTTTTAATTTATGTCAGGACATTCCAAATGGGCAACCATTAAGAGAAAGAAAGGTGCAATCGATGCCAAAAGAGGTAAGATTTTTACTAAAATCGGCCGTGAGCTTATGGTTGCAGTAAAGGAGGGGGGTCCAGACCCTGATTCTAACTCAAAATTGAGAGATGTTATCGCAAAGGCAAAGGCAAATAATATGCCCAATGACAACATCCAGAGAAGTATAAAGAAAGCATCGGGCGAGGGTAATGCAAACGAATATTTTGAAATGGTTTACGAGGGCTATGGTCCCAGCGGTATCGCTGTAATTGTAGAAACCCTTACCGACAACAAAAACAGAACAGCAGGTGATTTGCGTCACTACTTTGATAAAAACGGCGGAAATCTGGGACAAAACGGTTGCGTAAGCTTTATGTTTGACCGCAAGGGTATGATAGTTGTAGAAAAGGCAGAGGGCATTGACGAGGATACTCTTATGATGGATGCTCTGGATGCAGGGGCAGAGGACTTTAATGTAGAGGACGAGTGCTTCGAGATTATGACTGTCCCCGAGGATTTCAGTGCTGTTCGTGATGCTCTTGATGCAAAGGGTTATGCCTTTGTTCAGGCGGAAATCAACTATATTCCCCAAACAACAACTGTTCTTGATGACCCCGAGGCAATTACCAAAATGGAAAAGCTTATAGATATGCTTGAAGAGAACGACGACGTTCAAAACGTTTACCACACTTGGGAAATGCCCGAGGAAGAGTAAAAATATAGAGCCTGACTGTGTATTAGAGGTACGCTAAAGGAAAGTTAAAAGGTCGCAGCAAAGCTGCGACCTTTTTTACGAACAAACAAAAAACATCCTCTCATCAATGAGAAGATGCCTTATTCTTATTTATCTATAAGGATTTAATATGTTTTTTGAAAATATCCTTAAGCATAAAGATATCGCCACTTATGGATTTAATGGTTGCAATCATAAATAAGTCCTCGTCTATTTCGGCAAAGTCAATCTTTTTTCCATTATGTTTCAAGAGCATAGAGAGGAATAATCTTTGTATTCTTCCGTTACCTTCTCTAAATGGGTGAAGGTAGTTTAACTCGCAATATAGCTCAACAAACTTATCTATAAATGCATCGCCTTCCAAAGCTTTATAAAATTTTGCTTTATGCAAGTTATTGAAAATACGCAAACCATTTTCCTCAATTTTCTCAACAGGACAAAAGTTAGTGCCTTTTTTACTGATGTTTACTTTTCTTATCTCTTCTGCCCATTCATAGATATCCGAGAAAACATATTTGTGTAAAGATTTATAAAATTCAAAATCAACATTTTCAAATGGAATTTCAATTGATGCCTTGGCGATTAGAACAGAAGTTATGGTTTGTTCTAATGCATTTAATTGTTTTTCGTCACGAATATCAAACTTGTTAATTAAAACAGCAGTGTTTTCGTAACAACCGTCGGATATGGAATCTAACGAATATGCCATTTATGCTTCGCACCCTTTCAAGACCATTTGTATAAATGTAGCCTTATCAATTTTGCCGGAAAGAAAATCAAGGCATTGAGCTTTTTGTTCGTTGGTAATTCTATAGCCTTCCATCTCTACGGATGCAACTGCGTTGTCTAAAGCTTCTTGATATCTAATCATTTCCTGTTCGCTCATAAAATCACTTCCTTAGGGAGACAGAAGTTATCTGAACCACGATTTTCAATGGCTAATTTTCGCTTCTGCCACGTTAAAATACTCGGTAATCCCCTTATGTTTATTTTATCACATTATATCTAAATAATCAATAAAAAATTATTTCTCGCCGAATGCAAAAACGTATTTGGTGCTTTTTTAGCTAAAAATTTTTAGCTAAAATAATAGACAAAATAATTTTGTTATGTTATACTGTATATGTATAATTAGGAGTGTTGTGCGAAAGTGCGGCTTTCCTTGGGAGGTGAAACACAGATGCCTACATTTTTACACACAGCAGATATTCATTTAGACTCTCCGTTTTCTGCCCGTTTTGACACAAAGAGGGCGGAGCTTCGTCGCAATGAATTGCGCAGAAGTGTATCTGATATGTTTGATTTGGCAAAGGATGTTGACCTCCTTTTAATAGCAGGAGATTTGTTTGACGGCAGTTGTGTTTCAGGAGAAACGATTTCCTTTCTAAAGCGAAAGTTTTCTGAACTTCCTCATACAAAAATATTTATTGTTGCAGGAAATCACGACCCCTTTTCTCCGGGCTCTGTTTATGAAAGGGAGGATTTTGGGGATAATGTTCATATCTTCAGCACCCATGGGGAGTGTGTGGAAATTCCCGAGCTTAAAACCAGAGTTTATGGAGTAAGCTTTTCTTCGGCTGTTTGCGAGAAAACCCTGGAAATACCCAAAATAGAAAAAAAGGACGGATATTCGGATATTATTCTTCTTCATGGGGACCTTGTATCCCTTGGGGGAGAGAGTAACTATAATCCCATTGACAAAAATTTTCTTGAAAATTGCGGAGGGGATTATGTGGCACTGGGTCACATTCATAAAAGAAGTGAGGTCAAAAGGTGCGGAAACACCTATTATGCCTATCCGGGTCCCCCCGAGGGCAGAGGCTTTGATGAATGCGGTGATATGGGCTGCTATATTGGCTCTGTTGATAATGGCGTTGCTGATGTACAGTTTAAAAGGGTGAGCAGGCGACGGTTTTTCCACGTTTTAGCTGATGTAAGTGATGCGGCAGACAGTATTCACGGAGCGCAGATTGCTATGGAAGAAGCGGAAAAGCTTGGCACAGCAGATGATTTTTACAAGATTATACTTACAGGAAGAGCCACAGGACTTAATATAGAAAGTATACAGGAAGAACTTTCGGCAAAACTATATTTTGCAGAGGTTTATAATGAAACAAAACCTGAATACGATGTGGAAAAGTTAGCTGAACAAAACACCCTTTGCGGTGAATTTGTCAGGATTATGCAAAAAAGGATATCGGCACTTTCGGGAGAAGAAAAAGCTATCGCCCGGGATGCTATGCTTCTTGGAATAGAAGTTTTGCTTGGAGGTGACAAATGATGCCCGAGAGCAAAAATGTAAAGATACAAAAAATTAACCTTATCAAATTTGGAAAATTTGAAAATTACACCATTGAGTTTGATGAGGGGTTAAACCTTATATATGGAAAAAATGAAGCAGGGAAATCTACTGTTCAGCTTTTTTTAAAAGCGATGCTTTACGGACTTCCCACAAGAAAACGAAGCGGTGAAGCTCTAAAAGAAAGGGAAAGAGCAATTCCCTGGAAAGCTCGGACAGCGGAGGGGGCAATGACTCTTCTGATTGACGGACGAGTGGTGGAAATTCACAGAATATTTGGCAAGACTCAACAAGGGGATAAAACCCAGGTTTGTGACGGAGCCACCGGACAAATTATTCCGGAATATAATGTGAGAGAGCTTGGTGAAATTCTTTTTGGTATGTCTGCGGATTTGTTTGAAAAAACTCTTTGGATTTCCCAAAGGGGAATATTTATGGGCGGTAAGGACGAGGAACTGTCCAAGCGGCTTATAAATCTTCAATCCTCGGGGGATGAGAGTGTTTCTGTTTCTTCTGCCCTTGCAGCTATAGAGGGGATGCGACGGGAAATTCAGGCAAAGGACGGCAGAAGCACAAGAGGAAGACTGGACCTTCTTAAAACACGCCTTGACCAATGTAAGCGGGAGAAATATGATTTGGCGACACAGCTTTCCCAGACAGAGCAAACAAGAATAAGAGCTACAAAAGCAAAAGAGGAACTGCGGGGACTTGAAAAAGAGATTGCCGCCCTTGAGGAAGAGCATAAAAAAAGCGTTGAGGCAAAGGAAATAAAAGCCAAGGCAGAGCTTGTTTTGCAAATTGATGAAAGTGATAAAAAACTGAATTTAATATACAACAGCCAGGACTACAAAAACAGCCGGGGTCTTGACAGAGAAACAACAGAAAAGGCTTTTGCTATAGAGAGAGAAATACAGGGTCTTAAAGAGAGCCTGAACAAAACCGAGGACAGCGGCGACAGGGAAGCAAAGCTTCTTATGAAGAGTCAGCGTGCAGGAATTTTTGTTGGCGGCGGAGGAACGCTTGCTGTAATAGGTATCATAGGCGCAATTATATGTGGTTTTATTCTTGGAAATATTCCTATGACAGTGGTGAGCGCAGCCCTTGGTGTAATTGGTTTAGTTTTGGTTATAAGAAATATTTCTGTAATACGAAACTGCTCTAATATATTACAGGAATTAAAAGCAGGAGCAGCTGCAAAAGAAGCCGAACTAAAGAAAAATGAAGAAGAAATAAAGTCAAAGGAGCTGGCGCTCAAAAGCATATTGAAAAGCTATGGTGTAAAAGACAGCAATGAATTATCAGAGCTTTATACCACAGGACAAGGACTGCGGGAGCGGGTAAAGAGTCTTGAGGAGGCAAAGGCAGCTTTTCTTGGAGGAGTGTCCTATGAGGAGCTTAAAACAGAGGCAGAAAAGGCTCTTTGCGGTGAGTGTAGAGAAACGGCTGAAATTGACGGGCTTTTAAGGCAAAAAAGAGAAAAACAATTGGAGCTTGTGGCAGAAATAAAGGCTATTGACAGTAAGATGGCATATCAGGTGACAATTGAGAGAATTCCATCAGATATTGATACAGAAATAAATGGGATTCAGGAAGAGATACAGGAGCTTGAAAGACAGCTTTTGGTGATAGGAGAAACAGAAAAGGCAATAAAGGAAGCGGGGGAAATATGGAACAGAGAAAATCTTCCCCGACTTGGAAGCAGAGTGTCAGAGCTCATAAGGATTTTGACAGAGGGAAAATATGACGGAGTGAGAGTTTCTGACCAGTATATGATGAGGGTGCCTCAAGGAGAAGAGCTTTTTGATGCAGAGTATTTCAGCTTTGGCACTTATGAGCAGTTATATCTTGCCTTAAGACTTGGAGTTGCAGAGCTGATAACCCAGGGAAAGATTTTATTGCTTGATGATATACTTACAGCTTATGATGACTCCCGTGCCTTGTCTTCCCTGAAGCTGTTAAAGGAGCTTTCGGAAGAATGGCAGACAATTTTGTTTACCTGTCATGAAAGAGATGCGGAAAATGGTAAAAATCTTGAAGCAAACACAATTTTAATATAGCTATAGTTTTATAAGTCAGAAAGGAGAAAAAATATGGCAGCAGAAATTAAGAATGAAAAAGGTATGATAAGGATTTCCAACAGCGTTATTGCAAAGCTTGCAGGATACGCGGCTACAAAATGTTATGGGGTAGTAGGTATGGCGGCACGCTCGGGCAAGGACGGAATTGCTATGCTCCTTAAAAAAGAGAGTATTGATAAGGGTGTAAAGGTAAAGGTAACAGAGGATGTTATAGATATTGCTCTTTATGTTATCATGGAGTATGGCGTAAATGTCAGCACAGTTGGGGATATTGTAAAGAGTAATGTTAAGTATCAGGTAGAGGAGCAGACAGGAATGAAGGTTGGCTCTGTAACTGTTAATGTAGAGAGCATTCGTGTTAATTAGGATATAAGAATCGGAGGAAAAACAGTGAGAGTTATAGATATAAACCATATAAAGCTGATGCTGGAATCGGCTTCTAATAATCTTCAGAACGATAAAAAGGCAATAAATGACCTTAATGTATTTCCTGTTCCCGATGGGGATACAGGAACAAATATGGGGCTTACCTTCAGCGGTGCGGCACAGGCGGCTTTGTCCTCTGACAGTAAAACTGTCGGCGATATAATGGGAGTGCTTGCAAAGGCTGCTCTTCGTAACGCAAGAGGTAATTCAGGGGTAATTTTGTCCCAGATATTGCGAGGTATAGCGGGAGCGATTGCCGGCAAGGAAGCTCTTGATGTTGAGGATATAAAAAATGCGGCTTGCGGTGGCCGTGATACTGCCTACAGAGCGGTAATGAAGCCTACCGAGGGAACAATCCTTACTGTAGTCCGCGAGGGTGCGGAATTTGCAGAGCAGAATTATGAGAACTACGAGGATGGGGCAGAATTCTTTTATGCTATAATTCAGGCATGTAAAGAGAGCCTTGACAGAACTCCCGATATTCTCCCTGTTTTAAAGCAAGCAGGTGTTGTGGATGCCGGAGGCTGCGGAGTGGTTACTCTCCTTGAGGGCGCAGCTTATGCTCTTAAAGAGGGTAAGGCAGTACAGGCAAAGGAGGGTAATGTCCCCGTTCAGACCACAGGGGGCGCAGCATCATCTGCTAATATAGATACTGCAGATATAAAATTCCAGTATTGTACTGAATTTATTATACAAAAGTCATCTCCTGACAGACAGACCAATCAATTTGAAGCTGCAATATCCCCCAAGGGCGATTGTATGCTTGTTATAGCCGATGATGAGATTGTTAAGGTACATATCCATACCAATCACCCCGGCTTTGTAATGGAGCAAGCTCTTAAAATAGGAGAACTTATCAATATTAAGGTTGATAATATGAAGTATCAGCACAGCGAAAACATTGCAGAGGCTGAAGCAAATGAGGCGGGCGCACCTGTTGAGCTTAAAAAATATGGTGTTGTTGCGGTGTCTGCAGGTTCAGGACTTACAGATGTATTTAAGAGCATTGGTGTTGACAGCATTGTAGAGGGCGGGCAGACCATGAACCCAAGCACCCAGGATTTGGCTGATGCAGCATCAAAGATTGCGGCAGAAACCATATACATCTTACCCAATAATAAGAATATCATTCTTGCAGCAGAGCAGGTAAATGATATTATCGATAAAAATGTTGTGGTTATTCCAACAAAAAATATTCCCCAGGGTATATCGGCAATGCTTGCCTTTGACGGCGATGCAGAAGAGGCTGACAACACAGAGGCAATGACAGAGATGATGAAGCTTGTAAAGTGTGGTCAGGTTACCTTTGCGGCTCGTGATTCTGCTGTTGGCGGATTTGAAATCCACGAAGGGGATGTAATGGGAATGGTAGGAAGTGACATTACGGATATCGGCAGCGAGCTAAACCAGGTTTCCCTTGCTCTTTGCAAGAGAATGATTGATGATATGTCTGAAATTGTTACCATATACTATGGGGCAGAAACAGACGAGGAAACAGCCCAGGCTTTAGCTGACAAAATCAGCGAAGAGAACGAGGATATTGATGTTTCAGTAGTTTACGGCGGACAGCCTGTTTATTATTATATGATTGCAGTAGAATAATTTGCTGCAAAGGAGAGGGATGCTGTTGTGATAAGACAGGATACAGACATTCGTTATCTCAAGGGAATAGGTGAAAAACGCGCCGAGCTTTTTAATAAGCTTGGCGTGTTCAATATAGGGGATTTGCTCCGCTTTTTACCCAGGGGATACGAGGACAGAACAGATATAAGAGATATTTGTGATACAGAGGACGGGGAAAGTGTTTGCATCAGGGGCTCTCTTGCAGGAGGGATTCGTTCCTTCAGAGCAAGAACGGGCTCACGGGTGATACAAACCCGTGTAAGCGATGGCACAGGGGTTATGAATCTTACCTGGTTTAATGCCCCCTATGTTGAAAAGGCGCTTCGGGGAGAGGAAAGCTTTACATTTTTCGGCAAGGTAAACAAAAGAGGAACAATGCTGGAAATGATAAATCCAATCATGGAGGGTGAGAGTGCGGCAGGACAGAAAATGGGCAAAATTGTGCCAATATATCCCTGTACGGCAGGGCTTACCCAACAGAATATCCGAGGGGCAGTGAATGCGGCCCTGGATGCTCTGGAAGAGCCTGTATCCGATATTATACCGTACAGCATACGGAAAAAGTATATGCTCCTTGATGCAGATGATGCAATACGCAAAATACATCAGCCACAGGATTTTGACAGCTTTGACCTGGCAAGACGAAGCCTTGCCTTTGAGGAATTTTTGATACTTCAGGCAGGTGTTGCATCTGCAAAGCAGTACAATAAAGAAAAAATCGCACCTAAAATTTCTGATGTAAAGTGTATTGCCGAGTTTGCAAGGAAATTGCCCTTTGAGCTTACAAATGCACAGAAGAGAGTGATAAACGAGATTTCCGCTGACATAAAAAGAGAAGTGCCAATGAACAGGCTTGTTCAGGGGGATGTTGGTTCGGGTAAAACCATTGTTGCTGCGGCAGTTATGTATGCAGTGGCAATGGATGGATATTCTGCGGTGCTTATGGCTCCTACAGAGGTTCTTGCGAAACAACATTTGAAAAGCTTGTCCTCCGTTTTTTCAAAAGTGGGGATAAAAACCGCCTTTTTAAGCGGCAGCCAAAAGGCGGCAGAGAGAGCAGAAAATATGGCACTTATAGAAAGTGGCGAGGCGAAGATTATTGTCGGGACCCACGCTCTTATAACAGGCAAGGTGAAGATACCCAAGCTTGCCCTTGCTATAACAGACGAGCAACACCGTTTTGGTGTAAAGCAAAGGACAGCCCTGTCGGGAGAGAGCTGTGTCCACTCCCTTGTAATGACGGCTACACCTATCCCGAGAACCCTGTCCCTGATTTTGTATGGGGACCTTGATATATCGGTTATAGACGAGCTTCCCCCCGGGAGAAAGCCTGTATCCACCATAGCTGTCAGCGAAAGTCAGCGGAAAAAGGTGGAAGCTTTTGTGCAGAAAAAGTTGGACGAGGGAAGACAGGCATATTTTATCTGCCCCCTTGTGGAAGAATCAGAGGTAATAGATGCAAATGCGGTGGAGGAATATTTAAAGGAGCTTAAAGAGGGAGCATACAAGAACAGAAAAATTCAGGCACTTCACGGCAGAATGAAAGCCTCGGAAAAGGACGTGATAATGCAAAGCTTTGCCGAGGGCAAAACCGAGGCGATAGTTGCAACTACAGTTGTGGAGGTTGGAGTTGATGTCCCCAACGCAACAGTAATGATAATAGAAAATGCGGAGCGGTTTGGTCTTTCCCAGCTGCATCAGCTTCGGGGCAGAGTGGGAAGAGGCGAAAACCAATCCTATTGTATTATGATATATAAAAGCTCGGGAGAAACTGCAAAAGAGCGAATGAAAATAATGTGCGAAACAAATGACGGATTTAAAATCTCTGAAAAGGATTTGGAGATTCGGGGACCCGGTGAATTTTTAGGTACAAGACAGCACGGATTGCCTGCAATGAGAGTGGGAAATCTTATGAGCGATATGCAGATATTAAGAGATGCCCATGACGCAGCCTTTGAGATTTTGGAAAATGACCCCACTCTTTCAATGACAGAAAACCAAGAGCTTAAAAACAATATAAATAAGAACATAGAACAGCTGGGAGGAGTCCTCAATTAAAGAAAAGGCAGAAGCTTGCATCTAAAAATCGGGTAAAAATTTGCGTGGCACGCTATGACACTTTTTGTTGTAATATACTTCAGTTAAACAAAAAATTTAATTTGGAGGTAAAAAATGAACAACAATTCAAACTACAATTATCAACAAAACGAAGGTTATGACTACAGTGCTAATCGTTGCAGAATTTGCAACAGAGAATTGCAAGACCCAAGACAGCTTTATGGCGAGTGGTGCGCACGCAAAAACGGACTTGACCCGTATGGAGGACCCGCAGATGCGGACAAAAAAGAAAAAATAGAATTTATTGTAGCCAATAATTATGACAACAACGAATTGAAAATACCAACTATTGACAACTTAACAATCGAGGAATACAATGAGTGTATTGAAGACGAGCCCGCTTTTGCGGAGTACATGCTGTATCATACAAACAATTATAACAAAAAAGTGGTAAACGAATTTGTAAGATTTACCGTAGCTAGTCATGGTGGAATGAAACAGGGCGACCCAAATGTTTATCAGGTTATATACACAGCGCCTATTACTGACAATCCTGCAATAAACAATACCAGAGATATGAACACCCAATATAAAGACCCAATGCATAGTGATGTCAATATGTATGACAACTATCAGTTCACTATCTTTGATGCAATGACTTGGCTGATACAGACGGGCGGCAGAGGTAACTTTGTTTTGCAAACAAGGGCAACAGAAAATTGGTACGAGGCGGCAAGAGTACAAAACGAGATTGTGCGCAGCTTTGTTTATGCCCATTCTCTTATGCAGGATGCCGGAGTTATAGACAGAAATACCAAGCCCAAGCTTTATATTGGTTCAACCGAAAAAAACGGAAGTAGCGCTGAATGGATATACAAGAGTATAGCAAATCAAGAGTGGATAAAAGATAAAGATATAATAGCCGGTATATATTATGGATGCGAGGATGTCATAAATTACGATAATGAAGAAGAGCTTGAATTAAAGTGGAGCGTGGCAGATTATGTTCATAAAGAAGATAAGGAAATTATATGGATGCCATATTTCAGCGATGATAAACAATTAGCTGAAATTGAAAACTATATTGTTGAAGCACGAAATGGACGTGCGTTATTTGATAAAATTATTATTCAGCCAGGTGCGTTTTATGGAAAAAGTAGTGAAAATATCGAAAAAATAATGGGTGTAGTTAAAAGTTACAGTGGCGAAGGTAGTTCAAAGAGAGTAGGATTAGAAATGGAATTTGATATGGGGCTTGTAACGGGACGCAAAGATAATAACATGGATGTATTTAATAAGAGAACAATTCTTCAGGAATACTTGGACAATTTATATAAACTCAAAGGAATGGACGTGCCGATAGGTGTATACTCTGGTGGACCTAACGAACAAGGTTATAGAGATATATGGAATAACATAAACACCCATAATAGCGGTAATCATATTCCGTATTGGGAAGGAATAGATGAAAGTGCTTATGCAACCAGAGTACATTACAATCACTTTCCAAATGCATATCAGGGAGGCAACCTTATCTATGATATCAACAACTATATATACAATGGGATTATGAATGATAATCTTAAGAAATGGTTAGACTGGGCCCCGTTGTTTTAATTTAAATAATATGAATATTTAGCCACAACATCAAAAGGAGGAAAATTATGAAAAGGATAATATCAATACTGATTTGCATAGTGATTTCGATGTCTTCTGTGGTTACAACTACCGCATTTGCACAGAGCCGATTTGGTATAAAAGTGGTTGAGGCAGATAAAGAAATAGAAGAGATAAGCTATATGAAAGACGGTATGCGTCGTTTTATAACCGCCAACAAAAAATATGGTTTTTTAAACGAATGTTTTGATATTATTATACCTCCGGTATATGAGCATGCCTACGATTTTGAGCTATATACAACGGGTGTGTCAGATGGCTCACGATATTATAGGATTGACAGACAGGGAAATAATACAGAGTATATATATAAGACAAATTTTGACGAAAACGGCATTGCGGTTGTGAGCGGGATTGGTGAATTTGGACGGAAATATGCTTTTATAAATGATAAAGGGGAGCTGCTGACAGCTTTTAAGTATGACGAGTTGTCGAGATTTTACAATGGATATGCTATTGCAGTAATCAATGATATTCCGTCGGCAATACTCATTGATGAGAGATATAACGAAATTATTCTTGAGGAATATACAGAGGTGTTGGATATCTTGCAAAACGGCAATATAGTTGTGCGCAATAAAGAGGGCTTGGTTGGCATAATAAATCAAAGCTTTGCAGAGGTCACACCATTTATCTACCGGTCCATCCATTCAGATGATATAGGCAATGGAAGTTGGCTTTCTTCTTTTGGACCGCCGTATGTTGCTCAACTGCAATTGGACGAAATGGAGTTTGGCAATTTTGGTTGTATAGACGGGAACGGCGAGGTTGTTGTACCATTTACCTATTATCATATATTTCGGGCATATTCAAACGGATATATAATAGCAAAACCTTATTCTGATAGTGGTGAGGTATTATTAAATTCTTCGGGGGAGTACATTTGTGATACGGATTTTGGATATCTGATACAGCCTATGCTTAAAGATGGGAAAATCGTAGGATATGCCGATGCCGAAAGAGGAACATATATCGGGAAATACGATATAAATATTGTAAGCGATTATGTGGATGGAGTTGCTCTTGCAATGAAGAGAGTTCCCGATGGTGATGAGGAAGATAACGACCAAGATGAGCTGAAGTATGGGCTTGTGGATGTATACGGAAATATTGTATGCGATTTTGATATTCCGATTTTCGATGGTGAATATCCCGATTACAAAGGCAAACCACAATATAAGTCGTTTCTGTATGCAATCTCTGACTCTTTGGTTGCAGTCAAAGTAGACGATAAGTGGGGATATATGGATTTGGAAGGAAAGATGGTAATTCGCCCGCAATTTAGCAACGCTGAAGATTTCATCTGCGGATATGCTAAAGTACACTATGACGGTGAAGACTTTTATATCGACAAGCAGGGTAACAGACACGATAATATTTTAGTCTATGGGTATAAGATTGATGATGAATCAAAGCCTGATGAAGAAGTTTATGTTGGTACGGATTATTCAGTTTACCTTATGTCAAATCCGCAATTCAAGCGAAAAGACGAGGTTATGCAAAAGGGTGCCTATTATATGATACGGAATAATGGACAAGATTCTTTGGTGACGGACGGAATAACTGTGCTTGAGAGCAAAGGTAATGATTTGGTAAATGCAGATGGGAATGTTGTGATAAAGGAATGTTGCGGTGAATTTGAGAGCGAGTTTGAATTTATAGGAGAAAATGAGATTTTTGTAAAAACTCCGGATAAAAACTATGTGCTTCAAATTATAAGGGAGGAGCTTCATCAGGATATTGTGCTGAATGTAGATGAAAACTTGTCAGTAGAAGACGAACATACTATGGTGCCTCTGCGGTTTGTTTCAGAGCGCCTCGGTGCAAGGGTTTGCTATACAGATAAGACAAAGCTGATTGCGGTAACCCTTGGGGACAAAACCTTCTCGCATATACTTGGCACAGACACAGCTATTGCAAACGGAGAAACAATAATGCTGAAACACCCGACTTATACAGAAAATGACAGAACCTATATAGACCTGGGCTCCCTGGCAGAAGCCCTTGGCTTGAATGTTGAATGGCTAAAGCCGGGCGAGCAAGTGAAAATTACAACGTAATCAGAAAGAGATTCCCCTCGGGAGGGCACAGAAACCACCCACCATCTATGGTGGTTCTCCTTCTTAATCCTCCCACCGTCTGCGACGGTCCCCCTCCTTTAGGCAAGGAGGGCTTGGCAAGGGATGCGATGGAACAGGGCAAGGTGCGACATATGTATTTTTTGCAGAATATAGATTTTTGGGCATACAAAAGGCAGAAGCGAGCTTTTTTGAGAAAAGCTTATATATGACATAAATAATTATATCTATAATGATATTTGGAAGGATTCTTTAGAGAAATCAATGTGGCTTACTAAACCAAAACAATAAAAGCAAACCCAAAAGGAGCGTGTAATATGAAAAGGTTAATATCAATACTGATTTGCATAATGATTTTTTCCTGTGCAGGTATTTCTGTCTGTGCAAAAAGTGAATATGACATCAAGGTTAAAAAAATTGATGAGTCTGTAGCAGAAATATATCCTCTGATTGACGGTATGCGCAGGTTTAAAGCTCAAAATGGACGATATGGGTTTTTGAATGAAAACTACGAAATTGCAATTGAGCCAATATATGCATATGCAGATGATTTTAATAATTCAACTGCATTTGTGAGGCTTCCCGAGAGCAAAACACTGATTGGGATAGATAAAAGGGGCGAGACAGTAATCCCTAATGTCATTGACTGTGATGAGAACGGGATAGGAATAGTAAAAGATGGCGAATATAAGGGATTTGTAAACGAGAGCGGCGAAAGCTTGACAGAAATTAAGTATAAAAAGCTTACGCCGTTTAAAAATGGAGTTGCTCTTGCAAACCCTGATGATATGCACTCGTATACAATGCTTATCGATAAAGATTTTAATGAGCATACTCTCCCGGAAGGTCAAAAATTTATAGATGTTCTGGATAGCGGATTGATTGTAGTGAGAGACGAAAATTCTTTATATGGACTCTTTGACAGATGGATGAATGAAGTTGTTCCTTGTATGTATGAATTGTTTTTTTCATACGATATGCAGCGTTATATATATGATTCTACATCGGATGAATATATTCGCAGAGGCGGTCCATATAGAGTTGCCTGTAAAGGTAAATACGGATACATAGACAAATACGGAGAAATTGTAATTCCCGTCATATACGATTCTTTAGGTGAATTTATGCCTGATGGATTGATGACGTCACGGCTCAATGGCGAATACGGGCTTATTAACTCGTCAGGAGAAATTATTTATGATGACTATTTGCAATACTCGGGCAATATATATTTGGCAAGAGATGATACATCCGTATGGTTTGTAGATTTAAAGGACGGCAGTTCAATCAACGCAGAGGATATTGATATCATCAGCGATTATGTGGATGGGGTAGCCATTGCGGCTAAATTAGACCCAATAGAATCGGATGGTTTGCCCGACCGTGACAAAGTTTACTGCGGACTTGTAGATGTGTATGGAAATGTTGTAAGAGATTTTGATATTCGAATATGGGATGAGATGCAGTATGCAGGGCACGGAGACTATCGATACATCAGCCATTTGTATAAAATTTCCGAGTATTCGGTTGCAGTGCGTATAGGCGATAAATGGGGCTATATGGATTTAGCAGGCAATATTATAATAGAACCGCAATACGATATGGCATATGATTTTAAATATGGTTATGCCAAGGTTGAAATTGATGATGAAATATATCATACAGATAAACAAGGAAACAGATATGATGAACTTGATATAGTTGAAAAGGCAGATTATGAAGTGACTGATATAGAGAAATCGATAGAATATAATAGAATGTATGCAAAAAAAAGAGGTGCGGAGAAAAACTATTATTTCTTCTATGATTTATATATGCCTACAGATTACGATTTTTTCGCATTTAACAACTGCCATTTATTTCTGAATGGTGAATATGGTGCTTTAAAAGATGATGACACCATAATCTTTGAAAGTGTCGGCGACAGGATTGTTGATGCAAACGGGAATGTTTTGGTTGAAAATTGCATTGTAGAGCCATATGGAGAAAAAGGAGAAAAAGAACATCCTGCTATGTACTTTACATTTGATAAAAATATTCTCGTAAAAGCCACAGACGGAAATTATATAATAGAGGTATCAAAAAAAGAAACTCCTGATGAAATAATATTCACAATAGGAGAAAAATCGGCAATAGTCAATGATGATGAGTGCGAAGTTGAAATTGCTCCGGCAATAGCGGACGAACATACTATGGTGCCTCTGCGGTTTGCTCTGGAGAGCCTCGGTGCAAGGGTTTGCTATACAGATAAGACAAAGCTGATTGCGGTAACCCTTGGGGACAAAACCTTCTCGCATATACTTGGCACAGATACGGCTATTGTAAACGGTGAAACAACGGTTCTTAATGCACCGACTTATACAGAAAATGACAGAACATATATAGACCTGAACTCTTTAGCGGAAGCACTTGGCTTAAATGTCGAATGGCTAAAGACAGGTGAGCAAGTGAGAATTACAACGTAATAACAAAGGGCTATGCCCACAATGGGGGCATAGCCCTACTCGTTTCTGCGCAGCAGATGTAAATTTTTTTATTTGTACATAGGACCGTAAGCTGCACAAGCTCTGTAATCCTGACCCTCTTTATCCATACCGAAAGCGTTCCAGCTTGCAGGTCTGAATATTTTCTCTTCAGGAACATTGTGCATAGATACGGGAATGCGGAGCATTGAGCAGAGAGTAATAAGGTCTGCCCCAATGTGACCGTAAGAGATAGCACCGTGATTTGCGCCCCAGTTATTCATAACCTCATAAGCGGTCTTAAAGGGACTGCCCTCCTTGCCGTCACAGCGAGGAGCAAACCAAGTACAGGGCCATGTGGGATTTGTACGCTCCATCAATGCATCAGATACATCATCGGGAAGCTTAACTGTCCAGCCCTCTGCAATCTGAAGAACAGGACCCAATCCCTTAACAAGGTTCAATCTCATCATAGTTACAGGCATTTCTGCTCTTGTTGTGAAGTGAGAAGAAAAGCCGCCGCCACGGAAGTTATCATAACCGGCTTCGCACCAAACGGTTGCGTCAGTCATCTTCTTGATATCTTCGTCAGTAACATTCCACCACTGCTTCATGGTAGCGTTGCCGTTTTCGTCAACACATTCGCCGCAAGCATCAAGACAAGCCGCGCCTGAATTAAGAAGGTGGATAATACCTCCGTTTGTTTTTGCGTTACCCTCAAGGTCATAGCCTGTAACACGCTTTGTTGCCTCAGGTGACCAGAAAGTTCTTACATCGGCAAAAATCTGGGCACGATTTGTAAGAAGCTTACCAAAGAGCATACCGATACCATTGAGTACATCGTTTTCTGTTGCCAGAATGATAGGCTCCTTTTTGCCCTCAAAGTCAAAAGAGGAGTTAAGAATAGCTTCGGGGTAGTCGCAGTTGGGCCAATGGTCTGTCCACTGACGTTGTCCCTGGAAGCCTGCGCAAATTGCGTTATGTCCCAATTTTTCTTCGTCAAAGCCGTCGGGGAGGTTGGGATTTCCCTGAATAAGGTCTTTGATTATGCAGTACATCTTAATAGTGAATTCCCATTGTTCTTCCTTTTGCTTATCGGTAAATTTAACCATATCGGGATTATCATCTCTGCCCTCTTTGCAGTGAGCCTTTGTCCAGGCAAGAGCCTTTTCGTATTCTTCCTTATTGTAAATGCCCTCTTCCATACGACGAAGAACTTCAACCTCGTCAACAGACTCAACACGAAGACCAAGATAGTCCTCCATAAATGCCTGGTCCATAATGGAACCGCCGATACCCATACAAACAGAACCAATCTGAAGATATGACTTACCTCTCATAGAAGCAACAGCAACAGCTGCACGGCCAAATCTCAAAAGCTTTTCTTTAACATCCTCGGGAATTTTGGTAACATCATCTCTGTCCTGAACCTCGTGGCCGTAAATGCCGAATGCGGGCAAACCTTTCTGCGCGTGGGTTGCAAGTACTGAAGCCAGATAAACTGCACCGGGACGCTCTGTTCCGTTAAAGCCCCATACACCCTTGATGGTATTCGGGTCCATATCCATTGTTTCAGAACCGTAGCACCAGCAAGCAGTAACTGTAAGAGTAATGTCTACGCCCTCTTTTCTGAATTTTTCTGCACAAGCGGCAGATTCGGGTACACGGCCGATTGTGCTGTCAGCAATAACAACCTCAACAGGTGTGCCGTCAGAATAGCAAAGGTTTTCCTCATAAAGTGCTTTAGCAGCCTTTGCCATAGCCATTATCTGGTCTTCCAGACTTTCACGCAGCTTAAGCGCTCCGCCGCGCCCGTCTATAACCGGTCTAATACCAATTTTTGGTTTCATTTTTCTTTTCCTCCTATATAAAAAATTTAATATAATTACTTAATTTATTTACAATTTTATAATACTATAATATAAAATAAAAAGCAATAGAAATTTTTAAAAAACTAAAAATTACAAATAATAGTTCAAAATTGAAAAAATAATCAAAAACAGACAAGAAAATGACAAGATTTGCAATATAAATTACAGGAAATATATGTTATAATGTCAATATCTATGTAAATTTAAAGGAGATGACCCTTATGGAAAATTTAATCAATAAAATTTCTGAAACAGGAATAGTACCTGTTGTAGTATTAAACGATGCAAAGGATGCAGTTCCTCTTGCAAAAGCACTTAAGAATGGTGGTATAAATTGTGCAGAGGTTACTTTCCGCACAGATGCGGCAGAGGAATCTATTAAGCGTATCGCTAAAGAATTCCCCGATATGCTTATTGCCGCAGGAACAGTTCTCACCCCAAAACAGGCAGACGCTGCTATGGCTGCAGGCGCTGCATTTATAGTAAGCCCCGGACTTAACCCTGCAGTTGTTAAGCACTGTATAGATAAAGGTTATCCTATTATTCCCGGTGTTTGCACTCCAACCGAGGTAGAGGCTGCTATGAGCTTGGGACTTTCTTATCTCAAGTTCTTCCCTGCAGAAGCTGCAGGCGGTGTTAAGATGATAAAGGCAATGGCTGCACCTTACACCAAGATTAAGTTTATGCCAACCGGCGGGGTAAATGTAAAAAATGTTGCAGATTACCTGAACTGCAAGGCTGTGTTTGCTTGCGGCGGAAGCTGGATGGTTCCCTCCGACAAGGTTTCAGAGGGTAAGTTTGACGAAATAGAAAGTCTTACAGCAGAGGCTGTTGCACTTTTAAAAGAAATCAGGGGGTAAGAAAATGAATTTGAATTTAAGACCAAAAGAAGAATGTATGTTTGATGAAATATCTCTTGGTGAGATTATGCTTCGTCTTGATCCGGGTGAGGGCAGAATTAAGACTGCTCGCTCCTTTAAGGCGTGGGAAGGCGGCGGCGAATATAATGTTGCCCGCGGACTTCGTCGTTGCTTTGGTTTCAAGACTGCTGTTGTTACTGCTTTTGCAGATAACGAGGTTGGCAGATTGATAGAGGACTTTATATTCCAGGGGGGTGTTGACACATCCCTGATTAAGTGGATGAAGTATGATGGTATAGGCAGAAATGTTCGTAACGGCATCAACTTTACCGAGCGCGGCTATGGTATCAGAGGTGCGGTAGGTGTGTCCGACAGAGGAAATACTGCTATTTCACAGCTCAAGCCCGGGGACATTGACTGGGATTACATTTTTGGTACACTTGGTGTTCGCTGGCTTCACACAGGGGGAATTTTTGCTGCACTCAGTGAGAGCACAGCCCAGGTTGTAATTGAGGCTGTAAAGGCTGCTAAAAAGTATGGTACAGTTGTATCCTATGACCTTAATTATCGCCCAAGTCTTTGGAGCGGTATCGGCGGTATCGAAATGGCTCAAAAGGTTAATAAGGAAATTGCAAAATATATAGATGTTATGATAGGCAACGAAGAGGACTTTACTGCTTGCCTTGGTCTTGAGGTAGAGGGCAACGACGGCGACCTTAAGGAGCTTAACGTTGACGGTTACTTTAAGATGATTGAAGCTGCTACAAAGGCATATCCTAACTTCAAGGTTGTTGCAACAACTCTTCGAACAGTTAAGACTGCAACCATCAATGACTGGAGTGCTATCTGCTGGGCAGATGGACAGATTCATAAGGGAATTGAGCTTCCCGGTCTTGAAATTCTTGACCGTGTCGGCGGTGGTGACAGCTTTGCGTCGGGTCTTATTTACGGATTGCTCTCGGGCAAGGAAGCAAGCGAGGCTCTTAACTATGGTATTGCCCATGGTGCCCTTGCAATGACAACTCCCGGTGATACCTCAATGGCAAGTCTTAAAGAGGTTGAAAACATTATCGGCGGAAAAGGCGCAAGAGTACAAAGATAAAATAAAAGCGAGCCATAAGGGGTGTATACTCCAAAGGACAGTAATTTTAAAAGGCAGAAACGAAATTGATCGTTTCTGCCTTTTGTCGTAGGGGACGATGTCCACATCGTCCCATTTAAGGTTTTAGGATATCCTAAATATTTGGAAAATGTAATACATCTTCCCTGCTTGTTACCGTACCGGACAATTATTTTTTAGATAATCGAGCATCGGCAATGCAAGGATAGGAAAGATATTCGCTGTCCCACATACCATATGATGACTTACTGTTTATGTATTGTACTTTAATTTCAATAAGTTTAATATTTTCAACATTAATATTAAAATTTGTAGTTTGCATTCCATATGATAGGTTTGGAGAATTGTAAATAACTTTTCCATCACCATAAATTATAATTTTAGATGGCATAGAACGATTTGAATTATTTATATAAGAAAATGAACCTACAAAATCTTTATAGTTATTATTTAATAGATATGAAATACTTTGATAACACTCAGAAGAACCATCTTCAGTTTCTCTTGATGCATCATGATCATTCAAATAAAATTGTATCCCTCGATTTTGAACCTTTCCATCTGATGTTTTAGTACTATTTGGAATGGCACTAAAACTATTTGCAGTTCCTGTAGTTTCATAATTAACATATCCCATTTGGTCAAGCCAATCATAATTTTTGCTACCTAATGTTACTGTACTTGTTTGAGCTTCCCAGTCAACTTCTTTGTCAAATGCATTTGCAATTGCTCTTACAGGAAGATATGTAGTTCCGTTATAAATGAACGGTTCAACCACATCGCCATTTGCATCTGTCGGCTGATATTCTTTTCCATCAATTAAAATTTTAATGTTATCATAAATAACATTAATTGTTTCTGATGCTTGTTTTGCAAATACTATCCCACTAGTTAGCATTGCACCAATCAGTACACCTGCAATTAATCCTTGTAATCTTTTTTTCATTTTTTTACCTCCAAAGATTTTTTTATGAATATTATTCACAAGATAGTATAACATATATTTATATTTTACGCAAGTGCGTATACGCAAAAATGTAAATTATTTTAAAATATCCTTATGAGGTGTTTTAAAATGGATGTTAAAGATGTAGTAGTAAAAAGATTTAATGAGCTCTGTTCTGAAAGAAATATGCGGATAAATGAACTTGCAAATATATCAGGTGTAACACCATCAACTGCATATAGTATGATGGATAAATCACGCAGAGATGTTTCTATAAGAACAATCAAAAAGTTTTGTGATGGATTAGAAATAACGTTAGGAAAATTCTTTTCAACAGAAGATTTTGATAATTTGGAACAAGAAATCAAATAGGATATAGAATATGGAATTGCCAAAACGAAAACCGACAAGATTAAAAGGATATGATTATGGGGCACCGGGAGAATATTTTATTACGATCTGTGTAAAAGGAAGAAAAAGATTGTTATCCGAAATAATTGTAGGGGACGGCGTCCTCGACGTCCCGAAAAACATATTAACAAATTATGAAAAGATTGCAAATAAACATTTACAAAGTATGAGTAACTTTTGCGATAATATGAAGATTGATAAATATGTCATAATGCCAAATCATATTCATTTATTGATTCAAATATCAGAAGCAAACAATCCAAACGGTTCGTCGAGGACGCCGAACCCTACAAATTCGTTAATTGCACAATTTGTTTCTACTTTTAAACGCTTTTGCAATAAGGAATATAACGAAAATATTTGGCAACGTTCATACCATGACCACATTATACGTGGCGAAAAAGATTATCAAAAAATATGGGAATATATAGATACAAATGTTATAAGATGGGAAAAGGATTGTTTTTACAAAGATTAAAGGCTCTCGCAAATTTGCGAGAGCCTTTTACTGTCCTTAAGAGCACACCTCATATGGCTCGCTTTTTATTCTACTGTGAGTACCTCGACCCCAAGGGCACGGAGCTTTTTGACGGTAGCCTTTGTAATATTCTTTTCGTTGGTAACAATGGTGTCAACAGAAGAAATAGCTTCAACCTCTGCAAAGGCGACCCTGTCAATTTTGTTATAGTCTGCGGCAACAATGGTACGCTTGGAGTTTTTAATCATACTCTTGCAAAGCTCTGCTTCGTGGTGATAAAAAGTGGTAAACCCACGCTCGGCATCAATTCCGTCAACAGAGAGAATAAGAGTATCGGCTGTGTAGCGCTCCAGCTCCCGCAGGGCAGAAGTGCCGTAGGTGAACTGATAAGAGCTGTCCACATCACCGCCAATGAGCAAGATTTTGAAGTTTGGATTTTTTGCCCCCTCTACTGCAAGAGCAATGGAGTTTGTGACTATGGTAACTTTTTTGTCGCTGATTTCACGCATTACAAACAAGGGAGTTGTGCCTGCGTTCATCATAAGAGTATCGTTATCGTTAATCATTTTATTGATTTCTTTTGCGATACTCTTTTTCTCAAAGGCGTTGGTGTTTGAACGCTGAACAAGACTCATATCATAATATGATTTATAGCTTGTGATTGCGCCGCCGTGAACTCTTGTAAGAAGCCCTTGCCGTTCAAGCTCTGAAAGGTCGGTGCGGATAACAACCCCCGATACTTCAAATCTTGTGCTTAAATCATTTACATTTACTCTGCCGCATTCGTTAAGGATTTCTATTATTTTATTACGTCGCTCTGTTACGGTTAAAAAAGACATAATGATAATCTCCGTTTCAATGTTTTACTATACTATATCATACCCTTTTAAATAAGTCAAATTTTAATAGGGCTGTATTGACAAAGCCTTGATACTGTGGTATATTTTATACGTTGTCCATTAAGGATTTGTAGTAAAGGAAAGTGGTAAATATGACAAAAAACATCATGGGAATTGACGTGGGTACAACCTCGATAAAAACTGCGGTTTTTGACAGGGAGTTGACCCAGCTTTGCTCCTCATGCGTTGATTATAAGGTAGATGCTCATGGGGATATAGTGGAGTTTGAAGCTGAAAAATATTGGGATATGGTAAAAGAAGAGATTGACAAGCTTGATATTCCTGTTGATGCTCTGGCTATAGATACTCAATGCGAAACCCTTATCCTTACAGATGAAGAGGGAGAGCCTGTGCGTTCGGCAATAGTGTGGCTTGATAATCGGGCAACAGCGGAGGCGGCACTTATAGAAGAGCATTTTGGCAGAAAGCGGGTGTACGAGATAACGGGACAACCCGAAATTACCGCAACCTGGCCTGCCTGCAAGCTTTTGTGGGTAAAGCGCAACGAACCCCAGGTTTGGGCAAAAACAAAAAAGATATTCTTGCTTGAGGACTATTTGCTCTATAAAATGACAGGAAAGTTTATTACAGAAAAGACTCTTCAGTCATCTACAATATATTTTGACATCAATAATGGAAAATGGTGGAATGAGATGCTTGACTTTATAGGTGTAGGGGAGGATATGCTTCCCGACCTTAAAGAAAGCGGAGAATTTGTGGGCGAATATAAAGGAATAAAGGTTGTAACAGGAGCTATGGACCAAGTGTCAGGGGCGATTGGTGCAGGAGTTATAAAGTCAGGACTTATAAGCGTAATGACTGGAACAACAATGGTTGTGTTTATGCCCTGTGATGACATTCCAAAATATGACCCAAGCAGTATTGTGCCTTGCCATTATAACTATGACGGCAAGTATTGTCTGTTATCTTGGTCGGCAACTGCAGGAATGGCCCTTAAATGGTTTAAGGATACATTTTACCAAAGTGGGTCATTCAGAGAATTGGATGACCTTGCAGAAAAGATTTCTGCCGGCAGTGACGGGCTGACCTTTTTGCCATACCTTTGCGGCTCTACAATGCCCAAGTATAACCCAAACGCAAGGGGCAGCTTTACAGGGATTACTCCCGAGCATACAATCGGGCATTTTGCAAGAAGCATAATGGAGGGTATAACCTGTATATTAAAAGAAAGCCTTGATTATTTAAAAATAGATGCAGAAGAAATCCGCGCAATGGGCGGCGGTGCAAAAAGCCCTCTCTGGTGTCAGATAAAATCGGATATGACGGGGAAGCGCCTTGTAACCTTGAAAAATGATGAAACAGCATGTCTTGGCGGTGCAATTCTCGCAGGTGTAGGAGTTGGAATTTTTGAGTCTGTGGAAGACGCTGCAAAAAAAATATCCACAAATAAGGTTTATACCCCTACAGGTGTGGATTATACAAAATGCTATGAAAATTATTTAAAAGCAGACGGCTTGCTTAACAATTGAAAAGAGGCGAAAGAAAATGCATAGAGGGCTTGAAATACCAAACAAAAAAGTCTATATGAGATTGATATATTCAATGTTTTTACTCTATATAATAACAGTTGCAGTAAAGATTACATATAGCGCCCAGATGGTAGAAATTGCAAAGGAATTTTCAACGGGAAAAACGGAAGTCGGAATAGGACTTACCATATACTATATTGTATATGGTGTTGCACAGCTTGTCCTTTCAAAATTTGTAGGAAGAATAAATATGCGTCATTTTATTGTGGGAAGCATAATTTGCTCCTCCATATCCTTTGGACTTATTGTTGTTGCAAACAGGCTGTGGCAGCTTTGGCTGATACTTGCCTTAAACGGAGTTTTTCAAAGCGGTATTTTCGGAGGATGTATGCATTTTTTGGGCAAATACCTTCCGGGAGAGCTTGAAGCCTATGCATCTAATGTAATGAATGTAGGCTTTGCTGTGGGAAACATTATGGCGTATGCAATATCCTCGGCATTTGTGGCTGTGACTAAATGGCAGGATACCTTTATGTTTTTTGCTATTGTACAGCTCCTGATGCTGGTTGTTTTTGTAAAAGGAGAGAGCAATGCCAAGAAAAAGGTGGGAGAGCGAAAAGTCGAGAGACCCCAAAGGGAAGACAGCGAAGAAAAGAATAACAAAGCAAGCAAAAAAGCAGGAATTGTAATGATAGTTGTTGCGGCAATAATGTTTTTTGTTACCTGTAACCAATACCTGTTGTCAAATTGGGTGCCAAACCTGTTGACAGAGGTTTATGGCTTGCCATCATCTGTTTCTATTTTGATAACTCTGTTTGTACCTCTTGGAATGGTGGTAGGCTCGATTTTGATTGTAAATCTGTGCAGCCATGGTAAGGAGCAGTTTAAGGTAAGTCTTATTATGATAGCAATTGCTGCAGTTGTGGTAGGAATTTTGTGCTTCACGTACAGAGCAAATATGATTTTTGCCCTTATTTTATCTGTAGTGTTTGTAGTATGCGTAAGGCCCATAAGCTCCCTTTTCGGCACATATACCACATTCAGACTTGGAAAAATAATAGAGCCGGCAAGACTGTCCCTTATAGGCAACGCTTTTGCATCTATTGCGGCAGCGGTAGCTCCTACCCTGTCGGGAATGGTGATGGATAACTTCGGCTGGACTGTATATTATGTTTCTATATTTATATTCAGTATAGCAGCGTTGATTGTTACATATATGGGAAAATTAGTGTTCGCAAGAATGCTCAATATTAAAAAATTTTAGATGTGTTTGTTTTGTCCATGAGGGCAAACCCTCATACAGATTCCGCAAACAACACCTCTCCCTATATGCTGAAAGGCGCGTTTCATATAATCGCTGCATGCCTTTGCATCGACTATATTTTCAAGAGGGGAGCCCGGCTCCCACTTGTTGCCTGTAATTGCCATAGCGGGACAGCTCTCTGTGCAAAGATTACAGTTCTTGCAAACATCAGGGGGAGTAAATTCAGGCACAGGAAATTGACAATCGGTCAAAATTGTGCCAAGACGGACCCGTGGACCGAACTCATTTGAAATAAAAAGACTGCTTTTTCCAATTGAACCCAATCCTGCCTCTGTGGCGGCCCGCTTATGGGAATAAATTCCCTGCATACCGTTTACAGACTGGGAAGCAGGAATCGGAGCATATCTGTATCCCTCCCTTGCGAGAAGTATTCCGCAACGGAGGGATATGTTGTCTATCAGGGTATTTACACTTCTGTAGTGATGAAAGTATGTATGAGTCGGTGCAGTATCAATGCTGTCAACTATGGCGTCTGACAGAGGAACGGTAAAGGAAATTGCATAAGGGAGGGAAAAGGGATTTTCCCCTGCTTTGCAAAAACCAACCTGTGCGGCGCCGTTATTTATTAAGAATTCACGAATTTTATTTTCCATTTTTAATATACTGCTTATGTTCTATGACAGTGCAGTTACCTTTCTTAAATAGTCAAGAGTTTTAAATTTTTTATCAAGGAGTATTTCTATGCTTCTCTCCCCAAGCTGACTTAAATATTTTATAGATGTATCTGACATATTAAAAGAAAAAATCTTTTTGTCCTGGGCTACAATTATGTAAGAGAGAGCCGCAAGCAAGCTGTCGTTTATCATAGCGGAATCAGGGTGAGGATTGTGACATTTTTCGCAATATACCCCGCCACTGAGAGGACTGAAATATTTTAAATCGGCAGAAGCACCGCAGCCTCCGCAAAGGCTTATGTCAGGCATAAGTCCGCCGAGAGCAAGGGTGCGAAATTCATAAACAGCTTTTATTTTTTCGTAATTTGCATCATCCCTGCAAAGCATATAGAGGGACCGAAGCAAAAGCTCCGTCTGTGCTATATCAGGAGAAGCCTCCTGTACAACATAATTGGCTATATCGCAAAAGTAGGAGGCAAAAGCCATTTTCTCAAGGGATTCACGAAGTGCGGAAAAGGAAGTTACAAGCTCCCCTTCATTGAGTTTATATAGTGCCGAGGAACTGTTTTTAAAGAGAGTAAGCTTGCTGTGGCTGAAAAGAGAGGTTGCTGAAAGCAACCCCGATTTACCCTTGCGGACATTGCTTGCAAGGACAGAAATTTTCCCCAGCTCCTTTGTGATTACAGTGAGAATTCTGGAGGTGTCACCATATTTAGTTTCTTTTGTTACTATGCCCTCTGCATCAACAATAGCCAATAGGTTCACCGTCCCTGATATTTTTTGAGGCTGTTTCTTCTGAATCCTCGGGGTCTATGCCCTTGTAACGAAGATATGAGAGTACACTGCCTGTTTCTTCAAAGCTTTTCCATGCTGAATTTTCTGTTGTTAAATCTTCATTAGGATACATTTTCAAAAACCTCCGCATCATAAAATTTATTGACTTTATTATATGATACGGAGAAGTTTATATACTGTTAATATATGGTGCCTATTCAAAACCGATATCGGTTATAAAGTTTTCTCTGTTACGCCAGTCGTCTTTAACCCGTACCCAAAGCTCCAGATAGACCTTTGCGTCGAGAAATCTTTCGATATCCACCCTCGCAAGGCTGCCGATATGCTTAAGCTTCGCCCCGCCTTTGCCAATTATAATGCCCTTGTGACTTTGCTTTTCACAATAAATTGCCGCAAGAATTTCATAGGTACCGTTATTTTTTTTTGTCATTTTTTCAATTTCTACAGCTATACCATGAGGAATTTCCTTGTTGAGAAGACGAAGAGCCTTTTCTCTGATATATTCAGCTGCAATCTGCCTTTCGGGCTGGTCGGTAATGGTGTCATCAGGAAAAAATTTGGGTCCATCGGGCAAAAGGTCTTTAAGCTTTTCAAAAAGCTCCTCAAGGTTTTCTCCCTTTTGTGCAGAAATCGGCACAATGTCCGAGAAATCATAAAGCCCCTTGAGTTTATCGAGAATGGGAAGAAGCTGAAGCTTTGGGACAGTGTCGATTTTATTTACGCCCAAAACAACGGGAATATCTGCAGCCTTGAGCCCCGACAGAGCCTCTTTTTCAAGTTCAAGCTCGTTGTCCTTTATATTGCAGTCTATCACATAAAGCAAAGCATCTATATCCTGTGTAGCGGTATAGATGTATTTTTCCATTCTTTTGCCAAGCTTGTTCTGGGGCTTGTGTATGCCCGGTGTGTCAATCAGAACAAGCTGATAATCCTCACCTGATTTGACTCCTAATATTTTTGTTCTTGTGGTTTGCGGCTTGGGGGAAACAATGGCAACCTTTTCCCCTATAATATGATTAAGCAGAGTCGATTTACCTGCATTTGGTCTTCCTGTTATAGCAATAAATCCTGATTTCATAACTACCTCACCAATCCTATTTCGTCAAGTATCTCTTTTTGATAGCCGAACATTTCCTCTTCATCTTCAGGGGTTATATGGTCATAGCCCAAAAGATGCAACATAGAATGTACCGTAAGAAACCCCACTTCCCGCTGAAAGGAGTGACCGTATTCCAAAGCCTGGCTTTCGGCACGCTCAAGAGAAATAACAATATCTCCCAGACACAGGTCGCCCATTTCGTTAAACTCTGCATAATCTTCGATTATTTCTCCGTTTTCATCATATTCAAACATGGGAAAGGATAAAACATCTGTTGCCCTGTCTATGTTTCTGTGCATATTGTTAAGAACCCGAATGTTCTCATTGTCCGTCAGTACAACACTGATTTCCACGTCTGTACGAAAGCCCATATATTTAAGGGCAGAGAGGGAGCATTTTTTAATCAGGTCCTTTATTTCCTTGTTTATCTTATATTTATCCTGTTGGTTTAAAAAACATATCTTCATAATTTTTTCCTTATTTATAATTTGACTTTTTTGCTTTTTCCCGTTCTAATGTTTTTCTCTCATAAGCTTTTACAATCCGCTGTACCAGGGGATGACGGACAACATCTCTTTCGTCAAGATAGACAAAGGATATTCCTTCAACATTTTTAAGGACTATTTCCGCATCCCGAAGCCCGGATTTTTTGTCACGGGGAAGGTCAATCTGGGTGACATCTCCCGTTACCACAATTCTTGAGGAAAAGCCCATACGGGTTAAAAACATCTTCATTTGCTCTGCAGTGGTGTTTTGCGCCTCGTCAAGAATAATAAAAGCATTGTCAAGGGTACGGCCTCTCATATAAGCCAAAGGAGCAACTTCAATTATGCCCCTTTCCAGATTTTTGTGAAAGGTTTCATAGCCCAGCATCTCGCCTAAAGCATCGTAGAGGGGGCGGAGGTAGGGGTCAACCTTGTCCTGCATATCCCCCGGGAGAAAGCCAAGACTTTCCCCTGCTTCTATGGCGGGTCTTGTAAGAATGATACGGTCAACCTCCTTGTTTTTAAAGGCGTTTACTGCGGCGGCAACAGCAAGATATGTCTTACCTGTACCTGCAGGGCCTATGCCAAAAACAATGGCGTTTTCCTTTATTGTTTTAAGGTAGGTTTTCTGCCCGAGAGTTTTTGCCTTAATGGGAACCCCCCGGGAGCTGATACAAATTACATCCTTGCCCAACTCCTCAAGCTGTTCTTCGTTTCCGCTCTCTATTTGCGACATAACATAGCGAACTTCCTGTTCCCCGATCTGCTCTCCCCTGCTTGCCATAGACAAAAGGGCGTTTACGGCAGAAATTGCCCGGTCCACATTTTCGGGTTCGCCTCCGATTTTAATATCGGAGCCACGATTGATTATGGCAACATCAAGCTCCTTTTCAATAAGCTTTACATTTTCGTCAAAGCTTCCGAAAAGATTTATAACAAGTTCTATTTTATCTGCATCAATATGTCTTTCCATAGTTATACCTCGGTTTTGTAGTTTTGTTTATAGTATTTCATACTTTACCATTAAATATCATAATCCAACAAGGCTGTTTTGTCAATCGGGAAATAGGTTAAAAATCCCCAAAATCAAGCAATATTTACAAAATTTACCAAAAATATTTAAAAAATAAGAAAAATTTAAAAAAATTTTAAAAAACTTAAAAAAAACACTTGCGTTTTTTTTATAAATGGATTAGAATAGTAACAAGTGGAACAAAGTGGAGCGAAATGTATCAAAGTGGAGCGAAAACTTTTGTTTACAAACAAGGTGGAACAAAATGTATCTTATATATTAAGAAAGGGGGCGGAGAAATGCTCACAGGTTTGTATGAACAAAATATTGATGTAAAAGGCAGAGTAAGCGTGCCTGTAAGATTTCGCGCCTTTCTTGGGGAAACCTTTGTGGCTTCAATCGGGGACGAGAACTGTGTATGCCTTTATCCCATGGACGAATGGGAAGCGTATATGGAAAGAGTAAAGTCCTTGTCCGTAGATGACAGGTCTATGGTTATGAGATATATTCAAAGCTGTTCTGCCGAATGTGACATTGACAGTCAGGGCAGAGTTGTAATTCCGCCAAAGGTAAGAGATATGGCAGAGCTTAAAAAGGAAATTGTTGTTATGGGCGGACATAACAGGGTGGAAATCTGGAACAGAAACAGCTGGAATAGGTATGAAAGCGAAAAGATTGATATGAACAGAGTTCCTGACCTTTTGAAGCAAATCGGATTCTAAATGTTGCCTCGGAGGGATTGTATGGAATTCAATCATATATCTGTACTTTTAAACGAGAGTATTGAAATGCTTAACATAAAACCTCATGGTGTATATGCTGACGGAACTCTCGGGGGCGGAGGTCATTCTTCTCTTATATGCGAAGAGTTGGAGGGGGACGGTGTCCTGATTGGAATTGACCGTGACGAAACTGCCATTGCAGCAGCCACAAAACGCCTTGAGAAATATGAATGCAAAAAGCATATTTGCCACAACAATTTTTTTAACATTAAAGATGTACTGAATGATTTGGGAATTGCTGAAATAGACGGGGCAATACTTGACCTTGGGGTGTCATCTCCTCAACTGGATGTGGCAGAGAGGGGCTTTAGCTATAATATGTGCGGCGCACTGGATATGAGAATGGATAAAAGTGCTGCCCTTGATGCTTATACCGTGGTAAACACCTATGAGGAAAAACGGCTTGCGGATATAATTTTCAACTACGGAGAAGAAAAATTTGCAAGAAGAATAGCCCGTGATATATGTCAATATCGTGAGAAGAAGCCTGTTGAAACAACAACAGAGCTGTCTGAAATAATAAAAAATGCTTTTCCGCCTGCCGCAAGGTATGGGGACAAGCATCCCTCCAAGAGAACCTTTCAGGCAATAAGAATCGAAGTAAACGGAGAGCTTGACGGGTTAGATAAGGCGATTAAGAATTTCGCAGGCGCTCTTAAATCGGGAGGCAGACTTGCGGTAATAACCTTTCATTCCCTTGAAGACAGGATTGTAAAAAATACATTTGCAGAGCTTGCAAGCGGTTGCGAATGTCCAAAGGATTTTCCTGTTTGTGTATGCGGAAAGAAGCCTGTTGTTAAGCTTGTAAACAGAAAGCCAATAATTGCAGGAGATAAGGAGCTTAAGGATAACTTCCGCTCCCATAGTGCGAAATTGAGAGTTGCAGAGAAATTATAATGCGAAAGCATTTGATATAGATATTATTAAGAAAGGATGAGTTGTGATGCCGGCTACAACCAGATACAGAGAAAACACCAACACATACATATCAAGAGATTTATATGACAGTAAACTATACAACGAAAGACGGCAGTATGTAAACACAAGTACAGCATACGATTTCCCCACAACTTATCCCACAAGGACAATGCCGAAGAGAACGATTGTCCCTGACAGACAACAAAAAACAGAGGTTAAGGCTCGCCCAAAAACCAATTTGAAGCTTGGAAAAATACTTTTCCTCGGAATAATCCTAATGGCACTTTGCTTTACTGTTATATACAGATACTCGGTAATTTTAGAGAGCAACCAGGAGATAGATGCACTTGAAAAGCAATACGAGGGCATATTATCTGATAATCAGGTTATGCAGGCAAAGATTGACAGATATTTTGAAATGGGCGAAGTGGAAAAGATTGCGGGAAAAGAGCTTGGAATGATGAAACCGGAAGCAAACCAGATTTTCTATATAGATATGAAGATGGAGGATTCGGGCTTTGCCACAGGTAAGACTGCAGACGATACCTCTACAGGTATTACGGGGACTCCGGGGGCTTTGATAAACGCCTTTAAGATTTATCGCTCATATTCAAGATAGGTTTTAAAACGAGAAGACAGTGAATATAATAGTGTATGATAGCAGGTGCCGTCCGTCCTTGTAAATTCGGGCGGCACATTTGAATTGAGGAAAAAGTGAAGAGGTGGCATAATGGCAGATGAAAAAAGAAAAAGGGCTACGGAAAATTTCTACAGCGGAATCAGACCCGTTCAGAGAAAGAGAATAGCCATAGTGTCTGTAGTTGCAGTAGCGTTATTTTCAATTCTGATTTTAAGAACCGCATGGCATCAGATTGTCAAGGGGGACTATCTCTCACGGGCGGCTCTGGAGCAGCAGACCAGTGACAATACGGTAAGTGCCAAAAGAGGTAAGATATATGACCGAAATTATAAGGTTCTTGCAAGCAATGTTTCCGTTGAAACCATAAGTATTACCCCTGAAAACCTCCGCAAGTCCATAGAGAAAAATAACAGAGCTGTTACAGGTGTCGCAGAGGATATAGCTGAAATTCTTGCCATAAAAAGTGAGGATGTAGAAGCAAAAATCAAAAAGACAAACAGCGGATTTGAGTATCTTAAGAAAAAGGTGGAAAAGGAAGAGGCGGACCGACTTCGGGAATATATAGAGGTAAATAAGCTCTCGGGTATAAATTTTGTTGAAGACGTAAAGAGATACTATCCTTATAACAATCTTGCTTCCCATATAATCGGATTTGTAGGGGAAGATAATCAAGGACTTGAAGGAATAGAAAGTATATATGACGAGAGCCTCAGCGGCATTCCGGGAAAGGTTGTTACCACAAGGGATACTGCGGGAATTGAGTCAGGGACCAGCTACGAGAGATATATAGAAGCCCAGGATGGCTACAGCGTAGTTTTGACCATAGATGAAGTAATTCAAAGCTATGTGGAAAAGCATCTTGAAAACGCAAGGGTTGCAAACAGACTTGAAGAGGGCGCTGCGGCAATAGTTATGGACGTAAACACGGCTGAAATTCTGGCAATGTCCACAAAGCCTGATTACGACCTTAATGCACCTTTTGAAATAACAGCTCCCATTGAGGAGAAATATCCCGATATAAAGAATGAGCTCAAGGAGCTTGAGGGAACGGAATATATTGGACGATTTAATGAGATAATACAGACAGTCCGCAGAAATAAAGCAGTAGTAGATTCCTACGAGCCGGGGTCTACATTCAAAGCTGTTGTGGCGGCAATGGCAATAGAAACAGGAGCCTGCACTTTAGAGGATGTCTTCAGCTGCGGAGGCTCAATTCAGGTTTTAACTGAAAAAATACACTGTGCCCACAGAGAGGGGCATGGCTCCCAAACCTTTCCGGAGGCGGTACAGAATTCCTGTAACCCTGCATTCATTCAGATTGGACAAAAAATCGGCAAATTAGCATTTTTAAAGGGTGCAAAGGGTTTTGGGTTTTTTGAGGAAACAGGAATAGAACTTCCGGGCGAAACCGCAGGTGTTGGCTTTACCGAGAGCAATTTTTCAGAGGTTGACCTGGCAACGTCTTCCTTTGGTCAGTCAATTACTGTAACACCTCTTCAGATGATTACGGCTGTAAGTGCAATTGCAAACGGAGGAAATTTGTATAAGCCTCATCTTGTTCGGGAGATAGTGAATTCCGATAATATAGTAGTAGAAAAAAATCAGCCCGAGGTTGTTCGTCAGGTAATTTCGGAAGAAACCAGTGATACAATGTGTTCTATTCTGGAATCTGTTGTATCAAAGGGCGGTGGTAAAAATGCATATCTTGCAGGCTACAGAATTGCAGGTAAAACAGGTACCTCCGAGAAGTACCCCAGAGGAAATCAAAAGTATGTAGCATCATTTATAGCATTTGCTCCCGCTGACGACCCAAGGGTTGCGTGTCTTGTTATTCTTGACCAGCCCGAGGTTGGAATGCCATACTATGGCGGTACAATTGCAGCCCCTGTTGTAAAAAATATTTTAGAAGAAACCCTGCAGTATTTAGGGGTTGAGCCTCAATATAGTGATGCAGAGAAGGAATATGCAGAGGTAGAGGTTCCTGACCTGTCGGGCAAAACCGCTATAGAAGCAGAACAAATTCTGCGTGAAGCAGGTTTCTATATCAGAATAAAAGGAAATGGCGGAAAGGTAGTAGACCAGATACCAAAAGCTCACACAAAGCTTTCTGCAGATTCCTCTGTTGTTATATACATGGAGGGAACAGAGGCAGAGAAGACTATTGTTGTCCCCAAGGTAATTGGTATGAGTGCATCGGCTGCGGTAGCGGAGTTGAATGATGTGGGACTCAATGTAAGAATAAAGGGTGTATCAGGAGCAGGGGAAGCCTCTTGTTCTGCCCAATCCCCTGAAGCGGGAACAATAGTGGAATCGGGTACAGTTGTCACAATAGATTTTAAATATCTCGGAGTGGCAGACTAACATAAATGATAATTTTGCAAGGGAGGATTAAATGATGAAACTTACCGAGCTGTTGCAAGGTGTGGAAACAGAGCAGATTATAGGAAGCGAAAACCTTAATATTTCGGGGGTAGCCTTTAATTCGGCAGAGGTTAAGCCCGGGAATGTATTTGTATGTATAACAGGCTTTAAAACCGATGGTCATAACTTTGCCTCGGATGCTATGTCAAAGGGAGCGATTGCAATAATCGCAGAAAGAGATTTAAGCGAGCTTGGTATCACTTGTGTTGTATGTAAAAATACAAGGGTGGCTCTCTCTAAAATTGCCGCAAATTTTTATGATCATCCCGAAAAGAGCTTTAAACTTATAGGAATTACAGGAACAAACGGCAAAACCACCACTACCTATATTGTCAAGTCGGTGCTTGAGTCAATGGGTAAAAAGGTTGGGCTTATCGGAACAAACCAAAATATGATTGGGGCAGAGGTTATTCCGTCAAAGCACACAACCCCTGATTCTCTTGAGCTGATGCAGTTGTTCTCGCAAATGAAGGAAAAGGGTGCAGAGTATGTAATTATGGAGGTTTCCTCTCATTCTCTGTCCCTTGACAGAGTTACTGCCTGTACCTTTGACGTGGGAGCCTTTACAAATATAACCCAGGACCATCTTGATTTCCACGAAACAATGGAGAAGTACCTTGAGGCAAAGGGAATTCTCTACACCATTTCAAAATCCGGTGTGGTAAATGCAGATGATGAGGGCGGAGATTATCTTCTTAAGGTATCAAAATGCGAGAATATGCTGACTTATGGCATAGAAAAGGAATGTGACCTTCGTGCCCGGAATGTTGCTTTGTCTGAAAAAGGCGTTTCATTTGATGTGGAATATAAGGGAGAGAGCAGCTTTGTAGAGCTGGGAATTCCCGGCAGATTTTCTGTTTATAATGCATTGACGGCACTTGGCTGCCTTATATCAATAGGAGTTCCTCTTTCTGATGCTGTTGCAGGACTTAAAAAGGCAAGAGGAGTAAAGGGCAGAATCGAGCTTGTGGAAACGGGAAGAAAATTCAATGTTATAATTGATTATGCTCACACTCCCGATGGCTTGTATAATGTTATCAAAACAATCCGCGGTTTTTGCAAGGGCAGAATAATAACAGTATTTGGCTGCGGCGGTGACAGAGATGCTACCAAAAGACCAAAAATGGGGAAAATTGCGGCGGCTCTCTCTGATTATTGCGTAGTGACAAGTGATAATCCAAGGACAGAGGACCCGAAGAAAATTATAGAACAGGTTGTAGAGGGCGTAAAAGAGGGCAACTGTGATTACAAGGTCATTGTAAACAGATTTGAGGCAATAGAGTATGCCCTTGATTTTGCCCGGGAAAACGATATTGTTCTCCTTGCAGGAAAAGGGCATGAAACATATCAGATTTTAGGTGACAGAACAATAAACTTTGATGAGCGTGAAATAGTTCGTAAGCTGCTTGGAATAGAGGGCTGATATAAAGGAGGATGCTTTAATTATGGAAGCAATATTCAGTATAAAGCGTGTTGCCCGCGGGGTATTGGGGGTAATGAAAAATTGTGAGGGAATTGAGGATTCAATAATAAATTCTGTATCTACAGATACCAGAACAATAAATGATGGCGCTTTATTTGTAGCACTTCATGGTGAAAATTCAGACGGACACCAATATATTAAAGCAGCTATCGAAAAAGGCGCTCTGTGTTGCATTGTAGACAGGGAAGATGGTATTCCCTCGGATGTTCCTGTGATAATCGTGGAAAATACAGGTCAGGCATTGCTTGATTTAGCAGGGGAATACAGAAGAGAGTTTAACATTCCCGTTGTTGCTGTAACGGGGAGCGTAGGAAAAACCTCAACAAGAGGAATGATTGCCTGTGTACTGTCGCAAAAATATAAAACCTTGTCCACAGAGGGAAATCTCAATAATGAAATCGGTGTTCCTCTTACCTTGTTTAAGCTGTCAAGGGAACACGAAATAGCTGTAATAGAAATGGGTATGAGCAATTTTGGAGAGCTGTCAAGAATAACAAAGGCGGCAAAACCAACCCTGGCAGTTATAACAAATGTGGGAGAGGCTCATATTGAAAATCTGGGAAGTCGGGAAGGAATACTTAAAGCCAAGCTTGAAGTTCTTGAGGGAATGCCCCAGGGAAGCACTGTAATTATGAATGGTGACAACGATATGCTTTGGAGCGTAAACGGACAGCTTGAATATGAGGAAGTATATTTTGGCAGAGAAAATTTAAAATGTGATATTGTGGCAGAGAATGTAAAGACCTACTCCGAGAGCAGTGAGTTTACGTTTAGAAGCGACAACGGTAAGGAATATGAGGTTGTAATAGGCGTGCCGGGACTGCACCATATATACAACGCTCTTGCATCAACTCTTGTGGGAATGATGTATAACATACCGGTTTTTGACATAATAAGCGGAATACGGGAATTTGTTCCTGTGGGAATGCGTCAGGCTACAGTAAGACTTGATAAATATATATTGATAAAGGATTGCTACAATGCAAATCCAACCTCTATGAGGTCGGGACTTGAGGTACTGTCCCTTAAAGAAGAGGGAGGCAGAAAGGTAGCCTGCCTTGGAGATATGATGGAGCTTGGAAGTATCTCGGAGAAAGCTCATCTTGAGATAGGCGGAATTATACCAAAATATAAGGTGGATTGTCTTATAACTGTGGGTGAGAGAGCAAAACTGATTGCTGATGGTGCAATAGCCGCAGGAATGGATAAGAGCTGTGTTTATTGGTTTGAGAACAATCAAAGCCTTTGCAATCAGATATACAACATATTGGAAGAGAAGGATGTAATTCTTTTAAAGGCATCAAGAAGTATGCATCTTGAGGAAGTAGCCTCATTTCTTGAAAAGAAATAGAGAACAGATAAAAAACAGGAAGGACCGTGGAGAGTATGTATCAGATATTGATAGGATTAGCAGGAGCGTTTGTGCTGGCAGCAGTTTTGGGTTTAGGCTTAATACCTGTGCTCAAACGGCTTAAGTTTGGACAGGAGATAAGAGAAGAAGGACCCAAATGGCATGCGGGTAAGTCGGGCACCCCGACTATGGGCGGAGTAATTTTTATTGGTGCCATAATCATAATGTGTGCAATATGCTATACAATAGGTGTTCTCTTCGGATTAGATATTTCAGGAGGGGCAGAAATACTTATGCTTGTGGTTATCTCCACGGTATTTGGATTGATTGGCTTTATTGACGATTATATAAAGGTGGTAAAGAAAAGAAATCTCGGACTTACCGCAAAGCAAAAATTCCTGATGCAGACAGTTGCGGCAATTGCTTTTGTATGCTGGGCTGTATACGGAGAGGGAATAAGCACAATTGTAAAGGTTCCGTTTACATCGGCGGAATTGGATTTTGGCATATTCTTTATTCCCTTTGCGGCAATAGTTATTCTTGCAACAGTAAACAGTGTTAACCTGACGGATGGGCTTGACGGCTTGGCGACATGTATAACAATTATTGTTGCTGCATTCTTTACATTGTTTGCGGAATTTGGCAGCTTTCCCAACTCGGCGGTGGCTCTTTTTGCGGCAATCCTGGTTGGAGGACTTTTGGGATTTTTAATATATAACAAGTATCCTGCAAAGGTATTTATGGGTGACACAGGCTCGCTCTTCCTTGGAGGAGCTGTTTGCGGAATGGCAATACTGATGGAACAGCCCATTGCTTTGTTGATAGTAGGACTTGTTTATGTTATAGAAGCCCTGTCTGTTATATTACAGGTGGCATCATTTAAGCTTACAGGCAAAAGAATATTTAAAATGAGTCCTATACATCATCATTTTGAGATGTGCGGATGGAGCGAAAAGAAAATTGTTGTTGTATTTACGGCAGTAACAGCAGTGCTTTGTGTGCTGATGTACTTTTTTGGATAGGAGATTCTCTATATGGATAACAGAAATCAATATGGTGCAGAAGCAAAACCCAGGAGTTATCGAAGAAATAAAAGAAAATATGGTATATTAAACGGTCCAATGTTTGTAAAGGGGAAGTTTGATTATACTTTTCTGGCAATTGTGCTGATGATTATGATATATGGAATGATAATGCTGTACAGTGCAGGAAGCTCAAGAGCCTATGTGAATTTTGGGGATAGCTTCTGGTACATTAAAAGACAGCTTGCATGGGCGGCTCTTGGCGGAGGTGCCATGTATTTCTTTTCTATATTCGATTATCATTTGTACGGCGGCAAGCTTGCATCTCTGCTTTATACAGGGACTCTTGCACTTCTCATACTTCTGTTGATTGGCTTTGGAGAAACCCGAAACGGCGCAACAAGATGGATGTTTGGCTTTCAGCCGTCAGAGCTTGCAAAGATAGCAATAATAGTATTGTTTTCCTATAAGCTGTCACTTCCCTCGGAGCAAAAAAAGTTAAAAAGTCTTCAAAAGGGATTTCTGCCCTATATAGGACTTCTTGGTATATATATTATATTGATTTATATGCAACCACATCTTTCATGTATAATACTGATAAGCCTGATTGCAGTAATACTTATGTTTGTGGCAGGAACCCCAATGAAGCATTTTGGCTTGTTGGCTGTTGTTGCGGCAATTTTTCTGGTTGTGGCAATTTTGTTCAGCCCATACAGATTAGAGAGAGTATTGACCTTTGCTGACCCATTTGCAGACAAACAGGGGAGCGGATGGCAGATTGTTCAATCCCTGTATGCAATAGGCTCGGGTGGTGTGTTCGGAGTAGGATTGGGTAAAAGCCGTCAGAAGTTTTTGTCCCTGCCCGAACCTCATAACGATTTTATCTTCTCCGTACTGTGCGAAGAGCTGGGCTTAATCGGGGCAATTGTACTTATAGGCTTGTTTATATGGCTTGTAATAAGAGGTATAAAAATTGCAGCAAAGGCACCTGATTTGTTCGGAACCTTGTTGGTTACAGGAATTATAGCTATAATTGCACTTCAGGCACTGATAAATATTGCGGTAGTTACCGCATCAATTCCTGTAACGGGAATGCCTCTGCCGTTTTTCAGCTATGGGGGAACGGCACTGACTATAACAATGGCGGAAATAGGAGTCGTGCTTAATGTATCCAGGCAGTCAAAATTGCCTTTATAGGAGGGATTTTTTTGAAAATCTTGTTTGCAGGCGGCGGAACAGCAGGACATATAAATCCTGCACTTGCAATAGCGAATTATATTTGTAAAAATAACGAGAATACAGAAGTGCTGTTTGTTGGAACAGAAGAGGGGCTTGAAAAAAGTCTTGTTCCCCATGGGGGATATGGGCTTGAAACCATAAAGATACACGGCTTTGAGAGGAAGATAAGCTTTGAAACTCTTAAAACTGTTCTTGAAATTCCAACGGCTGTTCTTGCATCAAAGAAGATAATCAAAAAATTCAAGCCTGATGTTGTTGTAGGTACAGGGGGCTATGTTTGCGGACCTGTTGTATATGCTGCAGCAAAAATGGGCATACCCACATTTATTCATGAATCAAATGCTTTTCCTGGAGTCACCACAAAAATTTTGTCAGGTGTCGCGGATGTTGTAGCCGTGGGGGTAGAGGCTGCGGGTAAATATTTGCCCAAGGCAAAAAAGCTTGTGCTGACAGGAAATCCAATCAGACCGTCAATTATGGCGGTAGATGATTTCGCTGCAAGGCGTACTCTTGGGCTTGACAGCAGACCCTTTATTTTATTTTTTGGGGGAAGTTTAGGTGCCCGTGATTTTAATAAGGTTGTTACAGACTGGATTTCATCTGTAGCGGAAGAGGGCAAGTACCAGATTCTTATGGGTACAGGGAAGTTAAATCAAATGGATGCCGTAAAAGAACGATTTTTGGCAAACGGAGTTAATATAGAAAAATATCCTCATATTACGATAAGTGAATATATATACGATATGGATATAGCGATGAATGGGGCAGACCTTGTTGTTTCCAGAGCAGGGGCAAGCACCCTTGCGGAGCTTACTGCAATAGGAAAGCCGTCTGTGCTTGTGCCATCCCCTTATGTAACCGACAATCATCAGTATCACAATGCAAAGGCTGTTGAAGATGGTGGCGGAGCAAAGGTTATAACCGAGGACGAATTTACAGTTGAAGCCTTGAATAAAGCAATAACAGAAATTATCGAAACCCCGGGTAAGCTTTTAGAAATGAAGAGAGGGGCAGCTAAAATGGGTGTTCCGGATTCTCTGGAGCTTATCTGCAGGGAAATCAAGGGATTGGCTGGATGATATGCACACATATCCGAAAATTTCATATAACAATAGTAGTATGATTTATTGTACTGTTATTATGTGAAACGGAGGGTAAAAGTGTGCGAGAGCTTGTGATAAACGGCGGAAATCCACTATGGGGAGAGGTACGCCTTCAAGGAAGTAAAAATGCTTCCTTGCCGATTTTGGCAGCAACAATTCTGACAGATGAGGAATGTATAATACATAATTGCCCGGACATATCTGATACCTGGGCGGCTATTGATATTTTAAAGGATTTTGGAATTAAGGTTTGCAGAAGAGGAGAAACTGTAAGAGTATGCTCTGCCTGTATGGATGGAAGCATAATCCGAAAAGAGCTGATGCAAAAGATGCGGTCATCGGTTATGTTTATGGGGGCGGTTCTGGCAAAAAGAGGAGAAACCCTGATATGTCATCCCGGAGGCTGCAGATTAGGTGACAGACCTATTGATATACATATAAAAGCACTCTCTGAACTTGGCGCCAGAATTGAAGATGTGGGAGAGTGCATCTATTGTGAACTAAAGGAAGTCAAGGAAGACGAAATAGTTTTACTCTATCCAAGTGTAGGTGCCACGGAAAATATAATGATGATGTGTGCAGGCTCGGGCAAGGTTGTACAGATATATAATGCCGCAAGAGAGCCCGAAATTGTAGATTTGCAAAATTTCCTGAATGCAATGGGAGCAGATATCCAAGGTGCAGGGACGGATATAATCACAATCAGAGGGGTAAAAGAACTCCACGGCTGCGAGTATACTGTTATGCCTGACAGAGTTGTGGCGGCAACGATTGCCTGTGCTGCCGCAGTTTGCAGCGGAGATGTTTATATAAAAGAGGCAAAGGAAGAACATATAAGGCTTGTGGTTCAAACCTTGAGAGAGGTTGGCTGCAGAATATGTTCAGATGCAAGCGGTATAAGAGTGGTGTCCAAAGGGGACCTGAATGGAATAAATATGATAAAAACTCTTCCTTATCCGGGCTTTCCTACAGATGCACAGCCTATGCTGGGGGCAGTGCTGACCAGGTGCAGGGGCGTGTCAAGAATAAGCGAAACAATATTTGATAACAGATTTTGTTATTTAGAAGAGCTTGGGAAAATGGGAGCAGACACAAAAATTCAAGGAACAGTGGCAGAAATACGAGGGGTAGACAAACTAAAAGGCGCAAATGTTGCGGCAAAGGATTTAAGAGGGGGAGCAGCCCTTGTTGTTGCAGGACTTGCGGCAGAGGGAATAACAGTTGTATCTGGAACAGAATTTATAGACAGAGGATACGAAAAAATAGAAACCGCCTTTAAAGAAATAGGTGCGAATATAACGAGAATATAAAAAAAGGGGAGAAGCCATAATGGAAGGACGCAGAAGAAAAACACGCAAAAAGGCAGACAATAAAAGTTTGTCGTCTTTAAGAATTGGGATTTTAATTACGGTTCTTGCACTTATAGTTGTAGCAGCAGGGGTTTTGATGGTGCCTTCTCTTAATATAACGGAAGTTTATTGTGAGGGCTGTGTAAACACAGCCCCCGGGGATATTATAACGGCAGCACAAATAAAAACAGGAGGAAATATTTTTCTTGCAAACATAGGAAAAGCAGGACGAAGCATCAAAGAAAATCCTTTGATAGAGGAAGTGAAAATTCGCAGAGTTTTTCCAAACAAAATTTGCATATCTGTAACCGAAAGAACCCCTGCCGCTTATGTTAAACAGGGTTCTGAATGTGTGGCAATAGACAAAGGCGGTATTGTGCTTGAGGTGATAGCCGACCAGCGTGTAGGAATCATAATCGGACAAAATACACCTAAAAAACCAAATGCCGAGAATACCGAACAAGAAGAACAAGGGGAACAAGAAGCGCAAGAAGAACAAAATGAGCAAGAGGTGACAGAAACCGAAGCCCCTGAAGAGTCTGTTTCGGAGGAGCAAAAAAATATTTTCCCAATACCTCTTGTTGAGGGAGTAGAAATTGAAAGAGCCAAAGAGGATGCAAAGGCAAAAGGGAACAATGAGGAAGGGCTTGCGGGAGTATTGGAAATTTGCAACGCTCTTGATGAAGCCGGACTTTTGAATCGGACAACCTATATTGATGTTACAAATATATTTGAAATAAAAATTATAATAGAAAATCGACTTGAGGTTCAGATAGGCAGCATGAAAAATATAAACTATCGTGCTAAATTCCTTGCGGAGGTTATAAATACCAAAATATCTGCTTCTGAAAATGCAATCCTTGATTATCATGGGGACGACATATATGTAAGACCCGTTGAGGACAGAGAGGACAGAGTCTACAAAACAGAGGACGAAGAAACAGAAGAAACAGAAGAGACCGAAGAAACCGAAGAAGCCGAAGATGCAGCTGCGGAAGAGGAAACCGAAGCAGAGGGAGAAGATACGGCTGATGTGGCGGAAGAGGAACAGAGAGTTTTGTAATATGTTTGTAATATTATTTTAAAAACTTTGAAAAAGTGTCTTTACAAAATAAAAATATATGATATAATAGTATATGTTATAATATAAAATTATGATAGGGCTAAATTATAAGCGATTATAAAAGTCGCTATGTATTTAAAAGCGGTTTTGGGACAAGCTATTATATAAGCGCCCGAAAGCCGACGCGTATCACAGTTAGGAGGAAAAAAAGTGTTCCAATTTGACACAGAAAACACTAACCCTGCACAAATTAAGGTTATTGGTGTAGGTGGCGGCGGTAACAACGCCGTAAACAGAATGATTGAGGCAGGCGTAAAGAGCGTTGAATTTATAGCAGTAAACACAGATAAGCAGGACCTTGCTTTGTCTGCTGCATCACAGAAAATACAGATAGGCGAAAAGATTACAAAGGGTCTTGGCGCAGGTGCTGTTCCTGAAATCGGAAAAAAGGCTGCAGAAGAGAGCCGTGAGGAAATTGCCCAGGCTGTCAAAGGCGCAGATATGGTATTTGTTACTGCCGGTATGGGCGGGGGTACAGGTACAGGTGCGGCTCCTATTGTTGCAGAGGTTGCAAAGGAAATGGGAGTTTTGACAGTTGGTATCGTTACAAAGCCTTTCTGGTTTGAGGGAAAAGTTCGTCAGCATAACAGCGACGAGGGTATTATGAACCTCATGGGCGCTGTTGACACATTGGTTGTTATTCCTAACGATAAGCTTCTTGAAATCGCAGAAAACAGAACTCCTCTTATGGAGTCTTTCCGTATGGCAGATGATATATTAAGACAGGGCGTACAGGGTATTTCCGATCTTATTTCCCGTCCCGGTCTTATAAGTCTTGACTTTGCTGATATTAAGACAATTATGAAGGACACAGGCTTTGCTCACATGGGTATAGGCAGTGCTACAGGTGAAAACCGTGCCGAAGAAGCTGCAAAGAAGGCTATACATAGCCCCTTGCTTGAAACCACAATTGAGGGTGCAAAGGGTGTTATTCTTAATGTTACCGGTGGCAGCGACCTTGGTATTTTGGAAGTTAAAACAGCAGCAGAGCTTGTTGAAGAGGCTGCGGATTCTGATGCAAACATCATTATTGGTGCAATTGTTGATGAGAGCCTTGGAGATGAAATTCAGGTTACTGTTATTGCTACAGGCTTTAAGGGCAATGCCCCAACCGGTAATGAGGACAACAATTCCTTTGATAGCTTTTTAAGCAGATTTGCAAACGGAAAAGCAGCAGCAAAGGCTGATGACGCAAATGCAACAGCAACTGCTCGTCCTGCTGAAAAGGTACAGCCCACTCAAAGCATGTTTAACAGATTTACTGAAGATGATGGAATTGATGTACCTGTTTTCCTCCGCAAGAACAAATAAAACTAAATCAAGGGCAAGTCGTCAGACTTGCCCTTTTCTTTAAAAAGGAGAATGTATGAGAGAACTGATTGATAAGCTGAAAATAACGGGCAATTTAACAGACGAGGAAATGGCAAGGCTTATAGAAGACAACACTGAAAATGAATATCTATACTCTTGTGCAGACAAGGTAAGACGGGATAATTATGGGGATAAGGTGTATATAAGAGGCCTTATAGAAATCTCAAATATTTGCAAAAATGATTGCTTTTACTGTGGTATAAGATGCTCCAACAAGCAGGCTTTAAGATACAGACTGACAGAAGAGGAAATTCTTGAGTGCTGCAAAGAGGGCTATGACCTTGGTTTTCGTACCTTTGTTATGCAGGGGGGAGAGGACCCATATTTCACAGATGAAGTAATGTGCAAAATCATCGAAGAAATAAAAGGAAACTATCCTGATTGTGCCGTTACCCTCTCTTTGGGGGAGAGAAGCCGTGACAGCTATGAAAAGCTGTATAAAGCAGGGGCTGACAGGTATTTGCTTCGCCACGAAACTGCAAACGATGGGCATTACAGTAGACTTCATCCCAAGGTGATGAAGCTCTCCGAAAGAAAAAAGTGCCTTTTTGATTTAAAGGAGGTAGGCTTCCAGACAGGCAGCGGATTTATGGTTGGCTCTCCTTATCAGACAACCGAAAATCTTGTGGAGGATTTGAGGTTTCTGCAGGAGCTTTCCCCTCACATGATAGGTATAGGCCCATTTATAGTCCACAAGGACACTCCTTTTTCAAAGTTTGAATCAGGAAGCCTTGAGAGGACTCTTCGCCTTGTTTCCATACTTCGGTTAATGTTTCCAAAGTCACTTCTTCCGTCTACCACAGCCCTTGGGACAATTCATCCAAAGGGCCGGGAAATGGGACTTAAGGCTGGGGCGAATGTTGTTATGCCCAATTTATCCCCGAAGAAATCAAGAAAGCTGTATGAGCTTTATAACGGCAAAATATGCACAGAGGAGGAAGGGGCAGAAAGTCTTGCTCTGCTTAAGAAAACCGTAGAGAATGCGGGGTACAGAGTGGTAGTTGACAGAGGAGATGCTTTGTAAAAAAGCCTTGCCAAATTATGGCGAATAATATATAATTATGTTATATTACGAAAAAAGGAGAAAAATTATGGAAAGAGTTGACAAGCATAACTATTATCTTGATATTGCTGATACAGTAACCGAGAGAGGAACCTGTCTTCGCAGAAATTTTGGTGCAATAATAGTAAAAAATGACGAGATTGTTTCTACAGGATATACAGGAGCGCCGAGGGGGAGAAAAAATTGTTCTGACCTTGGCTATTGTATGAGAGAAAAGCTGAATATACCAAGGGGCGAGAGATACGAGCTTTGCAGAAGTGTTCACGCGGAGGCTAACTGTATTATATCTGCCGCAAGACGTGATACCATAGGGGGCACCCTTTATCTTGCAGGAAGAGATGTAAAAACAGGGGAGCTTGTGGAGAATGCTTGTTGTTGCTCTATGTGCAAGAGAATGGTAATCAATGCAGGTATAGAAAATGTTGTTGTAAGAGTTACTCCTACAGAATATAAGGTTTATCCTGTGTCTGATTGGATAGAAAATGATGATTCTTTAGAGGGAAAGCTTGGATACTGATACATAATAAGGAAAATTACTTTAATATTTATTCTGTGACAATTGAGTAAATATGACAGAGGAGATGCGGAATGACATATATAGTTCCTGATTGCTTTAAGAATTTTAAATGTACTGCATCGGCTTGCAGTGACAACTGTTGTATTGGTTGGGAGATTGATGTAGATGAGGAATCATACAAGTTTTATAAAAGTCTTGATGATGATTTCGGGAAGAAAATAATAGCAAATATTGAAACGGGTGAGGTTTGTTGTTTCCGACTGGGAGAGAATGAGCGTTGCCCTTTTCTCACTGAAGAGAATTTGTGTCAAATCATTACAAGGCTTGGTGAAGATAAAATTCCGGAAATATGCAGAAACCACCCAAGATTTTTTAATTGGCTGTACGACAGAACGGAAATGGGAATTGGACTTTGCTGCGAAGAGGGGGCAAGGATGCTGTTTTCTTCACAGGATAAGCTTAAGGTTGATGTTGACTATACTCTGACAGATGATTTATCGGATGTATTGACATATATAAGAAAAATCAGCATTGATATTATCCAAAACAGAAAGCTTTCTTTGTTTGAAAGACTGATACTTTTTCTCGGGTGCTCACAGGCGGCAGACGAAAGGCTGATGGCTGAAGATGTACAGGGAATGGCAGAGGCAGCAGAGCGCTTTGTGAGTATGCAGGAGATGGTGGTTGAGCCTGCATACGAGCTAGAAAACCTTATAGAAATTTTCGGTGATTTAGAGCCGATAAATGATGAATGGACAAAGTACATAAAGGCTGTCTGCAAAAACAGTGAAGAAATAGAAAAGAAGATGGCAGAGTTTTTTAATCAGCACAGGGACAGAATTTATGAGTACGAGCATTTTGCAGTTTACCTTATATGCAGATATTATATGAAAGCCTTGGAGGATTTTGATTTGCTGTCCCGGGCAAATTTTATTGTTCTTTGTGTGTTGTTTTTAATAATAATGGATATAAATTCGTATATAAATCATGAAAAGGATTACAGAATCAAAAATTGCGTTCTTTTTTCAAAGGAAGTAGAATATTCAGAAGAGAACATCAATGCAATATGTGAGGCATCTTACGAGAAAACAGAGAATATTTACGGGCTTATAAAATCATTTGAGGCTCGGCAGAGTAAATACTAAAAATCTGGAATAAAATGTAAAGGATTGATATATAATTATGAAAGTATCAATATTAGGTTCAACAGGGTCAATCGGTACCCAGGCTCTTCAGGTGATAGAGGACCTGAAAGGGATAAAGGATATAGAGGTTGTGGGGATTTCCGGCAACCGAAATATAAAGCTTCTTGAAGAACAGATACGGAAATTCAAGCCCAAATATGCGGCAACCTTTGATGAGGCATCTGCCAAGCAGCTGCAAATCGGGGTTGCAGACACAGATTGCAAGGTTTTATCAGGACAAGAGGGGCTGTGCGCTGTATCGGCAGAAAGCGGTGCTGATATGGTTCTGTCGTCAATTGTGGGCTTTGCAGGACTTGTGCCTACAATGAGGGCTATTGAAGAGGGAATAGACATTGCTCTTGCTAACAAAGAAACCCTCGTTACAGCAGGCTCTTTATTTATGGAAGCCATAGAAAAAAACAAGGTAAGGCTTTTGCCTGTAGACAGTGAGCACTGTGCTATTTTTCAATCTCTTCAATCGGGAAAGCCGTGGGAACTTCGGAAAATTCTTCTTACTGCATCGGGAGGACCATTTTTTGGTAAAACAAGGGATGAACTGAAGAATATTACAAAAGAACAGGCTCTTTTGCATCCCAATTGGAGTATGGGGGCAAAAATCACCATAGACAGTGCAACCCTAATGAATAAGGGTTTGGAGGTGCTGGAGGCAAGATGGCTGTTTGGAGTTGACATAGATAATATAGAGGTAGTTGTTCAAAGGGAGAGCATAATTCATTCCATGGTGGAATTTGCAGACAAGAGTGTCATTGCCCAAATGTCACTTCCATCTATGAAGCATCCCATACAATATGCATTTACATACCCCGAAAGGCTCCCATCCAGGGACGAGAGTGTTTCCTTTGCTGATTTGGCAAAGCTTACATTCTATAAGCCTGACGAAGAAACCTTCAGATGCCTTTCTCTTGCAAAAAAAGCAGGGAAAATGGGAGGGATAATGCCAACCGTTATGAATGGGGCAAACGAGGTTGCGGTAGAGGCGTTCCTAAAGGACAAAATCCGTTTTCTGGATATTGCGGATATTGTAGAGAGAGGTATGGATTCTTTTAATAACATAGAAAATCCATCCATAGATGATATAATCAATGCCGACAAAGAGGTAAGAGAGCAATTGGCGATCAGGTAGTAGGGGAGGGGCTTGCTCCTCCCGATTATATTTTGCGTTTTAAAGAGGCGATAAAATGATTTTAACGATTTTAGGTGCAATTATAATTTTTTCAATAATAATATTTGTTCACGAGCTGGGACATTTTTTAGTTGCCCGACTTACAAAGGTGAATGTTCTTGAATTTGCAATAGGAATGGGACCTGCAATATGGAAGAAACAGGGGAAAAGTACCCTTTATTCCCTGCGTGCAATTCCTATGGGCGGCTTCTGTAAAATGGAGGGCGAGGATGAGGATTTGCAGACAGAGGGGTCCTTTAGCGGAAAAAAGCCTTTGCCTAAAATCGCCGTTCTTGCGGCAGGGGCAGGGATGAATATTCTCCTTGGGTTTATAATAGTCACAATTCTTACATCTGTGACAGCGTTCCAAAATGGCGGACTTCCATCAACGATTGTAGCAAAGGTGAGTGAAGATGCACCTGCTGCAGAATTTCTGCAGGCAGGAGATCAAATTGTGGGTGTAAACGGCAAGAGGGTAAATATTAAAAGGGATTTAAGCTTTGAGCTTTCAAATTCAGGAGGCAAGGAATGTACCCTTACTATTAAAAGAAATGGCGAAAGGATTGAAAAAAACTTTATGCCAATGGAAATAACCTATGAGGACGGAAGTCGAGGCTACGTGGTTGGCTTTGAGATTGCTCCCAAAGAAATTACCCCATGGGGAATTTTAAGGGAGGGCTTTTTCCAGACTGTGTGGATGGTAAAGCTTGTGTTTGTTTCCCTTGGCATGCTCTTTGGGGGAGAGGCAGGCCTTGGTGATATGTCGGGACCTGTGGGTGTTGTATCTGCCATGAATTCCGTAGCCCAGAGCGGACTTTTGAATTTTCTGTTTTTTGCGGCTTTTCTGGCGGTAAATATTGGGGTAATGAACTTGCTGCCCTTCCCTGCTCTCGATGGCGGAAGAATAGTTTTTGCTTTGTTTGAGCTGATTTTCAGAAAGCCTGTTCCCCCTGAAAAAGAGGGTGTGGTGCATCTTATAGGCTTCGCTCTTTTAATTGCCCTTATGGTTTTTGTAACATGGAACGATATTATGAGGTTGATTTCATAAAAAACGGTTTTGAAAAATAAAAAATGAAATTTGAAACCGAGCATAAGAGAGTATGAGAGAGAAAAACAGAGAAAAAAAGAGATTGTTAAAAGCTAAATTAAATTTTTGAAAAAAGTGCTTGACAAAACTGAAAATTCGTATTATAATAGCAAGGCAGCCTTGAATAAGGTTGCCTTATTTGCGGAATTTACAAGTTTTGCAAATAATAAATTTTGTAAATTGATTAACTTTATTATATATAAGGAGGAGGCATTTACAATGTCAACTTACATGGCAAAGGCCAATGAAATTGAAAAGAAATGGTACATCATTGATGCTGCCGGCAAGCCCCTCGGACGTGTAGCTGCTACAGCTGCTACAATTCTCCGTGGTAAGCACCGTCCCCAGTACACTCCCGGCGTTGATTGCGGCGAATTTGTTATTGTTATCAATGCAAAGGATGCAGTACTCACAGGAAACAAGCTTCAGCAGAAGAAGTGGTACAGACACACAGGTTATATCGGACACCTTAAGGAAGTATCATATAAGGAGCTTATGGAAACTCGTCCCGAGAAAGCTATGGAGCTTGCTATCGCAGGTATGCTCCCACACAACACTCTCGGAAGAAAAGCTTTGAAGAAGCTCAGAGTTTATAAGGATGCAAATCATAATCACGCAGCCCAGACACCCGTTGTTTGGGAAGAAGCATAAGAAAGGGGACTGAATAAACATGGCAAACGTACAATATTGCGGAACAGGCAGAAGAAAGAAGTCTGTTGCCAGGGTTAGATTGGTACCCGGCACAGGTGTTATCACTATTAACAAAAGAGATATCGACGAGTATTTTGGACTTGAAACCTTAAAGGTTGTTGTAAGACAGCCTCTTGCTCTTACAAAGACAGAGGGCAAGTTCGATATACTTGTAAATGTACAGGGCGGTGGCTTCACAGGTCAGGCTGGTGCAATCCGTCACGGTATAGCAAGAGCTCTTATAGAGGTTGACGAAGAGTACAGAGCAGCCCTCAAGGCTGAAGGTTACCTCACTCGTGACCCGAGAATGAAGGAAAGAAAGAAGTACGGACTCAAAGCAGCTCGTCGTGCACCTCAGTTCTCAAAGAGATAATTATTATCTACTACAAACCCCAGAAACTCAAGGTTTCTGGGGTTTGCTTTTTGGGTTTTACCACAAATTTACCACAAATGGGAGGATAGAAAGTTGTTGCCAATTATTGTTTTAGCGATAATAATACTGTTTGTTGTAGCAACATTTTTTTATACATATTTAAAGTGTATTAATATTTCGGATGAAACAGCACGAAAAATTGAAATTATTGGTTATGTGCTACTTGTTTGCGTAATAATTTGGGAGTTTGGATTAAAGAATATAGATATGAATGATTTTCTTGTAAGTGAAAGTTATTATACTGTAGAGAAAATAAACTATATCTATATGCTAGTTGAAAGATTATGTAATACATTGGGAATCGACACAGATATAACAGCTAATTTTTATTCATTAAAAACATCAGAATACCTAGATTCTCAAATTTTAGCACTAAATGCTGTGGAAGCTATTTTACAAATATTAAGTACAGTATTTATTGCAATAGGAAGACTACAAGAACTGAAAAACAGCAAAAAATACAGATAGAAACTTTTAAAGAGGTATCCCCGTCCAGGAGATACCTCTTTTATGGTTTAAACAAAGCATTAGAAACAGTCTTTGCCATTCGCACTTTTACCTCTGCATACATATGCGCATAAACTCTTGATGTAATATCGGAACTTGCGTGACCTAAATGAGCAGATATATTTTCAATATCTTCTCCCGCATATAGCAGGAGAGCTGCATTTGTGTGCCTTAAGCCATGAATAGTAATGTTATGGTTTAATCCAAGCTCCTCTGTATGATTTTTCAGAAATCTTCTAAACTGTGAGTTTAATAAACTTCTGTCATACCAATGGCCAGTGCAACTTGTAAAAACCATTTCAGGTTGTTGCCAAGCCGCTCCGACTATTTCTTTTTGCTTATTCTGTTCCTCTAAATGTCTTTTAAGAATATTAACGGCAATATCATCTATTGAAATGGTTCTTGTACTGCGAACTGTTTTAGGTGTAGATAAAAACCATTGATTATCGGCATAAGATAAAGTTTTATCTATAAAGATAGTTTTGTTTTCAAAATCAATGGAACTCCATCTCAATCCTAAACATTCACCTGAACGCATTCCTGTAAGTAATAATAGCTTGATTATAGTATTAAAAATATTATATTCATCAAGCAACTCCATAAGCTTTTGCGCTTGTTGAAGATTTAAGACATTTTCGATCTCTCCATATTCTTTCTGTGTACTTTCTTTCCATATAGCACCACTACAAGGGTTCTCGGCTATATATTTCTGACTGACTGCATATTTCATAATGCTGTGAAATACAATCTTAATTTTGCTTGCTGTCAATGGCTTGCAATCAAGTCCGGTCAAAAATGCAGATATATCAGATGTTGTAATATCCTTAAGCTTTTTGTTTCCAAATATCGGAGCGATATGGTTTTTTACATTTGATTTATAGTGTTCTTCTGTAACTCTTTTTAATTTGTTTGGTGCGTATTCAGCAAAGTAAATGTCACATAAGTGATTAAACCTCATATTCTCACCAAACGATTTATTTCCTCTGGCTTTGCATGAAAATTCTGTAAAAGCTTCTATTGCCAATTTGTCAGCTTTGCTTTCGGAGGCTCCATCGGGAGCAGTAAAAGTTCCGTAGTGACGGATATGCTTTCCTGCTCCATCGTAGCCTGCTGACACATTAAATTCATATGTATTACCCCTTTTTCTTATTCCGGGTGCAACTTTTCTGCTTTCTTGTGTCATTGTTTTCCTCCTTATGCTGTAACTGTAAGAGTTCTCAAATATTCACATAGATTATCATAATTGATAAGTGCCTTTTTCCCAGAATACACGGCTTGTATCTGCCCATTTCGGAGCATTACCCTAATTGTATTTTCGGGAAGTAGTCCTGTCTTAGCAATTTGTCTTGCAGTCATCATACGTGGTATTTTTTCATTCATAATATTTATCTCCTTTCATTCAAGTTCCGGTGTGAGATAACCGTTGTCATCGACACGGTATATCATAGGAACTTTGTCTGTCGTTGAATTTATAACCTGAATCATATTTACAGTACCATCTGGGTTAACGGGATTTACCGGATAGTAATTCCCATCAACTCCAAGCCTATAACAAACAGGTTTGTATGCATCATTGATGTGGGGTCTGTAAGTAGAAACAGGTTGTGCGATATTTTTAAAATAGTCTTCTGAATCATCCAAAAAGTCAACCCATTCAAACATTTCTTCTGCTTTTCCTATTTTGATTTCGTATTTTTCACATAAGTTCGATACGAAATTTTTAAACTTCTTCATATCAGATTTACTTTGGGAATACTTTTTACCATCCCATCCGACACTATTCAAAATGAAATGTATGTGGGTATTTTCAGTATTCTTGTGAATACCATAAAAACTACCAAAGGCTTTGAAATAGTCCTGTACATCATTTGAAACATTAAGCATCTTTTCGTCAGACACTTCGCCTTTTGGCGAAATTACAAAGTGTATGTATTGTCTGCCATCAGTTTTATGCCAAAGTTTCTTAGTCACATTCATGCGGAGAAATGCGTCGTTGGAGTTTCTGGCGATACCTCCTACAAGACGATGGTTGCCCATTGTCTTGTTTTTATCATCGACATAATCCAAAGCCTGACGGAGCGACTTTAAGCCTCTCTTTGGCTTGAAGTTAATGAATTTAACGATTGCCAAATGAGTTCAACTCCTTCCTTTAACTTTTCGTCATGAATGATACAGTCATCCTTTTCAATGAGCATTGTTAAATCATTAAGAACGGTAATAAGTTTCTCGAACTCTTTGATTACAACAATCTTCTCATTTTTGATAAACAATCTGATTGCATCAGAAATGCTGATGTGCATATTCTGTGATATGTACTCAACAGCATCTAATATATTACCCTGCAAACGAATACTCACTTTCTTTTCTTTCATAACAATTTGCTCCTTTCCGGGACGGACGGGACAGTGGTTTTCGTGTCAGCAAAATTATTATATGACACATCGGAATCTTGCATATTTAAGCCAATTCCTTTAAAACCTCTGAGTTGTTCTCCGTTTATTCTCATTTTACTTCGGACAACACCCTCACACATTGAAACTGCATCCAAAAAGGCAGTTTGACTATGCGCAAATAAGCAGTTATCCTTACAGAATTTTTTGTAAGCGTAATACAAATCACGCGAGAAAACCTTATACTCTGAACCGAACAAACAGTGTTCATTGATAAAATCATCAATCTGATTGTTCTGTTCCATAAAGCTATTCATGCGCACTTGTGATAGAACAGGAACCTCAAACTTGTATCTGCTCTGAATCAGTTTCAATAGCTCTTTTATCGCTAAAGAGAATATAACATCCCTTTCAGCATACAGCTTGTCAACCAATTTAGGATCTCTCTCATCCACCGGAATTTCCTTAGGGAAAATCAGAAAGATAAGTCTTGATACAAAGGCTTGAGTTGTATCCTGTGTTTTAAGTGCCGGCACACCATTACCGGCAAACAAGAGTTTGCATTTGTTCTTGAAATAAAACAAATTCTCTCCTTTATACTCTCCGCACAGAGTATCACCGCCAACTGCGTTCTTGAACGTTTCGATTTCTCGTAACGGATCAAGACTCAGCTCCGCCTGAATATTCACCTTGTTTCTGCTCAACTCCGCTACGTTAAATCTGTTACCAAGCTTATGTAACGGAATATTGCAGACATTATCTTTGCCTATAAGACGAGAAATGAATTCAAGGATCTTACTCTTTCCGCAATTCTTCTCACCAATAAACATAAATGCTTTCTTGGCAGAGGAATCGTTGCAGCAAAGATATCCTATAATCTGCAACAAAAGAGTAAGACTCTTCTCATCACCACATAGAGAAGTTTCATAAAATTTCTTAAATGTAGGACAATCATCAAGACTTACATCTTCAAGGAGAGCTGCATCAATATTTGAAGTGAAATAGTATTCACACTTCTTAGGGATAAGCTTGCCTGTATTGACGTTTAAAACACCATTGTTGATGTTGATAAGGTCATCATACGTGTCAAACTTATCACTGTCGAAGTGTAAATCAAGATTAATCTTCAATTTCGCAATGAGCTTCTTTATGTCTTTAGGTTCAAAACATTCTGATACACCTCTTGAAACATAACGACATATGTAAAACCATATTTCGTTTTCGGGTAAAGGTATGAAAAAACCCTTGTCCGAATTGTAGAAATACAGCTTATCTCTGCAACATAGAAATATCTCAAGCCTGACAAGATGAGCAACTACGTCGTTTAATGCGAATTGCTCCTTGTCAAAGATGTAATTCTGACTGGTTTCAGAATCATTGCATATGAATTTTGACATATGACTCCTCCTTTATTTAGTTGTCAAAGTTCACTTTTCGATAACATTATCTTGATACCATTATAAAATATAAGATTTAGTAAATCAGTGACAAAAATAAGGAATTTTTTATTTCACAAAAAAATAAGCCCTCTTAAAAGGCTTATTTAAAATTCAATATATTTTTCTAAAGTACTTGATATCTATATCATTATAATAATCTTTGTTTCTAACAATATGCTGTCCCAACCCTATGTAATTTTTGAAAAAATTTTCTGCTTCATTACTCATAATCCAATCATCCATACTACAACTATTCACTTTAAACTGACGCACAATATATTTTCTTAAAATATTAATTTCATGAATGAAGCCCATAAGCCTCTCAAGTTTATCAGGGTATTTCTTATATATTTCAACAAGAATATCTATGCCAGTTATAATATGATTTGCGGTATCATCAATACCATTTACATCTCCCAACAATCGTTTGAAAAGAGAAATATCTTCTTTTAATAACTTTAGTGGGCGTTTAACTTCTTTAGCCGCTTTAAAGAACATGTACATTGTTTCTATATGATATTGAGTTTCAAGGTAATAATATTGAATACATTTATGAAAGTAACTCAATTTACTTTGATTAATTATATCATATGCAACTTCTATCTGTTTTAAATCTTCTTCCGCCTTTTCGTCACTATAATTATGGTTTTCTTTAAACTTTCTTTCTGATAACTTATAGGCAAGCGTTTTAATTTCATTCATAATTTCATATTGAATTTCCTGATGTTCGCTTACATAATGTGGTTTTGAGGTATGCATATTCAATTTATCAATATTTTCTGTATCTATTCCAAATGATTTTAGAACACAATTTTGATGCTTATCCAATTTACTAAAACTTCGTAGATATTTCTTTTTAGTGTCATCATCAACAGCTTCACTGATACCTCTTCGTTCCTTTACATAACTATACATTGTTCTAGTATTAGCATTTTTAGAATATTCGAAAAAGGATATTTCAAAAATAACTTGCTTAAATACATTTTCGGCAAATCCCGAACAGACTTTATTCATCAATGGTAACTCGTCAGAGAGCAAATACGACAGATATTCATATGCTTTTTCGAAAACAACATCTAACACATTGGTTTTAATAGATAATGTAATAAATTCAAATGATTCGTTGTTTTTATACATACATTAACATACTCCTAAATTTATTTACAGTAATTATATCATAAACGAAAAACAAGTTCAACAATCATGTTTACACCACCTATAAAACACACTTTTACTCACACCAAGCAATGTGTATGCTTGGCGTGCCGTTATTTTGCCTTGTTTCCATTCTGACACAACTTCATCCCAATTAGTAGGCTTTACTGCTTTTGGCCTTCCCAGATGCTTTCCTTTAGCTTTAGCGGCATCTAGCCCTTCACGTTGTCTTTTGCGGATAGTCTGCCGTTCCTGTTCTGCAATCGTTCCTAATACCTCTATCAGAATATTATTAACCATATCAAACACCCACTCCTGCCCTTCGGGCAAATCCATCATTGTCGTTGGAAGGTCAATGACCTTTAAACGGATATTATTATCCTTAAAATACTGCAGCTCGGTTTTTATATCACTCTTATTCCTTGAAAGGCGGTCAAGTGATTTTACAATCAACGTATCACCGCTACGGAGCATAGTATTTTTAAGAGCTTGATACCCGTTCCTATTAAAATCCTTACCGCTTTCCTTATCGCATATTATTTCGCGTTCATCTGCACCAAGCTTTTTAAATGCTTCAATCTGTCGGTCAAGGTTTTGCTCTCGGCTTGATACACGTGCGTAATAAAAAATCTTATTATTCATATCTCCTCCAAAAACAAAAGTGTCCGTAAAGGTCATAGCATTTAGGGATATGTCCCCAAAATACATTTGAACCTTTACAGACACTTTTTCGTCTTGTTTTTATTAAATTTTTACCGTTCCTAAAGGTGTACCTTTAAAAACGAAATTATAAACTCACACACTACTAACTCTAACGACATTAAACCAAATCCTCCTAAAGTTCCCGATATAAATCGCCTGATGTTAGTAGATGTTCTTATTTTCAAATATTGAATATACCAATCAAGAAACATAACCGCACACAAAACAATATATATACTAATATTTAAAGTGTATATAAAATATATAGGAATAGCAATTAAATACCCTACCATTACTCCTGTACATCTTGCACACATAGGAAATTGATAACCTTTATAAAAGAAACTTTTGTCAGCTCTTTGATGGCACCCGGCACGATTAACAGCAATAAAAAGACTTACATACATTTTAAGAAGGATTTTTTTAGTTGTTGCTTTTATCATTTCTTTCCACGTATTCAGCTTTGCTTACATAGCCTTTCCAATAATCAACTGTTTCCTCTGCTTTATCTTTTCTTTCCTTATACTCTTTAAATTTGGTATCTAATTCGCTGAAAAGACACTCCACCTTATATTTGCGATAAGATTCTTTAAGCATACTTATTAATCCTAAGACTATACCCCCAATAATCACAGGTGCACCTATAGGGACCAATCCTATAATGCAACTTATAATGCCAAGAATAACAAATATTATGAGGGTAACACATCCCGGTCTGGAATCTTTACAATATTTCTTCTTGTATTTTCGTACCATTTTATTTTCAGTTGAATACTTATCTAAAAGTGATTCAAAACGACTATTATAAAATGCATCCGCATCCGCTTTTTGTCGCTCTGCAATTTTTAATTGACCTTTATAATATGAAGCAGGATGAGTTAATTCCTGTTTGTATTTTTCACAAGTATGAGCTATTTGCTTTTCTGTGTTTACTTGCTTCATTATATCAGCCGCTTGTTCTTTAGAAAATTTTTGACCACAATTGTTGCAAATCCAAAATTCTTCTGTTGATGTTTTTGAACCACAAGCTCCACATAGGAATCCTAAAGGGCCTAAAAGTAACCAACCGCAAAAACCTTTGCCGGCACTATATCCGCCACCACTGGTCTTTGTGGAAAATTGAACATTGTCTGAACCGCATTTTGGGCAAATCATTTTGTTTCCTCTTTTCGTAGTAATTCTTTTATCCAACGTTCTGAATAACCGTAGGTTCTTGCTAGTTTTTTAGCATTTGTTCCGTCATATTGCTTTTTAATCATTTCGCATACGCATTCAGGTTTAAAAAGCTTTATTGGGAAAGTAATTTGCTGACCTTTGTAATATGTATAAAGTATCATGGTATTGTCGTAGCCTATAAGGTCAACCATTTCCTTATACACTTCGTTTAAAGCATTGATTTCCTCTACACCAATCGAAATCACCTCCTACAGTTTTAGACAATTATATACATTTTTCTATGTATTGTAAAATGCATAATTCCGTGTATTCTTCCTTGTGAAATTCCACTTACTCTATGCAATACAAATATTCTTCAACTTCTTCGGGTGTAAAACCGTTATTCAACAATTCGTCCACATCATCAGGGGAATAACCCTGATATGTAGCAACCGACTTTAAATCATCGATATAGCTGTTTTTAGTGGAGTTATAGTTCCACCATTGGCAATGACCGTAATAACTGTAATCTGTGTATTCAAACTTATCATAAACGATAGTTCCATCCTGCAATATATTTAAAATATCACCGGAGTTTATGTCAATTTCCTCAAAAGCTCCTTTTTTGATTTCTGCAAAAAGCTTTGTTTCGACCAATGCTTTATAAAGAATTTCATCCGTTGAAGCATATACATATAATTTATATTTTGGAATATGTATGAGCGATAACGGACTATCGCCACGAATAAGCCATAAAGTGTTGCTGCTATCAAGAATCGAAAATGCAAAGCTTCCACTTATCTTTTCTGACATAAATTTCATACTCTCGCTATTAAGTATCTTTTTCTTTTCGATAAGCTGAACTGCAATAAAACTGTCGGTTTCTATTTTTGTATTAGGTAATCGCAGTTCCTTTCTTAATTTCAAATCATTTGTCAGAACGCCATTATGTGCAAGTGCAAAATTTACATTTTTGCAATGTCCTGAAAATGGGTGATTATTATAATTCTTGTTTTTGTTTCCTTGCGTAGAATGCCTTGTATGACCTGTAACGGAAACAATATCGTCAGGATGCTTAAAATCAACCTGAAAAGCTGATTTAGGTTCTTTATGTATGACAAGTTTATCTTTGTGATTATAAGCAATTCCCGTTGCATCCGTTCCTCTTACAGTTGCTTCCTCGGCAAGAGCATTTGTCAAATGGCTTAAATTCTTAATAGGTTGACCGCTGTAATTATAAAAACCAAATAAGCAACACATTTACATTTCCTCGCTTTCTGTTATGACTTCATTCACATAAAGCCTTTTTGATTTCAAATATTCGATTAGTTCAAACTTTTTCGGCAGAATTTTTGATACAAAGTCAGACCAAGATAATTCTTCCATTTCCTTATCCGACAGGTTAATCGCCCAATAGCAGATTTCATCAACCAACTGTAAAGTTGCAATAAATGTTTTATAGCGGAGTGTTCCTCTGAATAAGCGGAATTCTATCGTATTATAATTTTCAAGATTAACAGCTACGTATCTTCCCATACGCTTGTCCTTTGCCTTTTTATAGGTTTCTTCTGTTGTATTGGATATGGTCGCATATTTAGCTGCCCAGTGGTTAAGGTTTTCAGGTGTACGTCTTGAAAACTTAACAAGCTCGTTCCAATGTTTTTCAACAAAGAAAACAAGTCGGCCGATATTCCTTTCCTGTTCGTCATAATCCTTTCCAAAGGCGGAGCGGGAGCAGTGAATATGCAGACCACAGGTTGATGTATTATGGGAGCGGTAATCCATTTGTACAGCACTCTCAAATACATCAAGCCAATTCATATTGTTAATGTGATAATCAAGGCTCATTGGATGTGATACAATTTCAAAACCGTTATTGATAGAACCATCGTGCTTACAGTAAATTCTTTCTTCTTTTACATTTGCAATATCAAGTAATTTTTGTGCATTTGAGTGTTCTTCACCGCCTTTGTCTATTTCCAATTCAACCCCATAAAATAAATTGCCTGAACCATAAAAAATCGGTTCAGGCTTGTAGCTATAATTCTTTATTGAATTATTATTTAGTTTTTCAAAGCATTCTCTGCAATAGGGATAATCCTCGCCATCCTCGTACAACGCATCTTCATTATGTATCAGCCTACCGCAATCCTCGCAGGTAGTATAACTATACTCATAACAATGAGAGCATAATGTGTAATTAGAATTACCCTCTGCACCATCTCTCCAGATTCTTTCACCGCAGTTATCACAGGTGGTTGTCCTTTCATCAAAACAATGCTCACACATTTTCTGACCATCAAAGCTTTTTGTTGTTTCCTCTGTTAAGACTATTCCGCATACAGAGCATACTGTTTTTTCGTTTGTTTTCATTAAAAAATCCTCACTTTCTTTTTTCTATGTGCCGGTTAAGCCGGGAATATGTTATATACATATTCAGGATAATAATATGTAATTAAAAGTTTGTATTTTGGCAAAATTTGTATTATGCTTCCGACATATGAAAATAGGACATCAATAAAATATGTAGGTGTCCATTACCGGTAAATATAATCAATAGATATATTTATTGTAAAAAATTTTTTTACATGTTATAATAAAACAAACAATTTAAACGAAGGTGATAAACTATGATTAATTTTGAAAAACTTACAAATACGTTAAAAAAAGGAAGCATTATAAATCCAGCAGAAATATTTATGGCTTTGCCTCAAAAGCATGAAAAGTATTCATATCTACGAAATGTACAAGCTGAGGTTTTAGACCAATGGTTTGATTCTAGAAATAAAAAAGATAATATAATCAAAATGAATACGGGAAGTGGAAAAACAACAGTTGCACTATTAATATTAAAAAGCTGTCTAAATGAAAATGGTGGACATGCTGCATATGTAGTTCCAGATAATTATTTAGTATCTCAAGTAGTAGATGAAGCACAAAACCTTGGAATTGAAGTTGCAATCTCTGAAAAAGATATTAGTTTTATCCAAGGGTCTGCAATATTGGTAATAAACATACAAAAATTATTTAACGGGAAATCTGTTTTTGGAATGCGTTCCAGTGGAGATAATTATGAACTTGATTATATCCTTATTGATGATGTACATGCGTGTGTAGATGATGTCAAGTCCCAATTTAGGCTTAAAATATCTCGTGGAACTGATCTGTCAGGAAAACTTTTTGAGCTTTATAAAGATGATTTGAGATTTCAAAATGAAAAGGCATTTTTAGATATATGCGAAAAAGACCCTTGTTCAGAGTGTATAAGTGTGCCGTTTTGGCGTATAGCCGAAACTAAAAGTGATATTTTAAAAATATTACAAGCACATAAAAACGATAAAGAAATTATGTATGACTTTCCTTTGCTTGGTGATGTTTTACAATATTGCAATTGCACATTTACATATAAAGGAATAGAAATAGAACCCTATTCAATACCTATACATAAAATTACTTCTTTTTGTAATGCAAAAAGAAGAATATTTATGAGTGCTACTTTATGTGATGATAGTGATTTAATTTCGACTTTTGATATACAGGATATTGACATTGCAATAACTCCTAAAAACGCAAATGACCTTGGGAATAGAATGATACTTTTTCCACAAGCATATAATCCAAGCATATCTGACGAAGATGTAAAGAGTAAAATTGCAGATTATGCAGAAAAATATAATGTTGTTATTATTGTCCCTTCAAATTATAGAGCTAATTATTGGGCTGATGTTACAGAAAATATCTTTTACTCAAACAACATTAAAGCTGGTATTCAGCTAATAAAAAGAAGTGCATTTGGATTATATGTGTTTGTAAATAAATATGATGGCATAGACCTTCCAGATAACGCGTGTAGAATAATTGTATTAGATGGTTTGCCCGATGCAAGAACTGCATTAGAAAAAGTAAATGAAAATTATTTGCAGGGTTCTACTAATTTTCTCAAAAATAAAATCCAAAAAATTGAGCAGGGCATGGGAAGAGGCGTTCGCTCAAGTAATGATTACTGTGGTATAATTATCATGGGGGCACAACTCATAAAAACATTGTATTCTTCGAATTCAGAATCATTTTTTAGTGTTGCGACAAAAAAACAATTCGAAATATCCTCAATAATAGCACAAGATTTAAAAAATAAATCTATTGATGATATTTTTGAGACCCTCGATTATTGCATTACGCAAAATCCTGACTGGCTAAAAATTAGTAAAGAAGCGTTAAGTAATTTGCATTACGAAAGTGAAATTAAAATTGAATCCTTTCGCATGACACTTCGAAAGGCCTTCAATTTAGCTGTATTGTATGGACAACCAGAAAATGCAAAGAAAATGATTTGCGATGAAGTCAACAAAATAGATGATCCTATTTTAAAAGGTTTTTTAATGTTAGAGGAAGCTAAATACTGTCAATTTATAAATCCTACAGATGCTCAAAGAATATTGTCGTCTGCTCAAAATTATAATTATCATATTTTAAAACCAATTAATGGAATAAATAGTTTTAATTATTCCAAAAAAATAAAAGATCAAGCACAGCAGATATTTGATTTATATGAGAATAAAGATGTAAACGATTATATAGTGGCTTTAAATGCTGTTATAGATAATTTAATTTTTGCGGAAAACTCTTTTAAAAGTTTTGAAAATTCATTTGCTGAATTAGGTAATTTATTAGGTTGGGATGGTACTCGGTTTACCGATGGTATAGCACCAGATGTTTTGTGGTATATGGGTGATTTAGGCTATGCTGTTATTGAATGCAAAAATGAAGCGACAAATGAAACTATAAGCAAGTCTTATTGTGGTCAACTTTTGTCGTCGGTTAGTTGGTTTAATAATAATTTTCCACGTGATTGCAGGTGTACTCCCATCATAATTCATCCATCAAGAACGTTTGATAAAGCTGCTTCGCCAGCACCAGATTTTCGTATTATAGACAAAGAAAGATTAGTTATTCTTAAGACAAAAATTAAAGAATATTGTAAAACTATTTCAAATAACGGAGATTTCAAAGATTTAAAAAAATTATCACAAATTTTAAATCAGTACTCACTTACACCAAGTTTATTTTTTGAACATTATTCTGTGGAATATAATATTGAAGGCAAATAACGGAATATTTTTGGTTTATTTATTAACAAAACACCCTGTGCTCGCACAAAGAAAACGCATATTATAAGGGCTTAAGGGCTAATAATTGCGCGAGCGACCTTCCACAAATTTACCGCAATACGATATCAAAAGATACGCAACACACCAACTTTATTGTAAAAGATAAGCTGTCCATAAATACGAAATAGACCTTTTGGGACACTTTTAGTTGATTTCAAGCATAATCTTACATACACTTAAAAGCTCAAAGAGATAAAAAACAATACGACTTTTTTCAACACTCACAATTTTTGTGGGTGTTGTTTTTTATCTCTGTTCGAACATCGGGCGACTCGGGCATATCCCTCGTCGCTCTCGGCTAAAAATGTGCCACCGGCACATTTTTTAAACGCCTCGACAATTCTCAAAGAGATAATTATTATCTACTACAAACCCCGGAAACTCAAGGTTTCCGGGGTTTTGTTGTAGACATTTGAAGCATAATATGGTACAATGCCAATAACTAAAGTATAAGGGGGTTATATTATGAACTTTCATGACAGAATGCTTCCTACATCAAGGGAATATGCTTTTTGCGAAGAAGGGTATTTTGTTTGGGGCGCGGCAATGTTTAAGCATAAAGACAACTATTATATGGTTTACTCAAGATGGCAACAGGAAAAGGGGTTTGAAGCCTGGGTAACTGATTCGGAGCTGTGTCTTGCAAAATCAGACAGCCCTCTTGGCAAGTTTTCCCATGTGAAAGTTTTGTTTGGAAATAATGAAAAAGGCGGCAGAAAGAAAGTATATCATAATCCTACCATTATAGAATATAACGGTAGAATTTACCTTTATTTTATGATGAACGAGGGCGCCGGAGACTGGTGGGAACACAGAAATAATCAGAGAATCGGAGTTGCCTATACAGATAATCCCGAAGGTGAATGGATTAAGGCGGACAGACCTGTGATTGATGTTTCTGAAGAAGGAATTGACTCCCTGATGACATCAAATCCAACGGCATGTGTGACGGATGACGGGAAAATTCTAATGGTTTACAAAGCAGTTTCAAAATATGGCGAGCTTCCCAAAGGCGGGAAAGTGTTGTGCGGTGTAGCAAAGGCAGACAGCCCATTGGGACCCTTTATAAAAGACGGAAAGCCCATTATGGAAAATCCCGAAAATCCATGGTCGGTGGAGGATCCGTATATATGGAAGGAAAATGGATCGCTCTATGCACTGGTAAAGGATTTCCACGGATATTTCGCAAAGACAAATGGTCGGGCGGTTGTGCTGTTTACTTCGAAGGACGGTCATAAATGGGAGTGCAATAGCGAGTATCCGCTGGCGTTTGTGCCACAATTGAATCTGGGCGACCACACGGAAAAAGTACATTTTCTGGAGCGTCCGCAGCTGTTTTTTGAGGACGGAAAGTGCAAGGTGCTTCTGCTTGCGTGCATGGAAAAAGAAAATGACCACAGAACATATAATATCAGAATACCGCTAGGGTGACAGGAGATATTCGAACCACGCCTTAAACTGCGTAATTTCGGTGTATTTCGGCTTGTAATCTTTGCAAGACGTCAGCCTTGCTTCATCTTCCGCACCAAAATCCCCTCGAAAATTAACCATTGAAAATCGTGGTTCAGATAACTTCTGTCACCATAAGGGTTAGTGCGGTAGCAAGGATAAAAACAATATGGAAAAAGTTCTGTAGAAAATCGGGGTTGATAAGGCAGTATTGTCCTGAAAATTGCCTTTTTGCCCCAATAAGCGTTTAATATTTTCTTTGGTAAATTTGTTTTATCCACCTTGCTTTTACCATTTAATTATAGTATAATTAAATGATAAAAAATGTTGAAATTTCAAAAAGGATGAAAAAAATGATAATAAAAGAGCAAATGAAGACAGAGGTAAAAGGAAAATATGATGTTGCGGTATGCGGCGGAGGATTTGCGGGAATATCTGCAGCGTTGGCGGCAGCAAGGCAGGGGAGCAAGGTTGCCCTTTTTGAAAAACAATATATGCTTGGCGGTCTTGGTACAGCAGGCATTGTAACAATATACCTCCCTCTTTGTGATGGATATGGTAATCAAGTGTCCTTTGGCATTGCGGAAGAGCTTTTGCGTTTGTCAATATTATACGGTGCAGAAGATAAATATCCCGAAAACTGGCTGGATAAGGCGGGAACACGCACAGAAAAAGATAAGCGGTTTGAGGTTCAATACAATCCGCAGCTTTTTGCTATACTTGCCGAAAAATTATTGCTGGATGCAGGGGTTAAAATTCTCTATGGTACTTATGCGGTTGATGTAAAGCTGCAAAACCAAAAAATATCGCATATTATTACAGAAAATAAATCGGGCAGAATCGCTTATGAGGTGAATTCCGTAGTTGATGCAACGGGCGATTGCGATATTGCAAAATTTGCAGATGCTCCAACTGATACTTTTAAACAAGGCAATATCCTTGCAGCCTGGTATTATTCCTTGGGTAAAGCGGGATATAAATTGAATATGTTGGGATGTTCCGATATTCCCGATGAAGAAAAGACAAAAGAAAATGAAGTAGAACAACTTGCAAACAGAAGGTTTAGTGGTCTTGATGGAGAAGAGCTTTCCCAACAAATGTGTCTGTCACATCAATCAACATATAATGATTTTTTGAAAAAGAGGCATAATGATTCTGAAATAGTGCCGGTAACAATAGCTACAATACCGCAAATAAGAATGACCAGGAAGTTGATTGGCGAATATACTCTTTCTGACAAAGAAGAACATAAATATTTTGAAGATTCTATTGGAATGGTATCTAATTGGAAAAAAAGAGGACCAATATACGAAGTGCCTTTTAGGACATTATATAATTCTGCAGTAAAAAATCTTATATGTGCAGGACGTTGCACATCTGTAACCGAAACTATGTGGGATATTATGCGTGTTATTCCTTGTTGTGCCGTAACAGGACAAGCGGCAGGAACCGCGGCAGCTATGACTGATGACTTTTCTGCACTCAATGTAAAAGAACTTCAGGAGGAACTAAAACGCAATGCTGTGGTTCTTCATGAAAACGAGATTATGAAAAAATAATTTTTTGTCCCAGTCTTGACAAAAGTCGAATTGTGTCGAATATTAGGAAAAGAGGGAAATTAATATGTTTGATATTTCAAAGGTAGATGGAAATTTTACAATTGAAACAAAAATAGATAAAAAAGATATTAAGTTTTATAAAATTGATGAGGTTCCATTTAAAGTTTATGGAGTTTTTAAAGAAAACGGTAAATATAGGCGAATGCCTGAAGGTGTTGCCAAAAGTGTAAGTGAAGGGGTATATGCTCTTCATTCAAATACTGCAGGAGGTAGAGTAAAGTTTGTCACAGACAGTCCTTACATAGCTATTCATGTTAAAATGGATGGTTTAGGGAAAATGCCTCATTTTGCACTAACAGGTTCTATGGGGTTTGATTTGTATATTGATAATTATTATGCAAAAACATTTGTTCCACCATTTGATATTAAAGATGGATATGAAAGCATCTTTGAACTTGAGAAAAAAGAACGACGGGAAATAACAATTAATTTCCCCTTGTATTCCAATGTTTGCGAATTGTTTATCGGTTTGCAGGACAATGCTTATGTATCAGAAGCTGAAGCATATAAAAATGATAAACCGATTGTATATTACGGATCATCAATAACACAGGGCGGATGTGCATCAAGACCGGGAATGAGCTATCAAGCGATTATTTCGAGAACTTTTAATTACGATTACATAAATCTTGGATTTTCAGGAAATGCAAAGGCAGAAGATGAGATGATTGAATATATCAAGAATTTAGATATGTCAATTTTTGTTTATGATTACGACCATAATGCTCCCACCGTTGAGCATCTTGAAAAAACTCACCAAAAAATGTTTAAGGCAATAAGAGAAAAAAATCCGCTTTTGCCCGTGATAATGATGTCTCGTCCAAAACATTTTTTAACTGAAGAGGAAAAAACAAGACGAAGCATAGTTGAAACAACATATCGTAATGCGATTTTATCAGGTGATAAAAATGTATATTTTATTGACGGAGAGGCACTGACCGAACTCTGTAAAGATTCGGGAACCGTAGATAATTGCCATCCAACAGATTTTGGGTTTGCGTCTATGGCCAAAGCATTGACAGAAGTTATTGGTCGTTATAACCTCTAATATATTTAAAAAAGTTCTGCGATGTTTCCCTTGTGACAATTTTCAAAAATTAAAACATTAGTTTGCCGATTTTAAATATTTACATATACTATCGGAGCGAGAAAATCTAGTATTCTCGCGGGTTCTGATGAATTTTGTTCAAGAAAAAACAGTAAAAAATTTAAGGAAAATATAGTAGGTCCTAATACGAGCTTGAGAGTATCAAGGTTCTCGGGTACTGGGCAGAAATCTGTGATTTCGTGTTGGGTGATGGTTCTTATTATTCACTGTTCTCCAGTCTTGACACGAGTAAGAAATGTGTCGAAAGATGCAGAAATGAGGTGTTATGTGTTGAAAATTAAGGATTTTATATATTTTGCAAAATTTGGTATAAAGACCGTTTTATTAAAGAAAAAAGAACCAATACTTGGAACGGTTATCTTGACAGATAAA
>JAFSDQ010000014.1 GCA_017436135.1 Clostridia bacterium | reverse complement strand
GAAATTCCGCCCACCTGCGTTTCCTCAGGCTATACTGCAGGTGTATATTGCAATGACTGTGAAACTTATATAAGCGGTCACGTGGAAATTCCCGCAGCTCCGGATGCACACAGCTGGGATAGCGGCTATATATCTGTTTTACCCGATTGTGAAAACAGCGGAGAAATAATATATACCTGCCTTTGGTGCTTTGATAACAAAGCTGAAGCTGTGCCTGCTCTCGGTCACTCTTATATAAGCTTTGTCGAAACAGAGCCCGGCTGTAAGACCGACGGAATTAAGGTATTTGAATGTGAATGCGGAGATTATTACACGGAAAGCATCCCTGCCACAGGTCATAAGGATAACGACAATAACAACGCCTGCGACAATTGCGGTGTGAGTGTTTGCGACCATCTGTGCCATAAGACAGGCTTTATGGGCTTTATCTGGAAGATAATAAACTTCTTCGGAAAGCTCTTCGGAACAAATCCCGTATGTGAATGCGGTATGGCTCATTATTAATACTTAAAGCCGCAGAATAAAAAACTATATAACACAAGGCGAAGGAGCGTAAAAAAATGCTCCTTCGCCTTCAATTTTTTTCTGAATTATGATTTATCGATGTGCCGGCTACATAAAAATCATTATTTCTGATGTTTGTTGCCTATTTATCCTGTAGGGGACGACGCCCCCGGCGTCCCGGCACAGGAACGTGCGAAGCACCTGTATCACAATAAAGATTGCCTGTAACAGAATACAAAGAGGCTGATTTGAGGATATTTATAAGCGATACAAACATATTTATTTTTGTGGCAAAACGGGACGCCGAGGGCGTGTGTAGTGTGATAACATAGTTTACAAAATGTCCGAGGACATAGTTTACACTTTTAAGTATAATAAAGGCAATCACATCGAAAGGAAGATTGGTATGCCTTGGAAAGAAAAGAGTGTAGAACTTATGCGAGAAGAATTTGTTAAACGGGTGTTATCCAAAGAAAAAAGCAAGTCTGAATTATGTCGCGAATACGGCATCAGCCGTCCTACCGGCGACAAGTGGATCAAACGCTTTCTGCAAGAGGAGGATTTGTCTGACAAAAGCAGAGCTCCGTTCAAAACCGCAAACAAAACTCCAATAGAAATGGAGCAGTTCATTGTAGACTACCGCAAAAAATATCCTGCTATCGGTGCTGTAAAAATTCATCGCATGTTACAGGATGAAGGATATACGAATATTCCTTGCTCAAGTACAATCAATGAGATTTTCAAAAGAAACGGTTTAATTTCCAAAGAAGCAAGCCTTGCTGCAACACCATATAAGCGGTTTCAGAAAGCTCATCCGAATGAAATGTGGCAAGCTGATTTCAAGGGTGATTTTTTGATGCAAAACAAACAAAGATGCTTCCCTTTGAATATTTTGGATGACTGCACAAGATTTAATTTATGTTGCAGACCGTTGCCGAATGTCAGATTTGCAACAGTAAAACCTGTTATGGAAGACATCTTTTATGAATTTGGATTACCGTTTTCTTTTTTGTGTGATAACGGTCACCCTTGGGGATCATCACAAGGGCTTGGCTATTCTATGTTTGAAGTATGGTTTATGGATTTGGGAATACTGACATTACACGGAAGAATACTGCACCCTCAGACACAGGGAAAAGAAGAAAGTTTTAACGGTTCAATGAAAAGAGAATTATTGAAATATACAGAGATTAATGATTTTACTGATGCTGAACGCAAATTCAATGAATACCGTGATTTTTTCAACAACAAAAGACCGCATCATTCGTTGAATTTAGATACACCGTCAAAGCATTACATAAAAAGTAATACCGAATACAGTACCAAAATCCGGGAATGGGAATATCCTGAAAATTGTAAACCACATAAAGTAAAACCAACTGGATATTTTTCATATAAAGGACGTTCGTACTATTTGAGCGAAGCTTTCGCCGGAAAAGAAATAGCAATCAGAGAATCATCCACAAACGGATGTATCAATCTTTATTACAGGCAATTTATTATCGGGAAATTAAATCTTGATAAACGGGCATATGAATTCAAAAGGGCATATCTGATAACCGGAGATCCAAGAAAAGAGCCGCCACTCTTGACAGAACCGTGAAAGAAATGCAATTAGCAATTACCGATGGCGAAGAACTCAGGAACAAAAAATTCTGTTTCGTCATCGTAAAAATAGTGTTGCATTTCTTTCAGAACCTATCAAGAGCAAGCACCCTAAAGGGTGTGGCTTCCTCACCTCAGGCTCCAAATCTAGGAACAACTTTTTGGGCAAAAGTTGTAAACCATGTGCTCGGACAATCTGTAAACCATGTCCCCCTTGACAGTGCGTCGTCCCCTACAAAGAAAAGGTTAATTTTATGGGTCTTCTGAGAAGCTTCAAAATATAATATAGTTAAAAAAACTACTTTTTCTTGATTACAAACCAGGCAAACAGATATGCAAGGATGCAGGCAATCTGCAGAATGGCACAGGGAATGAATATAAACACCAGATTTTCAATCCCTAATGTAAAATAAAGAGCAAGAGCAGACGACCAGATTATGAGAGAAACAAACACACATCTGAAGGCAATTCTCCACCACAGGGATGAAAAGACTGTCAAATTAATTGCTGCGACGGGAAGGGCATATAAAAAAGGATAGTACGCATATGCACTCACAGCAGGAATATTTTTGAACACAAGGAATACCACGGAGGCGATAAAAAAAATACTCACCGTCACAATGACGGGAACGAAGTATCTTGAGGGCTTCAGCTCTCCTTCAGGCTTTGCCGCCTTTATATCAATTTCTTCCTTTTCCGAAAGCATATCATTTATTGAAACACCGAAGAGACCGGCAATTTTATATATGGTATAAACATCGGGAAGACTCTCTCCCCTCTCCCATTTTGAAACAGCCTTGTCACTGTAATTCAGCTGATAAGCGAGCTCACTCTGAGTCATACCCCGCTCTTTCCTGAGAGCATTCAGTTTGTTTCCGAAAAGCGTTTTGAATTGTGCTTCTTCCAGCATATTTTCACCTGTTTTTCTGAAGTATAAAAATAATTTTAACACAGATTTTTTATTATTGCAAGAGCTTTGAAAAGCTTCCCGGGGGACTTGTTAGTTTTATTATAAAGTGATATAATAAATAAAACTATTTATCAAGCGGTGACACTATGAAGGAAGAGTATTCAAGAACTGCCATGCTTTTAGGCGAAAAGGCAGTAGAAAAGCTTAATAACAGCCATGTTATAATTTTCGGTCTGGGCGGAGTGGGCTCATTTGTTGCAGAGGCACTCTCCCGGGCAGGTGTGGGAGCGCTCACTCTTGTGGATAAAGACACGGTTTCCCTTTCAAACATAAACCGTCAGCTTTATGCACTGCACTCCACAGTGGGCAGATACAAAACCGAGGCAGCAGAAGACAGAAACAGAGACATCAACCCCGATTGCAGGGT
>JAFSDQ010000013.1 GCA_017436135.1 Clostridia bacterium | reverse complement strand
TTGAGGAGGGTGGCACGCAAAGCGTGACGGGAGGAGTTTGCAAAATAATTTACACACTCCCACCGACAAACCTATCGGTTTGCCACCTCCCTCACAGAGGGAGGCTATGCCGGTCCCTACAATGTTATGTAATTCCATAAAATTTTGTAGGGAACGGATTTATCCGTTCCGCAATGATTTATCCGTTCCGAGGCGGAATGCATAAATGCATTCCCTACGATGGTTTTACGCACAAAAAAGGCTCAATCCTGATCGGATTGAGCCTTTAATTATAACATCTTATTTAAGATTGTTCTTTAAAATTTCAAGCTGCTTTTTGATTTCAGCAGGAAGTCTGTCGCCAAACTGTGCGAAATATTCTTCCTGGTTTGCAACATCCTCAAGCCAAGCATCAACATCTACAGACAAAAGCTCTGCAAGCTGTTCCTTGGAAATTTCAAGGTCTGTTGTATCAATATCATCAGCTGTAGGAAGAAGACCGATAGCACTGTCTGTTGCCTCTGCCTTGCCTGCACAACGGTCAAGAATCCAAAGAAGAACTCTCATGTTGTCGCCAAATCCGGGCCAGAGGAAGTTACCCTCGTCATCCTTCTTAAACCAGTTAACATGGAAGATTTTAGGAGCCTTTTCAGGATCCATCTTCTTACCCATATCAAGCCAGTGTCCAAAGTAATCTGCCATATTGTAGCCAACGAAAGGCTTCATAGCCATAGGGTCACGTCTTACTACACCAACTGCGCCGGCAGCTGCTGCTGTTGTTTCTGATGCCATTGTAGCACCAACAAATACACCATGCTCCCAATCTCTTGCCTGGTATACCAAAGGAGCAGTCTTTGCACGTCTGCCGCCGAATACGATTGCAGAAATGGGAACACCCTGGGGATTCTCAAATTCAGGAGAAATACAGGGGCAGTTGATAGCAGGTGCAGTAAATCTGGAGTTGGGGTTTGCAAGGTTACCCTCATAGGTTTTACCGTTTACTTCCTTACCTGTCCATTCAATACAGTTTTCAGGAGGATTCTTGTCAAGACCTTCCCACCAAACTGTCATATCCTCTTTATTTATAGCAACGTTTGTGAAGATTGTGCCTTTCTTTGTGGACTCAAGAGCGTTAAAGTTTGTCTTTTCGCTTGTTCCGGGAGCAACGCCAAAGAAACCTGCCTCGGGGTTGATAGCATAAAGTCTGCCGTCCTCGCCTATGCGGAGCCAAGCAATATCGTCACCAACAGTCCAAACCTTATAGCCTTTTTCCTTAAGATACTTGGGAGGAATAAGCATAGCCAGGTTTGTCTTACCGCAAGCACTGGGGAATGCAGCCGCAATATATTTAACTTCGCCCTTGGGATTTTCAAGACCCAAAATGAGCATATGCTCTGCCATCCAGCCCTCTTGCTTTCCAAGATAGGAAGCAATACGAAGAGCAAAACACTTCTTACCCAAAAGAACGTTGCCGCCGTAAGCAGAGTTTATGGACATAATTGTATTATCCTGGGGGAAGTGAACAATATATCTTTCGTCAGGATTTACATCCTTCTTTGCGTGAAGACACTTTGTAAAGTCATCTCCCTCAATCTTGTCAAGAACATCCTTGCCAACTCTTGTCATAATGTCCATGTTGAGAACAACATAGATGCTGTCTGTAACCTCAATACCGATTTTTGAGAAAGGTGAGCCTACAGGACCCATTGAATAGGGAATAACATACATTGTTCTGCCCTTCATAGCACCGTCATAAAGAGCATTGAGCTTTGCGTACATTTCTTCAGGTGCCATCCAGTTGTTGATAGGACCTGCTTCTTCCTTTGTGGGAGTACAGATAAAGGTTCTGTCCTCAACTCTTGCAACATCGTTTACTGCTGTTCTGTGATAATAACATCCGGGGAGTTTTTCCTGATTGAGCTTAATCATTTCTCCTGTAGAAACACTCTCTGCACGGAGCTCTTCAAGCTGCTCTTCGCTGCCATCAATCCATACTACATTGTCAGGCTTGCAAAGGGCTTTCATTTCTTCAAGCCAATCCAAAACAAATTTGTTGTTTGTCATTTTTTTGTCCTCCTAATTTTATATATAATTTAATAATCTTCCATAAATAAAAGTATATCAAAATTACTCCAATTATACTATACACCAAAAGTAAAAAAATTGCAATATATAAAATAGACAATTTTTTAACAATCCTTTATATGTATTTGTAGAAATTTTCCGTCAGCTGTTGATAATCTCTACAGCTGTAATTGCATCTGAACCGGACACAATAACCTCAACCCCCAAAACGGTTCTGCCAAGGATAATACGCCCATAGCCGTCGGTGCCCCGAAAGCGCTTAAAGGCATAAACCCCCTCTGCCCGAAGCTTTGCAATAATAACTTCTGCTTCAAATTCATCAGAGGCGGTATATACACAGGTTCCGTTATCATCAGGGTCAAATGCTGAATTTTCTTGAGGCAGAGTATCACAGAGGGAGCATCCGCACTCAATACATTTAGTTATCCCCTCCCGATATTCAGCTTTGCATTTGGGACAAAACATAGTCAGCCTCCCCTCCTGAAATTTTTTGGCATCGGAATTCCGTATGGTGTAATTAAGCCAATTTACCACACAAAATGTTGGACAATTCCGCAAACTGTTCTATGCTCAACCTCTCTCCCCGTATGTCGGCAGACAAGCCCATTTTGTCAAGAGCGGACAAAACCGCTTCCTTTTCCGTTGATATATAAGGACTTTTGGAAAGGGCATTGAGCAAGGTTTTCCGTCTTTGTCCAAAGGCAGATTTAACAATAGCGAAGAAGCTCTTCTCGTCTGTTACAGACACGGAAGGGGTTGAACCTACTGCCAGATGAACCACACTTGATGCCACCTTTGGCTGGGGCATAAAGCAATGAGGCTCTGCCTTGCAGATAACCGACGGGGTTGAATAATATTGTACCGCCACCGAAAGCGCACCGTAGTCTTTACCTCCGCAGGCTGCACACATTCTGTCAGCAACCTCTTTTTGCACCATAAGGGTCATGGAAGAAACAGGAAGTCTCTCCTCAAAGAGCTTCATAACAATAGGGGTTGTAATATAATATGGCAGATTTGCAATAACGTGAAAGGGTTTGCCCCTAAAATATTTCTCTGCAAGCTCTGAAAGGTCCACCTTTAAAATATCGTTGTTAATCAGGGTAAAGTTTTCAAACTCCCCTGTTGTTTCCTCAAGAATGGGCAAAAGAGCCTTGTCAATCTCCACCGCTACACAGGTTGCCCCTGTCCCCGCAAGACACCTTGTAAGAGTGCCCGCCCCCGGGCCGATTTCAAGAACACAAGAGTCCTCCCCTATATCAGAGGCGGAAAGGATTTTGTTTAAAACATTTTCGTCAATCAGGAAATTCTGACCCAGGGATTTTGAAAAGGAAAACCCGTGTCTGTTCAGAATTTCTTTCAATACAGAGGGGTGACAAAGATTCATATATATTCTGCCTTTCTTATAGAAATTTATGCTTTTTTAAAGCCCTTTGATACAATGAATTTACACAGCTGCCACAAAAGGGCAATGGCAATGCTTCCTCCGTAAACCACAGCCGCCCGCAAGCCAAAACGCTGTCCAAGAGATGTAATGCCGATTTTAGTCATATAATCGTTTACCATTACAAGAACAAGGCAATGTATCAAATATATGGTGTAGCTTGATTTGTCAATGGCAGAGAAAGGCTTCAGTATAAATCCTCCGCCCCCTGCAAAAAGCTGTGACAGCATATAGAAGAACAGGATTGCACTCATACAATACATAATATGTATAAAATCAAGCCATACAGGAAAATGCCCGACCGTGGACAACACAACAGCAACATTCAAAGCGGCACAAAAAATAAAGGTTAAACTAACGGAAACAATATTGCCCTTAAGATACCCCTGAAATTCGTTATAGTGCTTGCCTATCATGCACCCACCCGTCCAGTAAATCAGATATCGGAGAAAACAGTTGTCCAGGTTAAAGTTTGGTATCGAGGGAAAAAGAGTTGTGAGCACAGGCATAAGAAACTGCCCTGATATTACTGTAATAATAAGAGAAAATGCTATATGCACACATGGATTTCCCCTTTTAAACAAATACATCCACAAAGGGGCTAAAAGGTCAAATTGAACAAGTATTATAACAAAATAAAAGTGAGCCGATAAATCTCCGTACAAAATGTGATAAATCAGCTTGGATAGGTCAAAGGAAAAGTAGTTCTGTGAACAAAAATAGATGTAATAAACAATAACCCAAAATATATAGGGGAGCACAACTCGGGTTAGGCGGGTTGTATAGTATTTAAGATAGTTTATATTCTCTCCTTTATGGAGAAAGAGCTTGACTCCGCTAATGAGAATAAAGCCCTGAACAACAAAGGAAGAGAGCCTGTGGGCAGAGAATACCACCTTGAAAAAAGCCGAATCCCGCGGAGCTTGAGAAACAACCTCTGATGCTACGTGAATAAAGATTACCAGCATACAAAAAAGGATATTTAAAAAGACAAGATCCCCTTTTCGTTTGTGTGTTGAATTACCCATAAACTCTTCACCTCTCTATCAAAAAATAAGCTGATTTTACCCCATAATAATACAAAAAGTATATCCTAAAAAAGGAAAAAAGTCAAGGAAGTCAGAAATGTAATAATTTTGTAAAAACTTTGAATAATATTTGTTTTTTTCTCTTTACAAAAATGAAATAATATGGTATAATAACTCTATATAGTAAGGAGTGTTGTTATTTTGTACATACAGAAGGAATTGATTGGGATTAAAGAAAATCTTGCAGAAAATGTTGGAAGCAAGGTAAAGCTTAAATCCAAGTATGGGAGAAAGAAAGTCGTAGTCAGAGAAGGCGTGATTGAAAACACCTATCCCAGCATTTTTACAGTAATGCTTGATGCAGAAGATGATGTTGTTACATCAGAGAGAAGAGTTTCTTACAGCTATGCAGATGTATTGACAAAAACAGTAGAGCTTTATATTTGCGAGCCTGACACCGAAGAATAATTCCGAACAGTATTTTAGATTTATTTTTTACTGAAGATGAGGACAATAAAACCCCCTTGTTGTGAAACAAGGGGGTTTTTGTTGTTTTAATCGGGGGATCTTGCCCCTACCCTACGGCGTAAATGAGCCCTCCTCTTTGAGGAGGGTGGCACGCAAAGCGTGACGGGAGGAGTTTGCAAAATAATTTACACGCTCCCACCGACAAACCTATCGGTTTGCCACCTCCCTCACAGAGGGAGGCTATGCCGAACCCTGCAATGTTATGTAATTCCATAGATATTGTAGGGAACGGATAAATCCGTTCCCTACGAAATTGATGTATATAATGGGTATACTGTAAAACAAATTGATTTTTTGTATTTCCGTTTCTGCCTTTTAAATTATTACCCTCTTGCTATTCTTCGCAGGTCTGCGCCAAGAAAGGCAAGAACATCAAATGAGCCTGTAATTCTTGAGGCAATACGTCCTCCGTAGATTTCCTCGATTTTTGAGGGAGTCAGGTTAGATGAAATAATGGTACTCTTTCCTGCTACCAATCTGGAGTTGATTATATCAAAGAGTGCAGCAGAGGAATAACCGCTTACAAACTCTGTTCCCACATCATCAATTATAAGCAGGTCTGCAGTGTAGGCATATTTTACCGCATACTCTGCAGAGGGAAGCTCCTCCTGGTCGAAGCGGCCAAACTTTAGTTTTTCAAAGGTATCAAGAAGCTGAAAAGCCGACTGATAGTATACGGAAAAGCCTCTCTCCAAGGCTTTGTTTGCGATACAGGAGGAAAGGTATGTTTTACCTGTTCCCGCTCCGCCGTACAAATAGAGATTGGAGCCTTTCTCTTCAAAGGTATTGGCAAAATCAAGACATTTGTTAAATATCTTTTTTGCAAGGGCCTGTGCAGAACAGCCCTTAATGTCGGGACAGTTTTCAAAAAGTGAAAAGTCAAAATTGTCAAAGGTCTGGTCACGCATGGCTGCTGTCAGGTTAGAGTTGACCCCTACATATTTTGAAATCATCTGCTTAAGACACCGGCAACGATGACCCTTTTCGTCAAAGCCTGTATCACGGCATTTTTCACAGCTGTATATATCGTTTAAATAATCAGAGGGCAAAGATAATCTTTTCAGGATTTCTGCCTTTTTCTTTTGTGCCGATTCAATTTGTGCCCGTATGGCAGAAATGTCCCTTGTTCCGCTTAAGATACATCTGGAAAGGGCAATACCGCATTGAGAAAGAACAGCCTCTGCCTCTGCAAAGTCAGGGGCAGAAGAGCGCACAAGGTCCTTGCGGCGTTCAAGCTCCTCTTGATTTTTTTTGCGAATTTCCTCTAATTCATCATGGGCGAGGGTATGTGCAGATATCATCTGTAACCCCTCCTTTCTCTGTTATATTTCCGAATCATCCAGCATCATTTCAAGAATTTCTTCTTCCAATGCCTTATAATCCGTGGCAGTTTCTTCGTAATTGTTAAACTTACTCTTGCCTTTTTTCTGTTTTTCCTGATTTTCGCCTTTTGCACGATAAAATTCTTCATCGGCGGCGTTTACATCAGAAATTGTGGTAAAGCCTCTGGCGAGCCAGCTTTGCAGAAGCTTATCCATATAGCTCCAGCTGAGCTTCCCTGTATAAGCCACCGTTTTGTCATAGGCAAGAGAAATAAGGTCTGTAGGAATTTTTAAATCCCTTGTCCACAGACGGATATACTTTTTCTCTGTAGTGGTAAGACCCCTGTCGTATATGCCAAGAACAGAACGAACAGTATGCTCTGCACTGTCAATAGCTTCAAGCTCGGATATGTACGCCTCTGCCGCCTCAAAGGTGTCTATTCCCTTGTCTGCCCAATCAATGGCAACTGTTTCCAGATATCTTTTGGTGGTTTTGCCTTTTTTCGCTGCATAAGAAAGAAGCATCATAATTACCTCAACAGGCAGCCCCAGCCAATCATTAAAGGAAAACAGCATTTCCATTTCCGAGGCGGTAAGGACCTTGTTTAAAATGGTTTCGGACTGATAGAAAAGTCCCGATATTTGTTTGTTTTGTGCCGCAACTGTGTTGATTTCCTCTTGAGAATAAGAGGGCTTGGCAGATTGAATTCTCTTTCTGTCAGATATTGCCTCCTGTTTAAGAGGTGCGGCTTTTGTGTCATTGATTTGGTATCCGTTTTTTGTGGCAACAAACTGGTTTTGGGTTGCCCAGAATTCGAATATAAACTCCGCCTTTGCATCAGAGATGTCAAGAGCGTCTGCCACCTGCTTTGCAGAGGGAAACACGCCATCTTTTTCTGTGCAGTAGCGGGCATACAAATAAACCTGAATGTATTCAGGCTTGGTAAATCTCACATATTTATCAATAAAATCATAGGAAACAGAAACAAATCTTGACATAATAATCTCCATTACTTACCTACACAAAAATTTTCAAACACCTTGTCTACGATTTCTTCCTGAACAGTTTCCCCTGTAACCTCGCCCAAAGCCGAGAGGGTGTCCTCTAAATCTATAAACAAAAGGTCAAAGGGCATACCCGAAACCAAAGCCTGCTTTGCGTTTTCAAGGGCAGAGGTTGCACGGAGGAGAGAATCCCGCTGTCTTTCGTTTGCAAGATAAACCTGGTCCTCTTTAATATCCCCCACCTGAAACATTCGGGAGATAACAGCCTCCAAATCGTCAATGCCAATTGGTGCAGAACCCTTTGGGGTAGCCGTATAAATCGTTGCAGCGGGGCAAAGCCCAAGTGTCGCTTCAGGAGAAGCTTCTCCCAGAGCTGAAGCCTTATCGGTTTTATTTATAATAAGAATAACCTTTTTGTTTTGGAGAGCCTTTCCAATCTCACAGTCCTCCCGGCTTATCTCTTGAGAGGAATCAATAACAAACAAGCAAAGGTCAGCCAGGTCGATATTTTCCATAGACCGTTGAATTCCGATTTTTTCCACCTCGTCTGCGGCAGAGCGTATACCTGCCGTATCAATAAGCCGAAGAGTAATGCCTCCTACCGTTGCAAGCTCCTCAATAGTGTCACGGGTGGTGCCGGGGACATCGGTTACAATGGCTCTGTCCCAGCGAAGCAAGGCGTTTAAAACCGAGGATTTACCTACGTTTGGTTTGCCTACAATGGCGGTGCGGACACCGTCACGAATAATTCTACCTGTATCAAAGGTGCCAAGAAGTGCCGTAAGCTCCCCTTGTAAATGGTCAAAGCGCTGTATCAACAGATGGCTTTCCATAGGGTCAACCTCATCGGGAAAGTCCGCCGCTGCCGAAACATGGGAGGCAAGCTCCATAACAGAGGAACGAAAATCAGCAATCTTTTTTGCCAGACCCCCGGTTAGAATTTTTGCCGCATTGTTAAGCCCCGCCTCCGAGCCGGAATTCATCAAATCCATAACAGCCTCTGCACCGCTCAAGTCGGTTTTACCGTTTATAAAAGCCCGCCTTGTAAATTCTCCTGCCTCTGCAAGCCTTGCACCGCAAGAGAGGAGCTTTGTAAGAATTTTGTCTGCTACCAAAAAACCGCCATGGCAGTTAATCTCCACTACGGTTTCGCCGGTATAAGATTTTGGGGCATACATAACAGCAACTAAAGCCTCGTCAAGAATTGCCGAGGGGCTCTCGGGAGAGGAAATGCGACACAGAGTCAGCTTGTGGCTCTCAAGAGAAGACAGCTCCTTGTTGCCGTAGGGATATACCATTTTAGAGGCAATGGCTACCGCATCATTACCGCTTAAACGGATAATGGCAATTCCACCCGAGCCTTTAGGGGTGGCAATTGCCGCAATCGTATCGTGTAGTTTCATATAATCACCGCATATTAGTTTTTCTCGATATTTGCCTTTAATTCGTTAAGCTTTTCCGCAAGCTCCGTATTTCCGCTGAGGTTTTCTCTGATTTTTCTCACAGCGTTCATAACAGTAGAATGGTCCCGATTGAATTCGTCCCCTATCTGGGGATAGGAAGCGTCAAGAATTTCTCTTGAAAGGAACATAGCAATATGTCTTGGATAAGCAATGTCGTTAGAGCGCTTCTTTGCCACAAGAGAACCCTTTGGCAGATGATAATATTTTTCCACCTCGTCTATGATAACTGAAATTGTGACATTTCTGTTTGGAAGATCCTGAATTATCTGTGCCAGAGCCTTTTGGGCAAGCTCAATAGAAATTGTGTTTGTCCTCTCAATTCCCGCATAGGCAAGAATACGCTTTACAGCCCCCTCAAGGTCACGGACATTGGAGCGGATATTGTTTGCAACATATTCTATAATTTCCTCGTCAAAGGTAAAATACTCGTCCTCGATTTTTGCCCGAAGAATAGCAAGACGGGTTTCGTAATCGGGAGGCTGAACATCTGCAAGCAAGCCCATCTGAAATCTGCCCTTCAGTCTGTCTGTCAGGTGAGGAGTTTCGGAGGGGAGTCGGTCGGAGGTCAGCACTATCTGATTTCCGGCTTCGTATAAAGTGTTAAAGGTATGGAAAAACTCGTCTTGAGCCAGCTCTTTAGTCGCCAGAAACTGAATATCGTCAACCAGCAAAAGGTCAACCGTGCGATATTTATTACGAAAATCCTGGTTTGTCTTTTCTCTAATTGCAGTAACAAGCTCGTATGTAAATTTTTCACTTGTGGTATAAAGAACCTTCTTTTCAGGATAAATTTCTGAAAAGCGATTACCGATTGCCTGCAAAAGATGGGTTTTGCCAAGACCGCTTCCCCCGTAGAGAAACAAGGGATTATACTTCACCCCGGGGGTTTCTGCAACAGCCATAGCAGCACCATGGGCAAGGTTGTTGTTTCCGCCAACTACAAAGTTTTCAAATGAATACCTTGGATTAAGAGAGCTCTGGTGGTTAATTGGGTCATCAGCAGAGGGTGCAGCCTTTTCCTTTGGGGTGTCGTTTTCAACAATAACGTCAAGCTCAAAGGAGCGGTCAGCCGCAAGCTCCAGACAGCTCTCAATCATAGAGCGAAACTTGGTAAGAACCATATTTTTGTTGGGACTGGTTCCAACAGAAAGGGTAATTACGTTTCCGTTAAGAGCAACAGGCTTAATGGGTTTTATCCACGTATCAAATGAAACAGCAGAAACCTCTTCTGCCATCTGGGCAAGAACGCTGTTCCATATTTCTTTTAAATCGTTCACTTCTTTTTTCCTCCTACAAAACTTCCTGTATCGCATAAAAAAGCCTGTGTTTTGATACATCAAAACAGGCTTTGCAAAAACGATGTTCAATCGCCAAAAAACAATAACTTTTTGCATATATTCGACAAAAAACACTTGAAAAAAATCAAGTGTAATATTCCTGTAACAATTATAATAACAGAAAACTTTAAAGAATTCAACACCTAAATTTGCAAAAATTTCTCCAAAAAACCGGCAAAAAAACGCAATCCACAAAATGTTGTGAGAGAAAATTTTTCCATTCGCAATATCTTTGGTTTTTCACCAAAAAAATTTTTTTAAAAAATTTTTTGCCCAAAAACTAAATTCATATTTTCCGTGGGCAAACAATTGCCTCTGCAAGACGGACTTTTTACATATTTATAAAATTTTTGTATATATATAAATAATGAAGATTTTTATCCACGAAGGGAAGGTTTTTCTTTTGCAAAACGAAAGTATGTATACTTATGAGGATTTTACGGCAGATATAAAAGCATTAAAGGAAAAAAACAAAGATATTCCCATATTTTCCATAGGCAGAAGCGTACAGGGAAAACCGATTTTTGCAATCAAGCTGGGAAACGGCACAAGACGGATATTTTACAGCGGAGCATATCACGGAATGGAGCACCTGACAGCAAAGGTGCTTTTTGAGTTTGTGTCAGGGCTTGTGGAAGAAAGGTACGGGGACATATTAAAAGGAGTTACCCTTTATATTGTGCCTATGGTAAATCCCGACGGAATAGAAATTGCTGCAACAGGGAAGTCCTGGCAGGCAAATGCAAGAGGGGTTGATATAAACCATAACTTTGATGCCATGTGGCATCTTTCAAAGGCACTTGAAGAGAGCTATGGAATAACAGAGCCGGGACCTACAAGGTATGGGGGCGAGTTCCCCGAATCAGAGCCTGAAGCAAAGGCGGTGGCAAACTTTACAAGGCAGAATAAGTTTGATATGGTAATGGCTCTTCACAGCCAGGGTCAGGTTATATACTATGACTTTTGCGGAGTTGTTCCAAAGGGTACAGAGGAATACTTGAGCAGATTCGAAAAGGTGAGTGTTTACCGTCGGGAACAGGCATCGGGAATATCTTCCTATGGAGGATATAAGGATTGGTTTATAAAGAAGTTCAAAAAGCCCGGCTTTACCGTGGAAATAGGCAAGGGCGAAAACCCCCTGCCCCTTTCCATGGCAGAGGAGATTTATAAAGAAGCAGAGGGAATATTGCTGGAGGGTCTGAAATAAAAAAGCGGAAATTGCAGGGAACAGCGGTTTCCGACGAACCTCAATGAAAACGATAATTAAAAATGCAGAAATTTAAAAAAACCTCGGGTTTTCCGAGGTTTTTTTGTAGTATTTAGAAATTTTGCAATAAATATTTCTCTGCTTCTGTACACCACAGTCCGTTATTTGTTTTTACAATTTTATCAAGAGCTTTAAATCTTTCGTCTGTTTCGCCAAGCTTTTCAAAGTCAGAAATTGCGGTAAGAGGAAGCTCAATATGTGTATAAATCAGTTTTTTCCCTCCGGGAATGTTTGGAAGATTTACTGTTGTGTCAATTGCGGCATCAATGCCGCCGATATGAGTTATCATAACAGATGGGTCAAGACGGCTTTCGCCGATAAGCTTTACGATATCTCTCATATCCTCCGGAGTGCTTCCGCTTGTTCCGCTTACATGATGTTGAGCATAGTGAACATTGTAGAAATTAAAGTTTGCACTGAAATTCTTATCAAGGGGTCCCGCAAAGAAGTTAAGAGAACCATCAAAGCCTAAAACAGCGTCACCAAGTTCAACAACTGCAGGAACAGGCGCATATACAAAGACATCATCAAAACCTGTTCCGCCGGAAAGAGCCATTAGCTCCTCTTTGTCAGAGGTATTGGTAAATACAAGCTTAATTCCGTCTTCAGCGGCTTTTTCGGGGTTAAAGATAGATGCTGCTCGCTCCAGCTTGTTCTTGTCAATGTCTGTTACCACTACCACAGACGGTTTGACGTTCCCATGAAGTGCAATATCAATGGCAACGAGTCCCATGGGACCGCATCCGGCAAGAATGGCAACCTTTCCCCCCGGCTTTATGCCGGAAACAGGATTGTAGTTTTCGTCAAGATGCAAGCTTGCTTTGTATCCTCTTATAACGCAAGATGCAGGTTCAATAAGAGAACCGTTAAAATATGAATCGCTGTTTAATTTTATTAAGAAATTGTTATCCAGGATATGCTCATAAACAATAGAGTATGTAGAAACACCGCCAATATCCTCAAAACTATATCCTACCGTTTCATATCCCCCAAGATACGAAAGCACCGGAGGCATTGCAACCTTGTCTCCAATTGAGAATTTATCTTTCCATTTATCCCCAACTTCAATTACTTCTGCACAAAATTCGTGACCAAGAATAATCGGATGTTCTGTTATATTTTCAGGAACTCTTAAGTGATTTTCTCCCTGAAGAATGGTTTTATGCGTTGACATACATACACTGTCAGAAATAATCTTAATGAGAATTTCTCCTGATGTTATAGGACGAAGCTCAAATTCCTCAAGTCTTACATCCTTTGCTCCATAAAGACGTGCTGCTCTTGTTTTCATAATAATCTCCATTCCGCCGCTCTGCGTCGGCATAAATAGTAATGAATTTTCTCTTATCCGCAGAGTAAGGAATGATAAGAGATTATTTCGTTCATGTGCATTTCCGAGCATTTAGGGTGACTTCTGTCACCTTATATCCTTCCTGCGCTGCCAAATGTTCTGATTTTTTCCCTCACAACTTCCTTCATCATCTTCATAGCATCTTCATATACCAGGAAAGGCCATGTTGAGGGATTTGTCATGGTGTTTAAATAGTTTTTAAGCCCCTGATTAAGAGCAAAAAGCACATCAGAATAAATATTTATTTTTGTAATTCCGTGGTGAATTGCGTTTTGCATCTGATTATCGGGGGTTCCGCTTCCGCCGTGAAGCACAAGAGGTCTGTCACACACAGCGGTTATATCATCAAGTCTGTCAATTCTTAATTCAGGGGTTTTCTGATATACACCATGAGAAGTACCAATGGCTACTGCAAGGGCATCAACATCTGTAATTTCCACAAACTTTGTAACTTCATCAGGAACGGTAAGACTCTCGCCCGGATCGGTGTCTGTTCCTGTTTCGCTTATACTTCCGACGCTTGCGTTGCCTACATGACCAAGTTCTGCTTCAACGGTAATACCTTTTTTGTGAGCATATTCAGTAACTATAGCGGTATTCTTTGCGTTTTCGTCAAAGGGAAGTACCGACCCGTCGTACATAACAGAACTGTAGCCGTTGTCGCAACCATACTTTATAAAGTCGATATCGGTAGCATGGTCCATGTGAAGACATATGGGAATTTTAAAGTATTTTGCAGCTCCTCTTACCATAGAGGAAAGAAGCTGAAGGTTTCTTCCCTGGGTGTCTACTCCGAGAGTCATAAGAAGAGCAGGGGATTTTTCCTCTTCACAGGTCTCTAAAATAGCTTTCATCATTTCGTAGTTGCTTACATCAAATGCAGGAATTGCATAATGATTTTTCTTTGCATCTGCAAGCATTTCTTTCATTGTAACTAACATATCTATTGCTCCTTTGTTTAGATTGGTATAAATTATATCACCATTTTTAACATTTGTCAAATACAAATGTTAAAAATTGACATGAAAGCTGTTTATATGGTATAATAACCTCACGAAACTCGTGCAAAGGTGATTATTATGGAGTATCAGAAAAAGCAGATGCAGGAAGCAGCAATATTATATTACGAAAAAAAACACACCCAGAGCGAAATTGCAAAAATGATGAATTTATCTCGTCAAACTGTTTCTAAATTACTAAATGATGCAGTAAAAGAAAAAATAGTGGAAATCAAAATCCACAATCCTGAAATTGATTGCAAAGAACTGGAACAAAAAATTTGTGACAAGTTTAACATTAGTAATGCGGTTATATGCGGGGCGAGCAGTGCCGATGAAGAACTTTGCCGGATAATGACTGTAAAAAAAGCTGCAAGCTACATCCAATCTATTATAGAAAAAGGCAATCAGAAAATTGCGATTTCTTGGGGGAGAACTATTCAGAAACTAATTTACGAATTTAGTGATATCAACACTGCAAACAATATTGTTTTTCCTCTTTTTGGCGCAACAGACCAGGAACAGTCCTATTTTTTGTCAAATGAACTGGCAAGGAGTTTTGCGGATAAAATTGGCGCAAGAGTAAAATATGCATGGTTTCCTTATCGCCCGGACAGTATCGGCGATTGTGAGCTTTTTAAAAAAACCTCTTACTATAAAAGTCTCCGTGATTTATGGAATGATATTGATGTTGCAATTGTGGGAATAGGAAGCAGAGAAATCATTCAAACCTTTGGCAGGGTCTTTGGATATAACAAGAAATGTGCATCTGCAATCGGGGACATTTCTACACATTTTTTTGATGAAAACGGAAATATTGTAGAATTGTATGAGAATACTTTGTGTGCAGAACGGGATAACTTAAAAAATGCCAAGCAAACCATTGCTGTTGCAAGCGGAAAAGACAAGACGGAGGCAATCATTGGCGCTCTGCGTACACAAATGATTGACACATTGATTACCGACGAGTATACCGCAAGAAGCATTGTTGGTTTGAAATAAATAAGTTGACAATATCCTGCAATTTGTATATAATATAAATTGTAGGATATATTTATTGTATAAATAATAGGAGGAAGCTATGAATATAAATACCGACACAATTACAACTATGACAGAAGCAAATCAGAATTTTTCAAAGGTAGCAAAAGTGGCGGAAAACAATGGTCAGGCAGTTATATTCAAAAATAACAAGCCAAAATTTTTGCTGATAGATATTGATTCAGGCTTTTATTTTGATATTACGGACGATGAAAAGATTGACGTTGCAGCAAAAAGAATTATGCAAAGATTTAAACCTGCGTTTGAGGAGTTGGCCAAATGATTAAGTTAAGTAAAGAAAAGGTTTTACTTTTACATCAGTTAATAGCAGAAGAAACGGGCGGGGGTATCGGCATCAGAGATGTTGGACTTTTAGAAAGTGCTCTTAATAATGCGTATGCTACATTTGGCGGCGAAGAGCTTTATAAAACAAAAGAAGAAAAAGCAGCAAGTCTTGGCTTTTCTTTAATATCCAATCATGCTTTTGTGGATGGCAACAAGAGAATAGGCGTGTATGTTATGCTGACATTTTTGGAAGCAGAGGGTATAAAAATGAATTGCACCAACGCAGATGTTGTAAATGTTGGTTTGTCTGTTGCATCGGGGGATATGAAATATGATGATATTTTAAATTGGATAAAAAAATTCAAAAGTAAGTTTTGATATACAAGGGACAAAAAGCCTCCTCTCAAGGGGAAGGTGACGGATGAGGCGTTCCGCGGAATGACACATAGGTCATTCCCTACAGATGAAAGAGATAAACATTGAGATATAAAAAAGGCGGTGACAAAATGCTGAACATTATATACGGGCAAGACAGCTCAAACAGAGATGAGCTGGCGTATAACAGAATAAAACAGAGGGCGGAGGCAAATGCCACCACCTGGATTTTAGTGCCCGAACAATTTTCTATGTCCACCGAAAAGGATATACTTAAGCGTTTTGGCATCTCTGCACAGGCACACATAAAAGTCATCACCTTTTCAAGGCTGTGCAATCTTGTACTTGGTTATTGCGGTCCTTTGAGAATGAAATATATTGACGGGGCAGGCAAGGAAATAATTGCGGCAAGAACTATCCGTGTTCTTCGGGGCAAGCTTGGCTCCCTTGGGTCAAACTTTAAAAGAAAGGGATTTTCTGCAACAATTGTTGATTTGGTGTCGGAGTTTAAGCGCTATGGGATTTCAGGAGATATGCTGTCTTCTGTGGCGGAGAACTCCCAAAATCCCGATTTGGCGGAAAAGCTTCGGGACATTTCGGTTATATATAAAACCTTTGAGGATTTTTTAGAAGCCCATTTAGCCGATGCAGAGGACAACTTATCCCTTATTATTCCAAAGCTTTCGGAATGTGACTTTTTAAGAGGCGAGCTTTTTATAATGCATTTCCGCTCCTTTACCCCTGTGGAATACAGGGCACTTGGGGAGATTATGAAAATAGCCGATGTTTGTGCCGTTATGTGTTGTGACAGCACCGATAAGCCCTCGCCCCTGTTTTCACCTATTGGGGCAACCTGCAGAAAGCTTTTTGAAACCGCCGAAAATAGCGGTGCTTTTTCCAATGACCCTATAAAAGCCACAGGCTCTGCGGGCAATCCTGAAATAAATTATTTAGCTGAAAATTATTTTGCTTCCCGTCCCAAGCCTCAAAGTATGCCCCCTGAAAGTGTTCATATTGTGGAGACCCTTAACCAATATCGGGAGGTAGAGGCTGCGGCAGACCTGATACTTAAACTTTGCCGTACAGAAAACAGACGGTTTTCGGATTTTCTTGTTCTTGCACGAAATACCGCTGATTATAACCGTATTATGCCCGGAATTTTTGAAAGCAGAGGCATTGATGTTTTTCTTGACACAAGACGAAGCATCCTGACAAAGGCTCTGACAATTTATATAAGCTCTGCTCTTGATATTTTGTCCTTTGGATATTCCTATGAGAGAGTTATGAGCATTGCAAAAACAGGCCTGTGCAACCTGTCGGACCTTGAAACTGATATGTTTGAGAACTATCTTCTTGCAGTTAATCCCTCCCACGCTATGTGGGCAGAGGAGGAATGGAGCTATTGTCCCTTGGGCTATGATATGGAGGTTATAAATTCCGCCAAAGGAAAGATAACACGCTTTACAGAGAGCTTGAGCCGCCGTATAGAGGGCCGCAAAACCGCAGGAGATATTTGCCGTGCAATTCTTAAGACCTTTGAAGAGCTTCAACTGTTGGAGGAAATAAAAAGTCTTCGCGATAGCTTTGAAGAGGCGGGCAACAAATATCTTGCCGAGGAATACAGACAGGTGTGGAATAGTATTGTTTCGGTTTTATCCCAGATTATGACCCTTATGGATGAAGAAAACATAACCTGGAAAGACTTTGCAGAGCTTTTCAGAAGCTCTTGCTCGGGCATAACTATTGGTATGACCCCACAAAATCAGGGAAGTGTTATATTCAGCCAGATAGATAAGTTCAGGAGCAGTAACACCCCTGTAGTTATTGTTCTTGGTATGACCGAGGGGGTTTTCCCCTTAAGCCACACAACAGAGGGAATACTCTCTGATGCAGAGCGTCAGGAATTGCTTAAAATGGGAATACAGCTTGCCCCCGGGGCAGAAACAAAACAAAAAGAAGAACAGCTGCTTATTTATTCTGTGCTCACAGCGGCAAGAGAGAAGCTTTATCTCTTTTATCCTCAAAGCAGCAACAGCGGAAAGCCTCTTGAGCCATCACCTGTAATAAAAACCATTACCTCAAGAATTTTTCCAAAGATAACTGTACAAAACCCCGACACCGACGGAGATATACTAAAGGGAGGAGAGGGAAGAGCTGCTGCCTTTGAGGTCCTTTGCACATATCTTGCAAAGGCAGATGGAAGCATTGACCGATTAACTTCGGGCACTATGGAGCTTTATAACTATTTTATTAACCATCCTGACTACAAAAAACGCCTTGAGTATATAACAGAAACCATGACCTCAAAAGAGCCCACGAAAATATCCAAGGGGGCGGTAGAGGCAATCTACGGAAAAACCATTATGATTAGTGCATCAAAGCTTGAAAAATATAATGCCTGTGCTTTCTCTTACTTTATGAGCTACGGCTTGCTTGCAGAGGAGAGAGAAAAGGCGGGAATAGAGCCGCGAAGCACAGGAAGCATTCAGCATGAAGCCCTTTGTAAGTATTTTACAAGGCTAAAAGACAGTAATTGTGACTACACAGAAATAACAAAGGAGAGCTGCTACAGGGATGTTTATGACATAGTCAAGGCAGAGGCAACAGGCAGCACAGAGCTCCTTTATGAAAGCTCCTCTTACTACAAATATGTTGTTACCCGCATGCAAGGAATTGCCGCCCGCACAGCATGGGAGGTTGTAAAGTTTTATCGCTCAAGCCTTTTCAGACCCATGGGCTTTGAGATAGAGATAAAAAATCAGGGGGAAATCCCCGCCCTTGCCATAAAGGATAATCAGGATAACACCATTGCCTCCTTGAGAGGAATTATTGACAGGGCGGATGTTGCACAAATTAACGGTAAAACCTATATCAGTGTAATAGACTATAAATCCTCTGAAAAAACCCTTGACGAAAGGCTTGCGGAGGCAGGTGTGAATATTCAGCCCCTGCTTTACTCTGATATTATTTGCAGAAGAATGAATGCAAGTCCTGCGGCTATGCTGTATATGCAGATGACTGACCCCATTGTGGAGGAGTCCAAGCTCAAGGGAGTAACTGATGCGGAGATAGAAAAAGCGTCAAACAAGGGAATTCTTCTTGGAGGCTGGCTCAATGATGATGCAGAAGTTGTTTCGGGGTACAGCCGGGGGGGAGAGAACGGAGAGGTATTTACCCCCAGCGGCAGAGCCGCTCTTATAGGAGAGTCAGAGCTGAACCGCCGTATCAACCTTGCAAACAATAAAATCAGAGAGGCTGCCATGGGAATTTACAATGGAAATGTAGCGGCAGAGCCATATATTGACAAGAATTATGATGCCTGCAGATACTGTATCTTCGGCGGTATATGCGGCAACCGAAAGGATGAATAAAATGAAAACTTTTGTATTGGCAAGTAAAAATATCCATAAGGCAGAGGAAATCAAGAAGATTTTAGGCCCTGATTTTGATGTAATAACCCAGACAGAGGCAGGATCAGGGAGTATAGATGTTATAGAGGACGGGGACACCTTTGAGGCAAACGCCATAAAAAAGGCAGAAGAAATAATGGCTGCAACAGGAAAACCCACCATTGCAGATGACAGCGGACTTTGTGTGGATTATTTAAAGGGCGCCCCGGGGGTATATACTGCACGCTATGCAGGGGAAAATGCTACGGACGAAGAAAATATCACAAAACTTCTGGGTGCACTGGACGGTGTTCCGTCCGAAGAAAGAACGGCTCGTTTTGTTTGCGTTATTGCTCTGGCGGAGCCGGGAGAAAAAACAAGAACCTTTTACGGTGAGTGTGCAGGCAGAATAAGTCACAAGGCTTGCGGAAACGGAGGTTTTGGATACGACCCTGTATTTTATGTGGATGAATATAAAAAGACCCTCGGAGAGCTTGACGGAGACATAAAAAATTCCATCAGCCACCGAAGCTGTGCCCTTAAAAAATTTGTTGAGCAGGGATTATAGGGAACGACCTATGTGTCATTCCGCGGAACGCCACGCAAGCCCCTCCCCTACGGCGCAAATGAGCCCTCCTCATTGAGGAGGGTGGCACGCAAAGCGTGACGGGAGGAGATTGCAAAATAATTTACACAACAAAGGCAGAAGCTTATGAGAAGCTTCTGCCTTATATTATTTGCTCTTTATTATATCTACTCCAAGCTCCCCGAGCTCGCTCTTCCACTCTTCAGCTATGTCTGCCTCTGTAATAACACAGTCAATCTCGTCATAGCCTGCCAGCTTTATAAAACCAATTCTGCCTATTTTTGATTTATCACAGATATAATAATGCTTGGTGGAATTTTTTAGCATCTGTTGCTTTATTGCACATTCCTGCTCGTTGCTTTCCAGAATTCCATTGCCTTGCACAATTCCTTTGCTGCTGAAAAACATTTTATTGGCAAAATAATTTTCTTCAATACAATTTTCTGCAAATCTGCCCACAAAGGACTGGTTTTGTCCAACAAGACCGCCCACTGCAATCATTTTAACATGCTCCACATCAGAGAGCTCGTTTATAACAAAAAGAGAGTTGCTGATAACCGTAATATTCAGCTTCATTCTCTTTATTTCCTTTGCCATATAATATGTTGTTGTGGAGGCATCAAGAAAAATTGTATCTCCCGAGGCAATCATATTTACCGCCGCCATGGCAATCTGTTTCTTTGCCTCGACATTGGTTTCTCTTCTCTTTTTCAGAGAAAGCTCATTACTTCCCTCGTCCATGGGAAGTGCGCCGCCATGGGTTCTGCGAAGAAGCTCTTGCCCCTCTAACTTTTCAAGGTCACGTCTGACAGTTTCCTCTGTTACCCCCAAATCCTCGCTGAGCTTACTCACCGAAACGGCACCTAAATCATTTAAAATTTCAACTATCTTTTGTTGGCGCTCCAATGCAAACATTGCTCTGCAGCTCCTTCCTATTTCTTGTTTATAATCTGTACAAGGTCACCATTCTTAAGTCCTGCAGAATTTGCATCGTCTGTATCAATGTGCATCTCTACATTAAAATCATCTCTTACTCTTACCTGAACGTCAAAGAACTTGGTAGGCTTTACACCCTCTACCAGAACATCAACCAAATCTCCGTCCTTTATACCTTTGTTCTCCGCATATTCGGGAGTCAGATGAATGTGACGGTTGGCAATTATAACACCCTCTTTAAGATATACGCTGCCCTTGGGGCCTACGATTACCATTCTTTCAGAGCCCTCAACCTTACCCGAGGGACGAACAGGGGGGCTTACCTTAAGTATAAAGGTATCCGTTCTTGAAATCTCCACCTGTGTCTTCTCTCGTACAGGGCCCAGAACTCTTACCTTTTCAATAGCCTTTAAGGAGGGGCCAACAAGGGTAACAACCTCTTCTGCAGCATATTCTCTGCCCATAAGAGTCTTTTTCTTTGTCAGCTCGTATCCTTTGCCGAAGAGAACATCCAAATCTGCTCTGGAAAGATGTATGTGTCTTTGGGACACGCCTATTTTTATCTGACCGTGGTCACTGCGCACCTGAGCAACAGCAGCTTTTACGGCTTGCTCTACTATACTCTTGTCTATCATATATAATCATCCTTTCACCATTTTCTGTGAAATACGAAGTTAATCCTTTATTTCCAAATCAATAAACTTGGCAAGCTCGCCATGGGGGCTTGGTATAACCTCTTTGCCAAAAATTTTACCAATCTTTGATGCCGCCTTTTCCCCTGCATCAACAGCAGCCTTTGCCGCAGAAACCTCTCCCCCTACAATAAGGGTAACAAGTCTGCCGCCAAGTCTTTTCTCTGTATGTAAAATACGGACATCTGCCGCTTTAACCATTGCATCAAGACCCTCTATCGCCGCAACAAGACCCTCTATTTCTATAATGCCGAAAGCCATTTTGGGGGAAGTTATATCTATATCCATACCTCTGAAGTTCTTTGGCAGCTTTTTGTTATATTTATCTCTGTTGATATCAAGAAGGTATCCCATCGCCTCTGTCTGGTCATCAGGCCGTGGTATTATGTGGGAGACAATGTACTTGTTCTCGCTTTTTGCTCTGGCAACCCCTGCCGCAACTGCCGCTTCTACAGCCGCAACCTCGCCCTCTATCTTTACTACCATAACAAGAGGGGCAGGAACATCAGGACTTATAGGTCTGTTTCTGTCAAAGGCTATTATCTTTACATCTGCCGCCTTTGCTGCAGTATCTGCAACAACAAGAGCCATTGTAAAGCTGTAAACCTCTATCATTCCAAGTGCTTTCATAATCTATCTCCTTGCGAAGCGACAATCCTGTCGCTCTCTGGTGTTTTTGCAATCTTTTATACTATATGGAAATTATCCACCATTACACATCTTCTCTGTCTGGTAAAGGAATGAGCCGCAGTAAGACCCTCTCCTGTAGGACCTGCGATTGTAAAGGTTGTATAACCCTCGCCCCCTGCGCCTATACCTGCATAAGACGGTGCGTTCTTTACAAAAATAGTAGTTTCAACCGCACGTGCAAAGTTTGTAAGGTTGTCAACATTCTTTGAGTGAATGTGTGCAGAGTGTCTGTTGCCATGCTCGGCTGCAACCGCATATTTTATTGCCTCTTCTATATTGTCAACACGAACAATACCCAGAATCGGCATCATCATTTCTACCTGAACAAAGGGATGCTCGTTGGGAACTTCACATATAATAAGTCTTGGGTCTGCATCAATACCGATTGCCTTTAAGAACTTGCCTGCGTCCTTACCTACCCAATCCTTGTTGATTGAGTACTTGCCGTCTTTTTCAACAAGGCAGAGCTTAACCAGCTTATCAATATCTGCACCTTTTACAAGGTATGCACCGTTTTTGGTCATACTCTCTATCAATTCGTCTGCTATGTTACGGAAAGCAAAACATTCTTTCTCTGCGATACAGGGAAGATTGTTGTCAAAGCTTGCACCTGCAACAATATCTGCACCTGCCTTTTTAACATCTGCTGTATCATCAACGATAACAGGGGGGTTACCTGCACCTGCACCGATTGCCTTTTTGCCTGATGACAAAAGCGCCTTAACAACTCCGGGGCCACCTGTTGCAACAAGCATTCTGACAATAGGTGACTTCATCATCTCGTTGGAGCTGTCGTGAGTGGGGTTCTTTACTGAAACAACAAGGTTTTCAGGTCCGCCTGCTTCAAGAATAGCTCTGTTTACAAGGTCAACTGCATAGTTGGCAGTTTTCTTTGCGTTGGGGTGAGGATTGAAAACAACTGCATTACCCCCTGCAATCATACCCATAGAGTTACAAATAACAGTTTCGCTGGGGTTGGTGGAGGGAGTGATACTTCCTATAACACCAAAGGGAGCCATTTCGATAAGGGTAAGACCCTGGTCACCTGTCATAACAGAGGGACTTAAATCCTCTGTTCCCGGGGTCTTGTTGGCAACAAGCTGATGCTTGATGATTTTATCGGAAACTCTTCCCATTCCTGTTTCCTCTACACCGAGAATTGCCATCTTTGCCGCTTCTTCAAGGGTAAGGCGTCTGATTACAGAAATCATCTTCTCTCTCTGTTCTACGCTGTAGCTGCGGAACTGCTTGTATGCAACCTCAACTGCTGCGAGAGCCTCACTCATGGTATCAAAAACACCCTTTTGCTTTGGCTGTTTCTCCTCACTTGCTTTGTCTGCAATGCTGTTTACAACATTTGCAACTATCTCACTTATATACTTTTCATCAACTACCATTTGCTTTTCCTCCTGACATAGCTAAATAGTTTGTGTAATTTACTATAATATTGTTTCCCAGAGCTTATCGTCGGGATTTGCGATAATAGAGCTGTCAAGGAACATTCCCTTGTCCCCTGCCGCTACCTTTGCCTTTTCGATTGCCGCCGCAACCGCCGCAACCTCTCCTGTAATCAGCATGTAGGATTTTCCGCACATACCTCTTGCAAGACGCATCTCTATAAGCTCTACCTCTGCGGTTTTTGCCGCCACATCTCCTGCCACAATCATTGTTGCTGCCGAAAATGTTTCAAGAACACCAAGGGCACTCTTATTTTTTATCTCGTTTGTGGCATATATAGCCGGGAAAATAGATTCATCAGGGTTTCCCAGAACAAAGCTGTCTATAAGCTTTTCTCCGAACCTTGCACGGGTTGCATCTACCGATGCCTTTACCGCACTTAATTCACCTGTAATGATGATTATATATTTACCCGGACAAACAGTTTGGGCTTCAATAACATCTACATCTGCGGTCTTTATCATTAAATCTGCCGCCTCAATACCTGTAGACACGGTCTGGTATTCTGCCATTCCTATTGCCTTACTCATTTTTCACCCTCCTGTTTAATAACAATATATTTGTCGCTTACCCTTACTACACTGCCGCTTACCGGTGTATGAATATTAGCAGAAAGGGCATTTGGCTTTGCCTCGCCTATTACCTGGCCTGCCACAACCTTATCCTTTGCCTTTACGCAAGGAACGGCAGGTGCCCCAATATGCTGTGTAAGGGAAATTTTATATTCCTTTATCTTTATTTCTGTTTCCTCAAGAGGGGCATCTACTTCATATTTGGTAAGCCCTATCCTTGAGGTCAGCCTCTCTTTTGACACTCCGCGGTATTTTCTCTTGGGAGAAACAGCCCCCGGTTTTACATCTTTTGGAGGTGTAATTCCGTTTTTGCGAAGTCCGTCTTTATATTCAAGTATCATTTTTCGGGGTGACAGCCCCTGGGTACAGGCATACATTTCGCATACTCCGCAGCCCGAGCAGAACATAGTGTTAATCATAGGCTTCACATCTCTGATTGTTCCGCTGCTTGCGGCGTGCATAAACTCGCTTGGCTCTATTGGATGGCCAAGAAGATTTCTGGGACACAAATCCGTACACATTCTGCACTGGCAGCAAGAGCTCATGGCTCTTTTTGTGTCAATCTGCACGCTTCCTCGTTTTCTTTGTATAATATAATGGTCATTGGGTAAAACCAAAATCGCATTTGTTGTCTTTGTCACTGTATCGTATATGCCAACCTCTTTTCCCATCATAGGTCCGCCGCTGATAAGAGCAACATCCTTTGCGGTGGTCCCACCTGCTAAAGAAATAAGGTCCTTATTGCTTATTCCAATGGGCACATATACTGTTTTAGGGTTTTTTACCTCTCCTGCAACAGTTACAAACTTATGTGTTACAGGTCGGTCTTCTTCAATTGCATAGTAAACATTAAGTATTGTTTCGGGGTTAAATACTATTACCCCAACCGAAATGGGAATACTCCCCGGAGGGACTACTCTGCCTGTGGTTTCGTATATAGTAACCACTTCGTCGCCCGAGGGATATTGTTCGGGCAAAAATTTTATTTCTGTGTTTTTAAAATCCTGAACAACTGCCGTTGCGGCTGCTGTTGCGCCTTCGTAAGACTTTTTCAGGGCAATTATAACCGAGGTTGCACCAACAGCTTCTGCAATTGTATTGAGTGTGCTTATTATTTCAAAGGCATACTTTTCGAGAACTTGACGATGCAGTTTGAGAATAGGCTCACATTCAGCACAGTTAAGGATGATTGTATCCGCCTTTTCATTAAGCTTCGCGTATGACGGAAACCCTGCTCCCCCTGCACCTGTAATTCCGTTTTTTCTCAAAAGGTTTGCCAGCTCGTTTATAGTCATACTGTCTGCATCCCCTCTTCAAAATTATTTTTCAAATATATCTTTTCCGTCGTCAATAATACCGACAATAGCCGCATCAATGGGCGAGCTTCCTTGTCCGCATCCGACTCTTGCCGCACTTCCTGTGGCAACAAGCACATATTCGCCTATACCTGCGCCGATATTGTCAATGGCAACAACCTTCTTGTCGCAATCTATCGGCTCTACTATCATGAACTTATTTCCAATTAAGTTCTCATTTTTTCGGGTAGAAACTACGCTCCCCGTAACCTTACCAATAATCATATCATTTACCTCATTTCAGGCTTTCTCTCTGCGGTGCTTATCGCACCGCAGAGAATAAAAACCAAAATCTTATTTGAGTGTCGGTAAAATCTTCTCGACATCGTTGTGAGGTCTCGGAATTACGTGTGTAGCAACTAATTCGCCGAGTCTTGATGCGTTTGCGCTGCCAACTTCTACAGCTGACTTAACTGCACCAACATCACCGCGAACCATAACACTTACAAGACCTGAACCAATCTTTTCGGTTCCAACCAAAGTAACGTTTGCTGCTTTGAGCATTGCATCAGCAGCTTCGATAGCTGCAACCAAACCTCTTGTTTCAACCATTCCCAATGCTTCCTGTGCCATAATTTTTTCCTCCTTTACAATTACCTTTGCGGTTTCCTCCGCAGGTTTTACTGTTGCTTTTGGAGCAACTTTTTTTGAAGGTGCCGCAGGCTTTGCTGCAGGCGCTGCTTTTGCTGCAGGCTTTGCTGCTGCAGGCTTTGCCGCTGCACCATTAGTCTTTTTCACTGCCATTATACAGTCACCTAACCTAGGGTGACAGAAGTTATCTGAACCACGATTTTCAATGGTTAATTTTCGCTTCTGCCACGTTAAAATACTCGGTAATCCGTCAAGGATTACCTGTGTTTTTGCCTTGCATAAGCATAAAATTCCCTCTTTGAAAATTCTTCGACCTTAAACGGATGAAATTTTGAGGGGATTTTAGTGCGGAAGATGAAGCAAGGCTGACGCCTTGCAAAGATGACGAGCTAAAATATACCGAAATTACGCTGTTTAAGGCGCGGTTCGGATATCTTCTGTCACCCTAACTTACAAAAATTAAAGTGTCGGCAAAATCTTCTCAACATCGTTGTGAGGTCTGGGGATTACATGTGTTGCAACCAACTCACCAAGTCTTGATGCGTTTGCGCTGCCAACTTCTACAGCTGCCTTAACTGCGCCAACATCACCGCGAACCATAACACTTACCAAACCTGAACCGATTTTCTCGGTACCGATAAGAGTAACCTCTGCTGCCTTTACCATTGCATCGGCTGCCTCAATTGCTGCAACCAAGCCTCTTGTTTCTACCATTCCTAATGCTTCTTGTGCCATTTTAAATTTCCTCCTATTTATAATATAGTTTTAATTATTATTCATTGATTACGGCAATCTTCAAGCCTTCCATTGCAAGGTTTGTTTTATGTGCCTCATTTATTTGTTCAAGGGGATATCTGTGTGTGATAAGCTTCTTCATAGGAAGTCCTATTGCGTTTGCCCTCTTTAAGAAGTCAAATGTTGTAGCATAATCACGAAGAGTATATACCCATGAGCCAACTGTTGTTATTTCCTTTGAGCATATGTCAAAGTGGGGATTGATTGTTGCGTCTCCGCCGTTTATGAAGAAACCAAGCTCGCAAAGGCCGCCGCCGTTTCTTATAAACTTATAGATATTTGCGTGGGCAACAGGAGAACCTGTACACTGGAACGCAAAATCTGCCAAATATCCGCCGAAAGCATCCTTTACTGCACCGGAGAGAGCCTCAATTCCCTTGTGGTCCTTGAAGTTTACAGACTTGTCTGCACCCATCTCCTTTGCAAAGTCAAGACGCTTCTGCTCGCCGTCTACTGCAACAATGTTTTCAATACCCATTGTGCGGAGAATCGCAATACAGATAAGACCGATAGGTCCGCAGCCCTGAACAACAACTCTGCTGTTAAAGCGGAGGATTCCTGTTGTCTTTGCTCTCTCTACTGCGTGAATAAGAACCGCACAGGGTTCTATCAAAATTCTTGAATCAAGGTCAAGGTCACTTACATTAAATATAGTAGAACCGCCTCTGATTACTATATAGTCTGCAAACCATCCGTTAAGATGAATGTCATCATCAGGGATAAGTCCGTAAACCTCTGCACCGTCACCAACATTCTGCTTGTTTAAATCAAACATTGTGATATCGGGGCAATCCTTAAATATCATACAGGTAACAACCTTGTCACCAATATTGAGGGGCTTGCCTGCACTGTCTTTTTTTACATTTTTACCCATCTTAACAATCTCGCCTGTACCCTCGTGTCCGAGAACAACAGGAATAAGACCAAAGGGGTCACGCTTAAACTCATGTGCATCCGTACCGCAAACACCGCAGCCCTCTACCTTTACAAGAATGTCGTCATCGCCAAGCTCGGGGATGGGGAATTCTTTTATTTCGTAGTTCTCAAGGGCAGTAAGCATAGCCACTTTAGATGTTTTGGGGATATCCCCAGCAGCTGCTGCAGCCTTGGGAGCTGACATACCGCTCATCTGTGACAATACCTGCTGTACGATTTGCTCGATGTTTTTTTCATTCATTTCCATCGCCATCTATCCTTTCTAAAAAATTTCTATAAATCAGACTGACATCATCTCTGCGAAAACACTTTCTGCATAGTCACCAAGGTAGGTGTCCTGCTCTTCTGTGCCACCGCTTACGCCAAAGCCGCCTATAACTTTTCCGTTTACCATCAGAGGAACTCCTCCGCCGAAAATAACAATTTGTCCCTGATTGGTGTGCTGTATTCCATAGAGAGAACCTCCGGGTGCCGCAAGGGTCTTCAAAGCAGAGGTTTTCATCTTAAGTGCCGCAGAGGTATATGCCTTGTTTACCGCAATGTCATAGCTTGCAATATAGGAATTATCCATACACTCTACAGCAACAGGCCGAGCCCCGCTGTTTGAAACAGCCGCTACTCCGTTTACACCAATTTCAGCCGCCCTTTGCAAAACCTTTTCTATCAACGCCTTTGCAATCGAAAGGGTCATTTCCGAAGTTTCGGATGAAAAGCTTTGCACAGGACTTCCTGTGCCGACTTCAGCTACGGCGCTCTGTTGGCTTTCGCTCATAACGCGTCTGACAATTTCCGAAAGCTGTTGTCTGTCCATTTCTGCACCGCCCTTTTGTTATTTGGAAAGCTGTTCCATAACCTTTTGGGTAATTGCAGAGATAAGTGCATCATTTTCAGACTTGCCCTTACCCTTGCCGCCGCAGTTGCCGCCGCAGTTGTGGCAGCTTGCCTTACCGTTCTTTGCGTTGGGGCAAAGGTCAGCAGGGTGCTTACCTGACATACCAAACTTACGACGAATTTCGTAAAGCTGCTGTACTCTCTCTTCAGAGAATTCTTTAGGTCCGCCAAGCTGTCTTGACTTAAAGAGAAGCTCTGCATAGAATTCAACAGATTCCATCTTGTGATATGCTGCAAGAAGAGAATCAGAATATGTGAGCGCACCGTGGCTCTCAAGCAAAACTGCATCATAGTACTGCAAATACTTCTCTACTGCATCGGGGATTTCGTCTGTTGAAGGTGTTCCGTATTCTGCAATGGGAACACAACCAAGTGCGATTACAGCCTCGGGCATAATGGGCTGTGTAAGGGGAATTCCTGCAATTGCAAAGCTTGTTGCATAAATCGGGTGAGCGTGAACAACTGCGTTTACATCAGGACGATGCTTATAAACTCTCATGTGCATCTTAATCTCTGACGAAGGCTTGAAGTTCCCGTTTGCCTGAATAACATTACCCTCTGCGTCTACCTTACAGATGTATTCAGGAGTCATAAAGCCCTTACTTACGCCTGTGGGTGTGCAAAGGAATTCGTTGTCATTGAGTTTAACGGAAATGTTTCCGTCATTTGCTGCAACCATGTTACGGTTGTAGATACGCTTTCCAATGTCACAAATTTGTTTTTTGATTTCAAATTCTGATACCATTTTCAAAATCTCCTTTTCTTTATTTAAAGTTAATTATTCTTCATCTTTGATGCGGGAGGGGGTGGAACCCCTCCCCTACATTGCAGGGTTCGGCATAGCCCCCCTTACTTTGCCTCCCTCTGTGAGGGAGGTGGCAAACCGATAGGTTTGTCGGTGGGAGTGTGTAAAATAATTTGCAACCTCCTCCCGTCACGCTTTGCGTGCCACCCTCCTCAATGAGGAGGACTCATTTGCACAGGCGGATTCAATCCGACAAACCGCGAATTTTCTGCATTATTATTTTATCACCTTATTTTGTTTATGTCAATAGTTTTTTCTTTGTTTTTGTGGTTTTTTCTTGGTTTTTTCTTTGTTTTTATGTTTTCAGGTAATCAAGAAGCTCTTCTATCCCTTGTCCTGTCTTTGAGCTTAAGCGGAAAACCTTTTTACAGCCTGCCAGGCGGAGCCATCGCTCTGCTCTGTCGGGGTTTGCGCCCTCTTTGTCGATTTTGGTTACAATTCCTATAACCTCACGGTTTGCCGCACAGGTTACATTTGGAGGATAAAGGGAGTAAACCTCTGTTGAGGACAGGAGCAAGCCCACTAAATCCGCCTCGTAGGAATAAAGGGCAAGGGCTCTGCCAAGATGATGATTTTCTGCATATTCCCCGGGGGTATCTATAATAATGTCATGGTAGTTAATATATTGTGTTTTATGATAATGTATTTTCTGTCCTCTGATAGCCTGGGTAAGAGATGTTTTTCCGCATCCTGTTCTGCCCATAAATATTATTTTCTTCATAATTATTGATTCCCGATTAAGTCTTTGTTATATCGCAAACAGTAAAGCCAAGCTTTTCCTTTACATATTCGCAAAGAGCCCGAAGTGCCGCCTCTACCTCTGATACAGTACCTGTTACTATAAGTGTACCGCTGAATCTGTCAACAAAGCCAAGCTCTGCCCCTGATGACTTAATTGCAATATCTGCAATTATAATGGCGGTTTCCGCAGGGGAGATAGTAACAACTCCTATTGCGGATTTTGCGTAATCTACAGCAGGGTCAAGTCCCAGCTTTTGATAGAGAATTTTATCAGGATTTGCAATTATATGAGCAAGGGTAATCTGCTTACCCGGTACAAGCTCTTGTATAATTCTCATTTTATCTTGAAATTCACGTTCTGTCATACCATTCTTCCTTTCTGTCGCGGGATGGGGTGGAACCTCTCCCCTACATTGTGGGGTGTTTTTTCTGTTGCGGAATGCATAAATGCATTCCCTACAAATTTTGTAATCCCACAGATTACATCGTAGGGAACGGATTCATCCGTTCCGTTGGTTTTTCCTTATCCGCCGATTTGAACTTTTATTCCCTCTCGTGATGCCGCTCTTTTAAGTGCCTGCATTTTTTCATCGGGGGGCGGGTAAATTCCACTCATTAAATACTCTCTTCCAAGACCTTTGTACTTATCCTCTCCCATCCGATGATAAGGAAGAAGATGCATTTCCTCTACCCCCTCAAGGGATGCTGCAAATCTTGCAATTTCGGAAATCTCTTCCTCGGTATCGTTAAAGGTGGGTATAACGGGAACTCTTATAATAAGCTTTGTTCCCTGATATGCCGCAATCCTTTTGGCATTTGAAAGTATAAGCTCATTTGGCTTGGTGGTATATTCCTTATGCTTTTCGCTGTTCATATGTTTTATATCCATAAGGTATATATCAAGGAAAGGAAGCAGCCTTTCGATTATTTCAAAGGGTGCGTTTGCAGTAGATTCTATGGCTGTGCTGATTCCGTACTCCTTTGCCTCACGCAGAAGTCCCTCTGCAAAGTCAGGCTGAAAAAGAGCCTCGCCCCCTGACAGAGTAATTCCGCCTCCGCTTCTGCGGAAATAGGGCATATCTTTAAGCACATCCTCCATAACCTCTCCTACAGTCACGTCTTTGCCTACGATTTTTTCTTTGCCTGCAATATTCATTTTTTGGATTTCATAGCTTTGAGATTCAGGGTTGCAACACCATCTGCATCTCAAAGGGCAGCCTTTTAAAAATACAATTGTTCTGATTCCCGGTCCGTCATGAACAGAAAATTTTTGTATATTAAAAATTCTGCCTTTTATATCTTTGTTGTCCATAATGTTCTCCAATATTTTTTATTTACGAAAGGAGGTGGATGAATCCCTCCACCACCTTCGGTGGTCCCCCTCCCTTTAGGCAAGGGAGGCTTTCCTCTCCTACGATTTTACAAATTTGATTGTTCTGTTCTGTTAATAATATCATCCTGAAGTGATTTTGAAAGTGTTGTAAAGAGAGCGCTGTAGCCTGCAACTCTTACAACAAGGCTTCTGTACTTATCAGGATTTTTCTGTGCGTCACGCAAGGTTTCACGGCTTACTACATTAAACTGCATGTGGCTTCCCTTTTGGTCAAAGTAGCCTCTAACCAGAGAAACAAAGCCTTCAAGCCCCGACTTGCCTGCAAGAGCAGATGGGTGGAACTTCATATTAAACAATGTTCCGTTTGATGCAATAAAGTGGTCAAGACGGGAAACAGAGTTTGCAGATGCAGTAGGTCCGTTTATATCCTTACCTGCAGAGGGAGAAACACCGTCTGCAACAGGTGTGTGTGCAAGTCTGCCGTCAGGTGTTGCCCCTGTCTGTGCTCCAAGGGGAACATTTGCAGAAACAGGATAAAGTCCAGCCTGATATCTTCCGCCTCTTGGGTTCTTGTACTTTTCAACGGGCTTTGTATATGTATAAGCCACATCTCTTGCAAGAGCGTCTATCTCCTCGTTATCGTTACCAAACTTGGGAAGAGCATCTATCATACTTAAAATGTTCTGGTATTTTGTCTTTTTATCTGCAGGAATATCGGAATTTTTAACCTGGCTTATAACCTCTGCCACAACCTGGTCATTTATTTCAATGCCTGCATCTGTCATTCTCTTCAAAACCTCAACTGCCGCCATTTCTGTATACTTATCAGAGTTTGCCTTGCCGTAGTTGTTTTGAAGCGCCTCTTTAAGCTCACATAAAGTAAACTTTTTATCCTCGTAAACAAGCTTCTTTATGGTATACATGGAGTCTGCCATATTTGCAACACCAAAGCCCTGGGGACCTGTGAAGTTATAAACAGCACCACCGTTTTGTACACTCTTTCCTCTGCCGATACAATCCTCAACCATTGAAGACAAGAATGGGAGAGGACATCTCTCTGCATGGGCAAGGTCGATTGCATTGTCCGCATTTACCATAAGCTCTATCATATCAGAGGTCTGTGCCTTGTAAGCATCATAAAAATCATCAAAGGTCTTAAATTCAGGAAGCTCTCCTGTCTTTATACCTACCTGACAGCCCTCGTCCATACCATTTGAGAATACAAGCTCCAAAGGACGGCACATATTAAAGAATGCCGCATCATGCCAGCCGTCAGTTTTACCCGACTTTTGAGGTTCTACACAACCGATAATGTTGTAGTCCCTTGCGTCCTCCATGGTAAGTCCGCGGTTTATAAGGGCAGGAATAATTACCTCATCATTGTAATAAGCAGGAAGACCAATACCTGTTCTTGTAAGCTCTGCCGCTTTGAGCATAAATTCGTGAGGTGTGCCGTTCCATACTCTTACGGAGAAAGATGGCTGCGGAAGCATAACATGCATACATGCCTCTATACACATAAAGGACAAGTCATTGGTGGCATCTCTGCCGTCAGGAGTCTGTCCACCCGCAATGAGGTTCTGGAACATACTGTAGCCTGCAAAGCCCTCTGCAGAGGCAAGGTCGCGAACCTTTGTCATATCATTGAGCTTTATCCATACACAGTCTATAAGCTCCTGTGCATATTCTCTCGTAATTTTTCCGCTGTCCATATCCGCCTTATAATAAGGATACATATACTGGTCAAAGCGTCCGGGAGAAATTGAGTGTCCGCTGGCTTCAAGCTGAATAAGCATCTGTATAAACCAGAAAGACTGACATGCCTCCCAAAAGCTTTCTGCACCGTTTTCAGGTACTTTATTACAGTTTTCTGATATAGCAATAAGCTCTGCTTTTCTTACAGGGTTGCTCTCTTTATCTGCAAGCTGCTTTGCAAGAGCAGAATATCTCTTTGCATAATTTATTGCAGAATCGCAGCTTATGATTACTGCCTCTAAAAATGCACGTCTTACAGAGCAATCAGGGTCTGTAACCTTTAACTTTCCAAGAGCAGCCTTTGCTTTTTCCTTTATTCCCTTATAGCCGATTTTTAAAACCTCACCATAATTTACAGTAACATGTCCTACTCCGTTATAAAAATAGTTTCCTGGGGTAAATATGTTATGTTCAATTGCAGCTCTTGCCCTCTCGTCCATATAAGAGGTAGCAAGCTCGCTTGTTGTCTTTCCAGCCCAATAGCTGTTTGCCTCCTTGAGCTTTTTCTTTGTATCCTCTGTAATTACAAAGGGGTCTGCTGACCTTGTTTCGATAGTTTCAAACTCTTCCTCAAGCCAGGTATAAGAATATTCAGGGAAGGTTTGACAGCTTCTGGGTGCAATACACTGACTTCCAACAATCAATTCCTCATCTCTGATTACAATGGGAATATTTTCTGTTATATTTTTAAAAGCCTTTGCTCTTCTTAAAATAACAGGCTCTCCCTCTGTTTTCTTATAGCTCTCTGTAAGTAATACTGCACGGCTTGCTTCAATTTCAGGCTTTGTTTTAAACAAATTATCAACAAGCCGTGTTATTCTGTCACTCTTTTTTATGCTTCCGCTGTAGTAATTTTTCATAATAACCTCCGTCTTTTATTTCATATCTGAAAGTTTTAGAATTTCTGTTTCTATGTTTTCTACCCTTTTACAGGTAATCATTTTCACTTTTTCAGGGGCATTTTTCATTACATATTTATATGAAGCCCGAGCCAGCATCCCCATATCATTAAAATTATCCCCAAAGGCAGCTGTTTCTTTCATTTCTATATCTAAATGCCTTTGTAAAAATTCTGTTGCTTTTCCTTTTCCTGAATTATTACTTATCCAGTCACACCATTCCTTATCCTTATATACCTCGCAGCAAAAAGGAGGAAGCTCTGCAAAAGCTGCACCGTATTTTGAAATCTTTATAATTTCTTTTAAATCTTCGAAAATTTCCGTTTTTTTAACTTTATTTCCGTAATTATCAAATAATTTCTTTTTCAAGTCTTCATCTGCACAAACAAAATAAGACATTTCAGGAGAATGATAAACGATATTTTTTACATTATAAAGGCGTCTGACTGCAAAAGCATCAATTTCTCTTTTATATAAAACCTCTTCATTATATATTACTGCACCGCCATCACAGCACACATAATATATATCCTCTAAATTTCCGAGAATTTTCCTTAATTCTCCATAGGTTCTGCCGCTTGCAACGGCAAATTCTATGTTTTTCTTTTTAAGGTTTTTTATTATACTTATTAAATTTTCATTTACTTCAGACTCACCGCTTTTCAATAAGGTGCCGTCCAAATCTGATATTATAAGTTTAATCATCGCCTTCTTCTCCACCTTCTTTTTTAATATACTACAAAAATTTTAATATGTCAAGATATTCACAGAAAAATAAAAGAAAAAAAAGAAAAATAAAAATTTATACCAACTTATGCACATTATTCCTGTTTATAAATTGTGACTCCTTTGTTAATAAATATTTTGTCTTTTTTTGTTTGTTGATACTGTTTATTATACCCACAGCTTTTCTATAGGTTTACAAAATAACAAAGCTTTTAGTAATAAGGGTTTAATTAAAAATTAACACTTTCCACACCCCCAACAGCAACCGCAGCAACAAATAATATATATATTATATATATAAATTTTTTCTTTACTTAAAAAAAGACTTATGATATACTAAATGTAACTATTTTTTGAACGGAGTCTTTTTATGAAAAATAAAATCTTTTTTAATTTTTTTATAAAATGTTTATTATATGGGATTGTTTTGCTATTTGTTATTTTTGCCCTTGTAACCTTTGGAAAAATAAACTTTTATGAATATTCTCCATATATGATAAGAAAAGATATTTTAAACAGCTTGATTATTTTATCTTTTTGTTTAATACCAACAGTTGTTTTTTCTTTACTTACTGCTCTTTTATTATCAAGAAGCGTTACTGTTCCGGTAAAAAAAATTACAAAAAGAGCAGAGGGACTTGAAAAAGGTGAGCTTTATTCAAATATTGACGATATAAAATGTGAAGAATTTAAAGACCTGATCCGTGCCATAAATCATATGGGCTTTGTTATGGCAGGAAGCATACAAAAAATGAACTCCGAAAAACATCTTGTAGAGGTTATTCTTGAAAATATAAATAACGGTATCATGACCTTTAATAACAATCAAAGCCTTGTACAAATAAATTCTTCTGCAAAAAAGATTTTGAATTTAGAAGAAAATCAGGAAAATATTTTATTTGATGAATTTTTTAAAAGCTTAAATATCGATGTAAAATTTGGAGAATTCGTTTATATAAATAAAGGAAAAATAAGAGAAGAAGAAATTAAAAGCGGTGATAAACATATAAAGGTATGGTTTATCCCTTTCAAGATTGAAAGCGAAAGAAGCCTTGGTGTTGTTTGTATGTTTGAGGATGTAACAGAGCAGTTTAATGTAATGAACGCAATGAGAAAGTTTGTTGCAGATGTTTCTCATGAGCTTAAAACACCGATTACTGTTATCAGTTCTTATACAGAAACAGTTTTAAACAGCTATATTGATGATAAGGCAATGACTGCTAATCTTTTAAACATTGTTTATCAGGAATCAGGAAAAATGACAGAGCTTATAAATAATCTTTTAGATATAAGTAAATTTGAAATGAAAGCCATTCCAAAAAGTACAGAAGAATTTTCAATTGATGATGTTTTGTCCTCTCTTGCGGAAACATTTAAGCTTGAGGCAGAGAAAAAAGAGCTTGATTTAACTTATAACAGAATGAATGAGATACCTATGTTCAGAGGAAACAGAGCAGATATTGAAAGAGCTGTAAAAAATATTATATCAAACTCAATCAAATACACATCAAAGGGAGATAAAATAAGAATTTTTTCAGGTAAGCTCCATAATGAAATATATATAAAGGTGGAAGATACAGGATGGGGAATTCCTGAAAACAAGCTTGGACATATATTTGAAAGATTTTACAGAGTTGAGGATGAAGCAAGAAGCCGAGACAGAGGAGGAACAGGTCTTGGACTTTCTATTGCAAAGGAAATTATAGAAAGTTATAAAGGAAAAATAAAAATAGAGAGTGAATATACAAAATATACAAGGGTAACCATTACTCTTCCGATACCCAGAAAGAAATAAAATTAAGTTCGGCGGTTTGAATTCCCCGCGCAAATTCTACAAAAAGGCAGAAACGAAATAAATCGTTTCTGCCTCTCTTTTTTATTTTTTTGTTTTCTTCATAAAAATATAAACAAACAAGCTTCCGATTATCAAAAGAAAAATATCAATAACAAGACCGATTCCCTGTCTTGTTCCCGGGTAAACTGCAATAATTGATGATATTAAAAATCCCAGTGCCCCATAGGATGCAAAGCCATGATATTTTTTAAAAGCTATATTTAAAAGCTTTACAAGTAAAACAGCAATAATTAAAAAGCCTAAACCTATCCATAAAATATAATAAAAATCAAAGGCTAAAAGAGCACTTAATATTTTTTCATAAACTCCCATTTGAATCAGTACAAAAGAAGAGCTTACCCCCGGAACAACCATCCCCAGAGCCAGAACTCCTCCGCTTAAAAGGAGTATAAGAGGAGTAATTTCTGCATTTTTAATATTTGAATCCACAGCTCCTGCAAATATCATTCCCAAAGCAAAGAATAAAAGAAGAGGAAGAATATAAAGTAATCTGAATCCTCCTGTGTTTGCAGTTTTTAAAAAAGACGGCAGACTTCCAAGGACTAAACCTATAAAGAAATAAATTATACTTATTTCATAGTTCTGAATAAGAGGCTTCATTATAACGCTGAAGACAAAAATTCCGGTTACCGCACCTATAAAAATAGGAAGTAAAAATAAGATGCTTTTTTTAAAATGCGCTTTAATATTTACAATTGCATCAAGAGCAGGCTCGTAAAGACCGAAAGCAATAGCGAGTATGCCGCCGCTCATTCCGGGCATAATTGAGGCTATTCCCAAAAGCAGGCCGTAAATTATAAGTTTAATAAAAGTTAAATTTTTTTCCAAAAGGAACAGCTCCTTTTATTGTTTATCCTTTGTAACCTTATTTAAGATTGTTGTAACTATAATTATTATACCAATAACAATAATAATTCCAAGCATTCCAATACCCATATATTTAAGATTATAAACAAAATTCATTGGATTTATATTCATTTTTTTATCCTCCTACATATTTATAAAGAAGTTGAGTATCAAACCGCCGGCAATAACAGAAGCAATCTGACCTGAAACGTTTACTCCCATAGAATGCATAAGAAGGAAGTTTTGAGGGTCCTCTGCAAGTCCCATCTTATGAACAACACGGCCGGACATTGGGAAAGCAGATATTCCTGCTGCACCAATCATAGGATTTATTTTTTTCTTTGTAAAAAGATTTAAAAACTTTGCAAAAAGAACACCGCCTGCTGTGTCAAAAATAAAGGCAACCAAACCAAGTGCTAAAATTAAAAGTGTGTCGGGCTGTAAAAACTCACTTGCCTGCATACGGAGAGAGATTGTAATTCCAAGGAATATGGTAATAAGGTTTGCAAGAACCTTCTGTGCAGTTTCCGAAAGAGAATTTAAAACTCCGCATTCACGAATTAAGTTACCAAACATTAAAAATCCAACAAGGGCAACAGAATCAGGGGCAACTAACCCTGCAATAACTGTTATTATGATAGGAAACAGAATTCTTGTTGTTTTTGAAACAGTTTTTTGAGTATATTCCATTCTTATCATACGCTCTTTTTTAGTAGTAAGGAGCTTTATTACAGGGGGCTGAATAATTGGAACAAGAGCCATATATGAATAAGCCGCAACCATAATTGCACCTAAATATTTTGAATTAAGAGCCTGTGCCACAACAATAGATGTGGGACCGTCTGCCGCACCAATAATGCCGATTGATGCCGCATCTTTTATATCAAAGAAAATTGATGCAAGGCAAAGGGTAAAGAATATTCCAAACTGTGCCGCCGCACCGAAAATCATAAGCTTTGGATTAGAAAGAAGAGGACCAAAGTCAATCATTGCTCCTATTCCTATAAATAAAATAAGGGGGAAAAGTTCGTTTGAAATACCTGCATTAAACAAGGTTTCCAGTGTGTGAACAGCCCCTGAAAAAGGAAGATTTACCAAAATTGCCCCAAAACCCATAGGGAGAAGAAGAGTTGGTTCCATATCCTTTTTTATTGCCAGATAAATTAAAATTCCACCAATCAACCACATAACAACCTGTTGCCATTGGAGATTTAATAAGTTTTGATATAATGTTTCCACAAAATCACCTTCATTATAAATATTTACACAATAGTATATCAAAATTCAGTGGCAAATACAATAAAAAGACAGTATTTGTAATGAAAATTTTATAATTCATTATTTTTTGAATAAATACATCCGCAGTAATTTTGTCTGTAGAGGTTATATTCTTTAGACAGCTCTATAGAACGCTTATAGCCCTCTCTTTTTTTAAAGTCGGAGGGCAAATATTTAATGTTATATTTTTTAGATAAAGACTCACCAATATTATTTAAAAGAGCTGCATTTTTAAGAGGACTTACAGAAAGGGTGGTAACAAAATAATCAAAGTTATTTTCCTTTGCAAGAGATGCGGTTTTTTCAAGGCGAAGAGAAAAACATTTTTCGCATCTTGCCCCTCCCTCTTTTTCTTTTTCCAGACCTTTTATTACTTCTTCAAATTTTTCGTTTTCATAGTCACAATCTAAAAAATGAATTGGATTTTTCCATTCCTTTTCCTTTATAAGACGAAGCTGTTCAGCTTTTCGGTATTCATATTCCTCAATGGGAGAAATATTGGGATTATAATAAAGAACGGTTATTTCAAAAAATTCGCTTAAATATTCAAGAACATAACTGCTGCAGGGGGCGCAACAGCTATGTACTAAAAGTTTTGGTGTAATATTGTCTTCTTTTATATTTTCTGTAATTTTATCTAAAAGAAGCTGGTAGTTAATTTTATCAGACATTAGCAGAAAAGCCCTCCTCAAAGGCATCGGAAATTTTTTTAGCGTTTTCCTTTGAAATAAGATTTTTTTTGATAGCAAAGCCCAGCTGTGAAGATACACGGTTTTTTACTATCTCGCAAAACTCCTTTTCTACTCCTAAAGAAGCCGCAACTGTTTTAGGTAAAATTCCATAATTTAACTGTTTTTGAATTATGGAAATATCTACATCAGACAGAGCAGAAAGAAGTGCTGCAACATTTCCGCTTTCAATTTCTTGTGTGAGATTTAATTTAGCAGGCATAAAAGAGAACCTCCTTATAAAATATCACTTTACTCTATAATTATATTCTAACATTTATATATGAAATTACTGTTAAAATGATTTTAATTTTATGTAATAAATTTTGGGAGGAATTTAAAATTTAAGTGATATTGAAAACTACCGTTTTCAGTGATATTATATTTGCTTTTAAAATGTGCAAAACACAATATCACTCGGCGTAAGCCAAATAAAACTGCGTAGCAATATAACTTGACGAAGGCAAATATAACTGAAAAAAGACATCCCATCGGATGTCTTTTTTCTGGAGCCGGTGGCGTGACTTGAACACGTGACCTTTTCATTACGAGTGAAATGCTCTACCAACTGAGCTACACCGGCAAGCATTTGTTAATATATCATAAAATAACTTTTTTGTCAAGACTCGTAAACCCCAAGGCTGATTATTCTAATGGAGCGCAGAACCCCAAGCATTGCCCAATAAATAAGCAATATTCTTGAGTAGAAAAAGTTGATTTCGAAGAAAGAAGATACAGATATTCCAACCAGCGTTGCAAGTCCGGCTGTGAAATATCGTCTGTATTTTTTGTCTGCAATAAACAGAGATGTAAAAGAAGAATGTGCAAGACGCAGAATATAAAACATAAAGAAAAACAACAAAACTGCACCCATATCTATTATAAAATTAAGATAGACGGGATTTGTTTCTATAAAAGGTATGCTGATAAGGGTATTTTCCCCCGGGGTGCGGTAGCGGGAAGAGGTATAAAGGTCAATAAAAAGCTGACTGTCCACCCCGAAGCCTGATTTCCATATCTGCCTGAAAAGAGTTATAATATTGTTTAAAGGGTCCCCTTGGGTTGTTGCTGTATGCCAGGTATATTGTATGTTTTTTATAATTGTACCAAGTCCCAGAGGCATAAGAAAAATTAAAAATGGGAAAAACTTTATATCTGCAAGTATAAATATAAAAACCTCAATCAAAAAGCCGATAAGAGCAGATTTTGAATGGGTTGCCGCAACAACATTAAAGGAGAGTATAAACAAAACAGCCATATAAATCCAACGTCTTTTGCCAATTTCAAATTCGGTTGCATAAAGAAAAGCAAAGGGAAATATAAGAATGATTATTTCTCCAAAGGTTTCTCCGTTTCCAAAAACTGCAGTTGCATCATTTCTGAAAGCAGTATTTTGAAAAATTCCTATTGAACACAAAATAAGTGCAGACACAAAAAGAGAAAGGAGAAGAATTTTTAAATCTTCTCTGTTTTTTACGGAAAATGAAATTAAAAAGAATAAATCTATACCAAGAAGCATATCAAAAACAGGCCCCAGAGTTTTGTGGGGAATAGCCAGCTCTAAAAGCAGGGCAAACAATACAAGAAGAGTGTTTATAAGAACAAAAACAGTTCCCGTTCTTTCTCTGATATTTCTGGAAATATAAAATATTGTAAGTGCGGCAAAAACAGGCATCCAAAAAGAATCTGCCCACAAAAAATGAGGAATCAGTAAAATTACAGCAATAAAAGCCCCTAAATATGCACAATTAAAGGAAATACTTGCCTTTGGAAGGTTGTAGGAGGCTTTTCTTATATAAAGGGTAGAGGAGCGATAAAAATAACTTTTATAAAAGGTGTTGGCAAAAAACTCCGTATCGAAAAAAAGTCTGACAGGCTTTGATTTGATAATTTTAGAGTCTATCCAAAGCCAAAGCTTCATAATTATACTGTTTTTAAAGGTTTCCCAAAATCTTGGAATAAAATCTAAAACAAAAAGGCTGACAAGATATGAAAAATAACTTTGAAAATATAAGTCTTTTAATTTTCTCATATACTTAAGCCTCCCATTTAAACCTCGAAAAATTCCACTCTTCCGATTTCTATTTCTACAGTTGCGTTGGTTTTATCTGTTATTTTATTTATAAAAGCCTCTTCTTTATCCTCTGCTACGAAAACTTCAAAACTAACAGAGTCTTCATAGCTTATATTTCCGCAAAATGCCTCTGAAAATTCATTTACCTCGTACTGAAGCTTGCCAAGCATATTGTAATCACATTTTAAAATAATTTGTCTGCAAAGCACCATTTTTTGAATCTGCGCTGCCTCTATTCCTTCCTTTGCAGCCTTTGAATATGCGTGGACAAGACCCCCTGTCCCAAGAAGAATTCCCCCAAAATATCTTGTGACTACTACAATAACATCTGTAAGCTCTTCCTTTTTAAGAATTTCCAGAACGGGCACGCCTGCAGTTCCGCTTGGTTCTCCGTCATCGCTGTAACGCATAATATTATTCTCTCTTATAATATAAGCATATACATTGTGACGGGCGTCCCAATACTTTTGCTTTAGCTTATTCAGATATTCAAGGGCTTCCTCTTCAGAGGAAACAGGCAATACGTTTGCAATAAAGCGAGAGCGTTTTTCCACAATCTCCGCCCGACCTTCGTCCTTGACAGTTATATATTCAGTAGTAATTTTAATCATTCCCTTTTCTGCTTTTTAAATATTTTATCATATCATAAAAAAAATCTCAAGGGTTTTAATGAAATCATTGACAAAACATAGTATAGATAATAAAATAAATGTATATATTATATTTCAGTTTATATAATATA
>JAFSDQ010000012.1 GCA_017436135.1 Clostridia bacterium | reverse complement strand
CGGCGATGCCCTCCTCTTCCGCGAGGAGGGCTTTTATGTGCTGACTAATCTTTTATTATTCTATAGATAATCGTTGCAGTTTCCGCTCTTGTTGCGTTGTTTTGGGGACCAAAGCTACCATCTTCATAGCCATTTACGATACCCTTTGATGCAAAGTAACCAACTGCATCTTTTGCGTAATCGCTGATACTGTCCGCATCTTTGAATGAAGCAGAAGCTGTTATGTCCATATCAAGGGCACGATAAAGAATAGTAACGATATCCTGTCTTGTAATAGCTACATCGGGATTGAAGTTGCCATTCTCGTCACCGCTTACAATTCCTGCCTTATACGCCTTTTCTACATAGGATGCATACCAGCTGTCGGCAGCTACATCCCCAAAGGGACATTCTCCCTCAATATCGCTGATTCCCATTGCAACAATAACCATCTTTATAAATTCTGCTCTTGTTACGTTGTTGTCAGGAGCAAATGTTCCGTCAGGGTTACCATTGACAATACCTACACTATAGAGGTATTCTATGGCTTCTCTCGCCCAGTCTACACTCTCTATGTCAGGGAAACCTTCTTTAACCTCTACAGGCTCGGGGTTTTCCATATAAACAGGTTTTTCCGTCTTGCTTCCACCGCCGAAGCTACCGCCGCCTCCGCCGTTTCCGCCGCCATTGCCTCCTTCATCATCAGGATTGAGTTTTTTATCAATCAATTCATTAAGCGCAGCAACTGTTGCCTGACAAGTTTCAGATTTTTTGAGCTTTAAATCATCAATAACATCTGTCTGTTCTGCCAAATCAAGCTCTGCAAAGCCTGCCCAATCTATTTGGAAGCCGTCACCTTTGAAGTATATGTCAGAGAAATTCACAAGTAAATCCTTTACACGGCTTGGTGTTCTGTCAATTATTGCAGCAAGGATTGCACTTTTATAGATATGGTCTTTAATTTCGTCAATAGTTTTATTGCCACTAAACTTTGCTATATAGTTTGCAAACTCCTCTGTTCCCTTAACAGTTTCCAAAATCGGTGTAACCTTTTGATTATCAGGAGCAGTTTCTATGTCAAAGCCAAGAGCTGAATAGAATCTGTTATACCAATTCTGTACATCTGTTGAGGTTTCTGCAACCATAAAATACGCCGCCGCAATTGCTTTTGCGTATATCTCCTTAATTTTGTTTCCCTGGACAGTAATAAGCTCTGATGATGATTCTTCGGTAACCGTTTCGTAGGTTGCCGTCTTCATTATGCTTTCAAATTCCTCTTTGCCGCCCGTCTTTGCCGAAATCGCATCATAATCCTTTATGTCTACACCGAGAATTTTAGCATTCTTGCCTGATTTTAACGCATTCCCAACTGATGCATTTTCTGTTTCGGTAGCTGTCTTTACCGCTCCAAGAGCCGCTACAACATCTGCACGTGGAGCAAACACATAGGTTTCCTCTATCATTTGAGCAATGTCTTCACCCGAAATTAAAATGGTATAGTCACCGCTTGGGAAGTCTGTGGGAAATAATATCGTGCCAAAGTTAAACTTGATAACTCCGTTCTCTTTGTAGGTTTTGGTAGGCTTCATATATACTTCATTATCATTTTCATCAACAAGTCGAAATACAACTATTTTATTCGCCTTGGTTGCTGAAACTGTTCCCGAAACAGTTACGCCCCCCAAGCCCGGTTCGTTTGATATGCTTACGGCGGCTTCTCCTGCCGCCCACACTGTAATCCCTGCAAACAGACTTGCAAGCATTGTCAATGTCAGCAGCACTGTCAGTATTCTCTTTATCATATTTATCACCTCCATTAAAGCTTTATGTCTTTATAGACTACAACGGTATGTGTTCTTGCGCCTGTTATGTATGCAAAAACTGTATCTCCTACAGAAATATTTGCCGCTGTTCCGCTTTCAACAATATATTCACCGTTGTCCGCTCTCTTTTCTACAACACATACCTTACCAAGCTTGTTATAAATTACTTCCTGCTTGGATGCTCCTATCTGAATAACAGTATAATTTTCTGTCTTCTTTACTACCTTACCCCAGCTGTATCTGCTGTCCGTCTTTTCTCCGTCTTCATACTTTTCTTTACTCAATACAGGCTTAAGCATTCCCTCACGCTCTGTTTCAGCGCCTTGCAGGAACGGAATTCTTGTAACTCTTATTGCAGTTGTTCCGTTAAGATATACATCAAACATATCTCCCGGCTTTGCTTTCAGCAAGTAGTCTACGGAGTCTGCACAATATGAGCTGCCTGACTTATCAACAGTATATGTAACAAGTCCGCCATTCTCCCAGCCGTAAATTAAGTCAACAATATCTCCCTCTGCATTTACACCTGTTCCTTTATGGGAGTATACAAAGCACTGCCCTTTATCACTCTTCCAGCTGCTGTCGTCCCAAACAAGTATATTCGCTTCAGTAGCGTCGCCGACTGTGGAGTATATGCTGCCCTTAAAACTATAGTTAGCTGAATTCAACACATTTCCTATACTGTCTATAGTACAATTAGCAGCCTTATGCTCGTCACCAAAGAATGAGAAAACAAGACTTTCTGCCGGAGCATAGAATTTAGTCATTCCTGTTGAATCATCTTTTCCGCTCATAGGCATCAACCAAAGGGTGCAGTTTTGCTTCATATATACAAATGATGCATTTGCCAGCTCTCCGTTTGCGTCGGGATGAATTTTGAGAAGCACATCATTGTTGTCCTTTTTAACCTCTCTATAGGTGTCAATAGCAAATATTTTGTTGTCAGAATTTACACGATAACGTATAACCTCTTCTGCCTCCATATTTGCGATGCCGCAGAACGAATATGCTTCACCATCAATTTGTTTGATTTCATCACTTATGGAAACACCGTCTGCCAGCAATCTGTTTGCAATGGGATATATTACTTCAGTCCCGGAGGTTGTTATAATCTTTATCTCTGCACTCTTACTGAAACCACTGTCACTAATCTTGGCACCCATAAATATTCCCGTTTTCCATATAGACGGATCTTTTTCTGTTACCTTTATTATATCACCGTAGATATTGAGAATAAATCTGCCTTCCTGTCCAATTTGAGGAGTTTTGCCATGATTGGATATCTGATACTTTACATCATTTACATATATATCTCCGTTTTCTATTTTGGTAACTCTGCCCTCTACACTGTTATTTGAACGGAACATTCTTATAAGCCTTTTACCTGAATTCTTGCTGGCATATATTGTTACAACATCACCCATTCCAAGCTTTCCTACGGGCATTTCTTCACCTGCTTCGTCCAAAATAAACAAATTATCGGTTGCCTTCCAGCTGACCTTTCCTGTGCCGCCCTCAACATCAAGTGAGGTATGGTCAGGGGAAACGGCTAAAATTGTGTAGTCCTGATATTCTTCAACTATAATTGTCTGGGTCTTGTCACCATTCTCAACTACACGGATTTTGCCAACAAAGCTATCCTTATAGTCAAGCATAGCTTCAAGGCTGTCTTCCGCTGCAAGTCCATTATATATCAAACGTGCATCTTTTTCTATATAAATTATTTCTTCATCTGTTTTTCCATAAGGAGTATATATAATCTTGTCATTTTTAATGCTTATAATACCGTCCTTTGAGGAAAGTATTTCTGTAATTTCCGTTGCTGCTGACGGAACAATTCCCTTAATAGTCTTTATGCCGTCCTTTTCCTGGTAGTAAAAATCACATTCTATACCAAGAAGTCCCGTTGCGTTTGTTTTACCTATCTTATATTTTACACCGTTTATCTTTACGCTGTTGATGCCAATATCAGAATCGGGAATACCAAGGGTACTGTAGCTGTTTGCTTCAACAACTCCCTGTCCCCCGTAAATGCTTCGGGTATCTTCCAATATTCCGTCTATGGTGGTATATTTTGTATAATTTTCGATTATACCATAGGGAACCATAACATCCGCCTCTATTGCATCCATAAGCAAGTTTATCAAAGCGGTATGTCTTAACATATCATCTTTTACCGCTGCGCGAACTATTTCCTTTTTTGAAGCTACTTTCAAATAGCCGTTAGGGTATCCCCCCTCACTCTCTGCCATCTGGCTGTAGCCCAACGCCCTTACCAGAACAACAACTGCATCTCTTTCCGAGATAAAGCTGTCAGGCTCAAATATGTCAGGAGCAGTACCATTCATAATTCCGCGTCCGCCAAGATAACTGATTGCATCTGCATTCTCGTGCTTATAGGAAACATCAGAGAAGGTTGCAGAGAACTTCAAAGAGTCATCCCTGCCATCCTTTTTTTCTTCCTCTGTCAATGTGGTATCTACAAAGATTCCATATACAGATTGTGCAAACTCAGCACGAGTTACAGGCATTTCTTCCCCAAATTCAGGGTCATCGCTCTTGAACATACCAAGCTGTGTAAGTAAATCAATATCACGGAGCAAGCCCTCATCAGTTACATCAGCAAAAGGACTTCCGCCTACATATGGTCTATAGGTGTTTTCTTCAGGTTGCTCGCCCATAAACTGAAAATCCTGAATTACAAAGGATGAATTTCCAGGAGAGATATAAAGATCATGTACTCCTGTTACCTTTGTCAATAATGGTGTTGTGTATGTTATACATGTCTGAAAATCAATGGGGTCTACAATATTTACAATAGCAATCGGGTCAGATGTTTTGCTGTCTATCCTCACTTCAACTGTTTTTGCATTTACAGGCGTTGAAGCCACGTTCATTGTTACTGTAAGAGGACTCTCATCGGTAAAATCAATCTTTTTGTAAACCAGACATCCGCCGTTAAAAACCTGTGCCCCGGCAGAATTCTTTCCTACCTCTGCTCTTCCGTCACCCGGAACCGAAGATGCAACATCAAATATCTTTCCGTCTATAACTGCATAAGCACTTTTTGCAAAGCCTTCAACCGGGAAAAATACGCCGGGAAGAATTAGTGCAAAGGCAAGAATAAACATTATAATTCTATTTGTCATACTCTGTATTCTCATTTAATCACCCTCTTTCTCTTTACTGTCCGAAAGTAATAATTCTCGAAATTGCAACTGCACCTTTTTCGTCACTTGCTATTTTCCAGGCAACAATTTCCACTGTATATCCCTCTGCAAGGGTTATTCCCGTTGTGGAAACATTAAGTGTGCCCGAGCCTGTCACTTTATTTATATTAAAGCCGTTGCTTACCCCTCTGCCGTTTTGGTCGCACACAAGCACAGCCATTGCAAACTCATCTTCGGCTTCTCCAACAACCGGCATGGAAACCTCAACCTTATCGGCGGCCTCAAAGCTTTCAACAGCTGAACCTCCGCTTGTAAAGGTAGTTGTTGCTTCTCCAAAGGGTGCCTTTGTTTTAAAGGTGCCACCCACTGATGCTGCACCCTCACCCGTTTCTTCCTTGATACCATTGAAGAGTAGTGTGTATTCTTCGCCATAGCCCAAAAATTCCAAAAGGTTAATTGTTACTATGCCATTTTCAAATGTGACAGCTCCCAGCTCTATTTCCTCACCATTTGAATCTACTATACTGATGTTTTCAGCCTTAACAGTGTTTGCTTTTACAGGCTTTGTAAAGGTAAATGAAATACTTTCTTCGTCAGGCTCTACCAACGTTTTAGTCAGGCTTACCTCTGCCATATCTCTGTATTTACCGCCTTCTTGTCCATACTTTGCAAATACTTCTTCATCTGAAAATACGCCATCATACATCTTAAAGGATGCTAAATCACCTTTCCATGACTGACTGCTGTACTGACTTCCGCCAATTACAAGATAATTCCAACCTGTTGAGTCAGTTACGGCATAATTATATCTCTCTTCAACTTCAGTATCAATAGTGCTTCTCTTTAAGCCATTTACATAGAGTGATGTTCTCCAGGTTCCTGCACCAAAGGGGGCACTTTCAGCTGCAGCAATCCACTCTCTTGTCATAACAAGATGTATCCATTGGTTGTTATATCCAAGCATATAACTGTTTTTGCTGCCGTCGTCTGAATTGAGATTTGTTGCCTGACCATGGGAAATAAAATACGAATTCCCTTGTTTCTGAACATCAGGATTGATACCTACGCCTCTGTCATCCTGTCTGCTGTGCCACAGCGCCTCAACCGCTCTGGTTGCTGCGGTGTTACCGCCAATTGTGAAAAGATATACACCCTCCCATGAATTAGGGTTAAGGTTCGGGCGAATCCAGGTTTCAACAGTAAGCGCTTCCGCGTTTGCAAGACCCAGGTCCTTGCTCATTGGAACAGATATTCTGGGAAAATCCGGAAACGTATCGCCAAATGTCATATATTCAAGCTGTCCTGTGTTATTTTTGCTTGCCTCTGTGTGATATACAGGTCTTTTTGTGCTGGATGTTCCTGCAGGGCTTGCACTCAATGCTTGCCCTTCCTCCAAAAAGCCCTTGGTGGCAACAGTTGCATCAATGTCTGTATCTGCTATCTCTTCGCCCTCTGTTCCTGAATAATCAAGCTCAAACAAAAGAGTAGGATTGTCTGCAGCTGTTACAATTTGGGCAGAAGCAAGCGTCAGCATCAAGCATAATGCCAAAATCAAAGCAATACCTTTGTTCATTGTAATTCCTCCTTATATAAAGTGTTATAATCGCATCTTTGTCCTCGGCAGGGCTAGGGTGCCCTTCCGAGGACAATCTCTTTATCTGAAAATTCTCTTAAACAATATTACTCTGCTTTTTGCGAAAATCTGAACCAACCCAAACGGGATGTCTGCCTGGACCCTTTGTCGCCGCCAAAATCAAAGAATACCTTGTATTTTCCTGCAGGAACTATATTGTTCAGCTTTACTTTCTCGATTGCAAACTGTCTGTCAGCCACAGGCTGTGTTACATAGCTGCCCCGCGCAACCTCGTTTCCGCTAAAGTCTACAACACGTATTGTTACAGGCTGATTTGCATAACCCTCGTCTGATGAATAGCAAACCTCTATGCTTCTGCAATCTACCAGCTCGTTTACATTAGAGTATCCAATAGTAGTTCCGGGCCATGTGAATACACGCATAAAGAGGTCGGTATCCTTCTTGCTCATCTTCTTATCAAGAATAAGTGGCTGTCCCGGGGCTTCAACAGTTATACTCTCATCGTATTTAGCACCCTGATATTTTGTGTGAGATGAGATTTCATCACTTGCGTCCTTCTTCAGGAAGCCAAGATATTTAATGTTGGATGTCAATGTTTCAGGGGTATATACAAATTCAATATATAAATCGTATGTTCCCGGCTTAACATCCTTAAGAAGAGGCACGCGAAGAGGTGTCAAATCATCAAAGGTCTGATTCAGGGTGGTAAACTCTGCAACATATTCCCCTGTGGGTTTCTTGAACTCCTCTGTTGGCTCGCAAAGGTAAACTCTTGTCTTCTGCCCAAGCCAGTGGTCACGGCTTCCTGCTGCCATTACAAAATATCCCGGTTCCTCTGTGATTACCTGATTTCTGTAGCGAACAACACCGCCACCCCAGGTTCCTTTTACTTCCATCGCACTGGGGTCATCAGTAAAGCCTGATTTATTGCCGTCCATAAAGCCTGATGAACCACTTTTTGCTTCATTATATTTTTGTGCATAGATGAAGTGACAGTAATCATCTGTTTCCTCATCCAACACACGGGTAGTAACATTAAGTCCACCGATGCGTGCAGATCTGTAATTTGTCATCCTTATCCAGATATCCTGCTTGCCGTATGCAGGCTGTATGGTAAACCTTGATGTGCAGGTCTGCTTAAAATCAGGTGTATCATGCATAGGTATGGATTGCTTGTAGAGAATTCCTTCTTCCATGCTCTTACCTACTATAAAGTCAAACTCATCAAATGTATGATATGCATCGCCACGGAAGTTCAAAAGTATTTCGTTTGCACCATCGCCAAAATCTACATCCTTAAAGCGTATCCACTGACCGTCTTCTGTGAATACTGCATATCCGTCGCTGCCGATTGTTACACCCTCTGAAACTTCTGCATCCTTTGCTCTGTACTTCATTGAGTACTGACCGTTTATAAATCTGTTGTAGTTCTTAAGATATGGTGTTTCTCTCTCTAAATATGAACCTGCATAGAAAGGTTTGTCTTCAGAGAAGTATTCGTCACGAAGAGCATCTGCTACAGGCAAATTGGGGTCAAGAGATATTGTACGCAAAATCTGGTTGTTCCAGGATCTGCAGTACGCCTCATTACCCATTACATCCTGATAGTTGTAGAAACGCATGTATATATTGTTCGTTGTAAATACTATATTGTTGTGTGTATCAAAGCCGTGAGCGTTACCATCCCAGTATATAAGCGATTCGTATTCGTTGGGGTCTTCCTTGGTCATGGTCTTGTATACATAGTTATGTGATACATCTGTAAACTTTCTGTCAAAGCCTACATTTACACCATTACAATATACACCGCCAACGTCCATGGTCTGCAGTGAACTGTCGTGGAAATCGTTATACCAAACATCGCTTCCAAGGAATGATGCCCCACGATGGTTAGGTTCGTTCTTTCTGTCGCTACGCTCTTCCATTTTCTCAAATGAAATCAGGTGTCTGCCTGAATTATAAACTGTATTGTTATAAATCGCATGAGCACCACGAGGCTTGGTCTTGTGATCCCAGTAAACTGTATTTATATGTATACCGCCAACATAAGAGCCCATATATGACGTATTTCTCATAATATTGTTTTCTACATAAGTGGAAATACCCGTCATATACAAGGTTGCGCCTGCACTGTGGTCAATTACGGAATTTACAACAATGTTATCTTTGCCGCTGATATAAATACCAACCTCACCTCTTTGAGGTGCGCCCGGTTCAAGGTTGTTGTACGGGAAGTCAATATATCCATCCATCGCAGTAGATTCAAGAGTGTAATGAGAAATGTATTTCATGTTCATATTATTGAGCATACACATTTCACTGCCGTCCATCACTATGCTGCCACCTATGGTTTCAAAGCCTTCAAAGTTTATAAACTTTTTATCTTTAAGGTTAGCAATAAGCTGTCTTGCCTTTGCCTCTGCCTTAATTGTTTCAGGTGTCTTTCCTTCAGGAAGCATCATATACATTCTGTTCTCGTCATTTTTCTTTGACCACTCGCCCGGCATATCAATAGCGTTGTAGTGACCGATAATCATACCAAAATTCCAGTTACTTTGCGAGTTACCCATACTGTATCTGTTAGCCCAGTGTGTCCACCACCATCTCTGGTTTCTAAGGTCCTTATCAACAGTAATGCTACCCTTTGTACTGCTTACAATTTTTGCTGTCTGAAGTGCATACGCCATTGCAAATACACCCACATAGGTTGCACCTTCCCAATAGTCATCCTCCTGGTCGAGCAGTGTGTCACTTACAAATGTATCATAGTTTACGCTGTCATAAATTGTACGAACCTGTTCAAAGGTTACAGCTGATCTCTCTTCCTTTTGTTTAGCTGTAGCCTTCTTTTCCCATTCTACACCGCCAACTGCAAAGGCACTGCGGTCACCGGGAAGCTTCCATATATCTGCTCTTACACCAAATTCAGGATGAAGTCTGCCATCGCTGACATGCTCCGGTCCGTTTGGATATCTTGCTTCAGGCAATGCCTCACCATCTACAAATATCTGATTTCTGCCATCGCCCATATCTACATTCATAGGAAATACATATATACCCTTTTCTGCATCGTGAACAGCGGGCTGTTTAAGAGGCTCGGTTGCAGAGATAATTACTCTCTCCCCCTCTGCCGCCTTATATGTAATCGGTGCGTTTGGCTCACCGCTGTTTGCAGGAGTTACGGTTTCTCTGTATGTACCACCATGGACAATAACCGTATCCCCGGGCTGTGCAACAGCAGCCGCTCTGCTAATGGTTTTAAAGGGAGCAAGGGCGCTTCCTGAATTCATATCGTTTGCCGCTGTTGACTGGGCAACGTGATATGTCACACCATTTCTTTCAGGAGCTGAAGTAAAGCCATTAAACTTCTCCTTTGCAAAGTTATTGAATATATCATAATTAAGAACTTTTGCAACAGTATATTTATCGTCTATTACTATCATGCCGTTGTCATAGGCAACGGTTTTGCCCATAAGTTCAGCAAAATATCTGATTGCACCCCAATACTTGCCATCATGATAGATTATCACATTTTCAGGGGCAGGAACAGGGTCACCAAGTCCCTCTGTCACCACGCATTGTCCGTCTAAAAGGACAACCTCATGGGTTTCGCTTCTCATAAGAGCGTAATTTTTTTCGGGAATTTCTTCGTTATAGTAGTGAAGAGCCTTTGCCAATGTATTCATTGGCATATAAAGGGAACCACCAATATACTGTGGTGTCTGGGAAACATTGTTGTTATCCACATAGCGTCTGCCGCCGTTTGCAACAAAAATATGGGCATCCTCGTGAATGAGTATTGTATTGATTGTTTCCTGACAGAAGCTCTCCACATTCTCGTCATCCGAAAATTTAATGGTATACGCTTCCGGGTCTGTTTCCTTATTAGGACCTGCGGTCTTCTCTCTGCCCCACCGGAGTTCTTTAATTACTACGCCTTCATCTGTGGTAATAGTAATCTCCTTTTCGCCGCTGTGTTCGGCAAAGTCACGCATAAAGCCATAGTCAGGGAACCACGTTCTCCATTGGGGTTCCTTATCATATCCAAGGTTTACGCCAAATTCCAAAAAATATTCTTTTTCGGCTCCGTCCTCTAATTTAATAGGATTATAATTGTTATCTGTGGTTGTAATGGTTATATTCCCACCACCGGTATAAGCAATTGTCAAACTTCTTGCATGGAAAGGCAGGAAAAAGCCCCATGTTGCACTTCCCCCCGGGCCTATTTCTACACCCTCTTCTGTCTTTACTGCATTTTGTGTTTCTATACATTCTTCTGCAGTTACAACATGCTCAAGCTCGCCCGGTAAATATTCATACGGAAATATGTATGTTGGCGGGGTTAGTCCTGCCAAGGCAGAAACAGATGTAAGCATCATAACCACTGAAAGAATTGTACATATTATTCTCTTGTTCATACTCCTTGCCTCCTGTTTTGTATTTATATCCTCTGTTTAATTATTTACTTATAAATTATTTTAGTCACCAAATCTAAACCAACCAAGCTGACAGGTCATATCTCCGCTTCCGCCAAAATCAAAGTAGACTTTGTAATTTCCGGCAGAAACTTGTTTATCAAGTGTAATTTCTATGCCTGTAAACTTTCCGTCATTTACATTGGTTGTAAAGGTACCTCTTGCAACCTCGGTATTGCTTCCGTCTGCTACCCGAACCGTTACAGGCTGTCCGTCATATTCATCGGTTGCCCAGTATCCGATTGTCAGTTTATCAGTATCGTATAAAACATCAACATCACTGTAGCCCGCGGTTGTATTTGGTAAGGTGTTAAGAAGCTTTTTACGACTCATATCATCAAAGCTCAAAAGTTCGACTCTAAATGGCAACTCGCCCTGAGGGCTGCTGATGCTTTTATCAAACTTGCCTCCCTGATAACGAACCTGTGAGATAAACTTTGAAGTATCCGCACCTTGCTTTAAAAATCCAAAATATTTCATTGTTGAAGCATGGCTTTCATTTTCACCCACAAAATCAAAATAGATATCATAGGTTCCTGCAGCAACCTTGCCCGCCTCATTGATAATCGGTACCTTTACAGGCTCCATATCTCTGTCATGCTGCTTTAATATTCTAAATTCTGCAACAAGTTCAGCATTTTGCGAAATCTCATTTCGATTTCTTAAACGAGGAGTGTCCTTATCACAAAGATAAATTCTTACAAGCTGCTTTCTATGTCTGTCTGTGCTTCCTGTTCCGGCTGCTATTACAAAATAATCAGAATCTGCTGTTATTTTGCGATTATCATACCTGAAAATATGATTTTGCCATAGCTGTGCTACCGAAGCGGTATGGGGATTATCTAATGCAAGCTTGGACTCAAACATAAACATTTCCTGTCCTGCAATCTTGTCAGGATTCTCCAGGGGATATCCAAAAAGGCTGAATTCATCTGCCCTCTCAAGCTTTGTCCTCTTGTAGACACTTATTCCGCCAATTCTTGCAGAGAAGTAATCTGTTACCTTTACTCTGACATTTTTAATTCCGGAAATTGGTTCTGTCATAAATCGCATTGTGCATACTTTATTCTTTGCGGGAACATCCTGTTGAGGAGCTGTAACCTTAAATGTATCACCGCCCTCAACATTATTACCCTCATATACTGTAATTTCAAAATCGTCAAAAGTCCAGTTACTGTCACAGAAATAGCTGATAACCATTTCATTTGAATCTACACCAAAATCTACATTTTTAAAATCAACATACTGTCCGTCCCCTGTAAAGGTTGCATATCCGTCATTCAGGTTAACTGTAACACCGCTTGAAAGCTCTGCATCCGATACCTTATATTGCATTGTATAAAGCCCGTTTTTAAATCTGTTGTAGTTATTCATGTACGGGGCTTCTCTGTCTAAATCAGAACCTGCAAAGAAAGGCCTGTCTTCGCTGAAATATTCATTATCCAAAGCGTCTGCAACAGGTTTAGACGAATCAAGCGTCAAAGAACCTAAAATTTGGTTATTCCACAATCGGTCATAAGCTTCTGACCCTTCAACAAATGCAATTGACTTCATCATAGCAACCATATCACCTGTAGAGAACAGGAGATTATTGTAGCTGTCAAAGTTATGTGCATCTCCGTCCCAATAAAGCAATGCGTCCCCCGGGTTTACATCCTCCCCTGTTAATGTCTTATAAATATAGTTGTTACGAAAAGCTGTAAGCTTTTTATCAAAACCGCCAATTACACCATTTGAATATACAGCTCCTGCATCCTCTGTAATAAGACATGCATCATGGAAATCGTTATAGGCAATATCGCTTCCAATGGAAATAAATCCCGGATGCTGTATGGAAGTCCCTGTTTCGTTATTTGAGGTAAATCCATTTCTCGCATAGCATAAGGCACCGCGGCCTGTGTTATAAACTGTGTTATTATAAATCCCGTAGCCGCCTCGGGGAACCTTTGTTTGTTCCCACGGGATAGTGTGTAGGTAGATACCTGAAGCGTAGCTTCCCATATACCCTGTATCGTTTATAATATTATTTTCAAAATATCCGTAAAGCCCTGTTGCGTAAATTCCTGCCGATGCACTATGGTCTATTTTTGAATTAACAATTATATTATCCTTGCCGCCTACATAGACACCAACCTCTCCTCTTTGAGGGGCACCAGGCTTTGTGTGATTAAAGGGAAAGTCAACATATCCATCGCTTGGGTCGGAATTTAATGTGTAGTGTGAAATGTACGTCATATTCATATCCTTTAACATACACATTTCACTGTCATTCATCGTTATGCCGCCGCCAAAGGTTTCAATTCCTTCTATGTTTATGAAGCTCTTACCTGTAAGATCAATTGCAATCTGCCTTGCCTTTTCTTCTATTTCAACCGTTGCAACGGCTTCACCTTCAGGCAAAATCATATAAAGACTGTTGTCCTCTCTGATCCATTCACCTGGCATATTCAAGGCATTCATACTGCCTACAATCATACCATAGTTCCACTGGTCAGAGCCTCGGTTAACAGATTCACAGCTTGTTTTCCACCATCTGTCTGTTCTGTAGGTTTCGTCAATTATAAGCTTACCCTTGGTACTGTGTGCAATTTTTCCTGTTAAAATCGCATAACTGAGTCCGAAAGTACCAACATATATTCCCCCTGCCCAGTAATCCTCTTCCTCCTGATTAAGCAAGGTATCACTGTACATGGTATTGTAATCAGCTGTACTTTCATCCGCTCCGGCTGCCTTAAAGATATCACCACGAATAATCCACGCATCACTTAAGCCTTCAACCGGTTTTGGTCCATCAGGATATCTTGCTTCAGGCTGCATTTTTTCGTTAATGTATATCTGATTTCTGCCAATACCTAAATTATCAATTCCACTGACATCAAACTTATATATTGTATTGCCTTCAACTGTTTTGTGTACAGTCGGGGTGCTTGTTACTTTTTCTGCTGCCGAAATAATAACTCTCGCCCCGTCAGCTGCTTTATATGTAATAGGCGAATTTGGCTCACCGCTGTTTTCAGGAACAAAGGTTTCTCTGTATGTACCCGCTTTTAATATAACAGTATCTCCCGGCTTTGCTTCCTTTGAAGCTGTAGCAAGATTCCATGGTGATTGCTCTGTTCCCAAATTGGTTTTCTTTCCGTTTTCCGCCACATAGTAAGTCTTGCCGATATCAGGCTCATTTACAAATCCATCAAACTTTGCTTTAGCATAATTGTAAAAACCTGTTTCATTTAACACATCTTTGGTTGTGTATTTATCATCTATCACCACAAGGTCATCTTTGTAGTCAATGGTCTTTCCGCACAGCTCCGCAAAATAACGTACCGATGCAAGAACTTCCCCATCTGCATATATAAACGCCGGAGAAGAAAGTGTTTGCGTAGCAGCTACGCCCTTGGTTACTTTTATGGCGGATTCCATTAAAACCACTTCATGAGTATCACTTCTCATAAGTGCGTAAACTTTATCATTCATAACCTCGCTGTAATATCCCAGAGCTTTAGCCAGGGTATTAACAGGAAGATATAGTGTGCCAAGTCTGTTGTATGGCTTTTTGTGTATATTCCCGTTGTCAATGTAACGCCTGCCGCCATTTACAATAATAATTGGTGCGTCCTCGTGGATGAGAACTGTTGACATTAACTCCGTTTCGTATCTCTGTATAACAGGGTCTGTTGAAAATTCAGGAATAACCGATTCGTTTGCCCCCATTGTTAGCTCTTTTTCAAATCTTATCTCCTTAATTATGATTGGACTGTCTGTGGTTATGGTAACTTTCTTTTCTCCTCCGTGTTCTACATATTCACGAATCGCACCATAACCATGGGTCCATGCACGGTATTGAGTACTCTCTTCATCAACGCCCCTGCCCAGGCTTTTACCAAACTCTATTTTATAGTCTGTATCGTCAGCGGCATTTGGAAGCTGAAATGAGCCGTAATCATCCTGCTCGGTTTTAAAAGTAATATTTCCTCCCCCTGTGTAAACAATAGTTACACTACGCATGGAGTACGGAACAAAAAAACCAAACCTTGCTTTTCCGCCTGCATCTATTTGAACAGAGTTTCCGTTGATTGTTGCACCATAACTTTCGCTTTCTATAAGGTCTGTGCCGTTTACTATGCGCTCTGTTTCGCCGGGAGTATATGATTTATTATACCATTCTACTTTCTTTTCTCCGTATGCCAAACACCTTTCATTATTAAGAGCAAACTCTTCAATCTCGGCTTCTGACATTCCCGCAATTTGATTTTTCATATTACTCTTGGCATAGGACACCGCATAGGATTTAACTCTGGCATCATATTGTGCGGCGTATCTGTCCTCATAGGTTTTGCACGGAGGAACCTTATCTGCAAAAATCGTACACGTTGACAAAATCAACGATAAGGTAATAATATAACTAATGATTTTCTTATTCATTTTGTAATTTCTCTCCTCCTGTTTGTTTCGTTCCCTATTTACAATACTGCAAGGATTTATTAACCAAAAATTCTGTTTTTTATTTATATTTTTTATTTTGCTTCCATTTTATATTTTTATTGTTAAAATCAGGAATTTGTGTTCAATCAAAAGCTGAAAAAATGTCTGCAAGTACGATTACACAAGATATCTCAAGTTTTTTTGGGTTGACAAATCCTTGATTATAGTATACAATGTTTTTATTCTTAATTAAATAGTATATAGTTCAATAATTGTAAAATAGTACAAGAAAAGAGGTTCCTTATATGTCTAATGAAGTGTGGGAAATAAAATACTATAACGGCATAGGCTGGCCCCTTGACGCAAAAGCTCTACATTGTCATGAATACGATGAAATTTCAGTCATACTTGATGGTAAGATTAAGTATGTTTCCGAAAATTGCAACAATGTTACTTCAGGAAAAGCTGTCATCTATTCAAAAGCGTATCAACTGCACAACCCTTTTGTATCTCCGGCTCATCCCTATATCAGATATCAGCTTCAGCTTCCCTATTATGTTACAAAACAGATTATAGACGAATTTAATTTAAGCGAAATAGACTCCTTTATTATGCCGCTGAACGATGATGAATACGATGAACTTAACACTTATATGAGGTTTCTTCATAATCAATACAACCAGCAGCCACCTGATAAAAGCAAAGGTTATCTCTTGCTTTCTGCATTGTATATGAAGATTTCAGAGCTTTATCATAACGAAAAACCTTCTCCCCCTTTATACAACAAGCATGTGCACCTTTATATAAATGATGTTGTACAGTATATCAAAAAAAATTATTCAGAAAAAATTGTTTTACAACATCTTGCTGATGTATTTTTTGTAAGCAGAACCAAGCTTTTAGAAGACTTTTTCAACCATACGGGAACGAAAATTGGACAATATATCACAATGGAAAAGCTAAAAAATTCCAAGTTTTTTCTCACACGGGGTTATTCCGTTTCTGCAACTGCTGAAAAATGCGGTTTTTCAAGCAGCAGCTATTTTATAAATGTTTTCCAAAAATACAACAAGCTTACTCCGCTTCAGTACCAAAGACAGGTTTCGGCATCTTTTATAAGCGAAAAATAACAAACCAAAAGGCTCTCGAACATACTTCGAGAGCCTTTTTTTAAATGCTTTTAACAAAATCTACGGACAATTTCATCCACTCTTCGATATTGCGATAATATACTCTGCCCGAAACTTCGAAATCAGGGCAACCCAAACCATGCCCGCCAAAGGGATAGAGGTGCATTTCATATTTTATTTCTGAACGCTTTAACGCAATTCCCATATCAAGAACACTCTCAACGTCTACGCACGCATCATCAATTACATGCCAAATAAATGCAGGGCATGTCCGCTCATCAACATTAAGGTGCGATGCAAGGTAATTAAGCTCCTCCTCGGTTGGGTTTTCCTTTCCCGTAAGATTGCGAATAGAGCGAAAATGTCCCTTTGCATGAATTACAGGATAACATAAAATCATTCCCGCAGGTCTGTTATAGCCGTACTCCATTTCCTCTGCTTCTGCATAGACCTCATCCCTGTGCCATATAGTACCAAGCATACTTGCAAGATGTCCTCCTGCAGAGAAACCGCATACAAACACTTTATCAGGGTCAATATTATACCTCTCCGCGTTATCCTTAATATACTTCATAGCATTAGATGCCTCCACAAGGGGCATAGGATATTTAAAATCTGAAGTATTGTCCTTTACGGAATAATTCAGCACAAAGGCATTTATCCCATAGGCCAGATATTTTAAGGCAATTCTTTCCCCCTCGGGGTCTGCAATATAGCTATAACCGCCACCGGGGCAGATAAGGACTGCCCGCCTCGGCTTCTGGTCAACCTCGTCAACTACCGCATAGCTGGTGAGGGTTACATTGTCCCTGTCATTTCTTAACTTTACAACCTCGTTCAGCATACAAATACCTCCATTGATAAATGTTAGATTAACTTTCGCAGCATATTACGAAACCTTTGTTATAGTAATGTCACCCTGATCGGGCAAGGAGTTTACAGAAAGCTTTCCGTTTGCTATTGTAACGGGAATACTTTTTCCGCCCTGTGTTGCGGTAGCGTTGCTCCAGCCTGCAGGTAATGTTATATTTACAGTAAGTGTTGCATCATACAATATATCATCAAGATCGTCTTCTATTCCAAAAACAATCTTGCCCCCTGCAACATCTGTTCCCGTCTTTAGGGAGAGCCTTGTATAAAGTCTCTGCTTTGCATATACAGATGCCTCGTCAAGAGTTGTCACCCAAAGCTGTCCTGCCTTTGCCTTGTCTGCAACATATTCAAGATGCGCCTCTGCAATAGCTTCCGGCACAGGTGAATATCCAACATCATCACCTACGCAATGCCAGCACTCTATAAGCCAACCCTTGCCCGAACTGATGGCAGAGTCTACCCAACCGTTTGCTTCAGCAGCAGTTGTATCCTCGTCTACTGTGGGTGCAACAAGATTATACATTGTTTTAGCTGTGGTGTTTATTGTGTCTGTAAGAGGAAGCTGATTATAGCTTCCGCCTACTACCCTCAAGGAAAAATGCTGCTCTGATGCAACTTTTCTGATTAAGTCATTGTTATGACCGCCCGGGGTATACAACCCTACAATCTTTTCATTTGGGAAATATGATTTAAGGGTTGCCCGTCCACCATTTATCTCCTGCTTTAATACTTCTTCTGACAAGGTATTAAATCCTGTTTGTGTATGGTTTTGGGTATGGTTTGCAACTCCCCATCTCGGGAGGGCAGCATAGCTTTGTGCCTGTGTCCAGGTCATAATTCCCGCCTTTTTACCGGCTACATTATTCACAGTATCATCAATCCACTTGGGTACAAGACCCATAGTTGCCTTTAAAGTATTTGCAGAAAGTCCCTTTTCTGTTTCAATTTCTGCCAGCTTTTTTGTGAGCCACTCTGTTGTATAATAATACCCATCATCTGTTGTCAAGGTATAAATTGCAGAACGATTTTCAAATACAGGAGCAATCTCCATCACAACAGAGGTTTCCTTGATAGGTGATTCAACTCTGAAACTCATGGTCTTTGGAACACCGTTCTCTGTATAACTTACAGTAAGTGTTGAATAGTCACCTGCAATGCAAGCCTTTGGCACAAGCAATCCCTCTGCCGTCAGCTCTGCCGCAGTAGTTCCCGAAAGGGTAAAGGTACCCTTTATGCCCGAAGATGCGGGCATAACCGGAATTACACCGTTTAGTGTAGCGTTCCATCCATCGCCGGTTTCTTTTGTGCCGTCTTTAGCGGGCAAGAAAATTGTTCCTCCGTTTTCAATATGCTCAATTCCAAACGGAGTAATCAAATCAATTCCGTCTACGATGCTTCCTCCGCCACGAATAAAGTTAAGCATATTCTTTGCTGCCTCAGGTCCAAACTCATTTAGTGCATACTGATTGTAATGAATATTATCACTTGCCATAATAGTCGACCAGGCAGTTGGCATATTCTCATCACCCAACGGATAGCCATAAGGATATTTTTCCTCAAACCACTGCTTTATGGTTGCATTATTTGACCATCTCTCCATTGTATCAGCAACAATGAAAACATCAGATCTTGTTGCCCCAAGATGGTATTGTGCAATACGCGGTCCTGTAAGCCTAAGTGTGGTTTCGGCAGATCTCGTATTTTCAGCTCCTGTTGGAGGACTGCTGAGAATGGTGGAACGCACAGGCAAGATTCCTGCATACTCAAGTCCGAGATCTGTTTTTAAAGCATCATGCATCTCAAGAAAAGCTTCTTTATATTGTGCAGGTGTATATGAACCGTTTTCGTTCTCGCCCTGATTCCAGAAATAAATTTTTCTGCCTATGGTGTACTTGCTTGTATCAATTGAAGCTAAAGCAGCTTGATACGCATTCTTTGCAAGGGTATAGCAGTCACGAGGTTTGAACGCGGAGGGATCTGTCGTCAAACCACCGGGAGTATTTGTCAAAGGCATACCGTTGTCAGGATTCCACAAACCGAAATATCTGCTTCCCGTTGTATACATCTTTCCAGTGTCAATATCTTCAATAGTAGGAAATCCTGTGCCACCCCATGTCGCCTTTACAAGCAAGACAATTCTGCCTGTTTCCTCGTGCCAGGTTTTAGCAAGTGCACTGTCCCAACCCTTGTTTCCGCTTGTAGAGAGAGCCTGGTTGCCCATGGTGTTATAATATACTGTACCCGCGTCAGGTTTTATGCTAAGTGTTGCGTCACCACCCTGACCGTCAGCATTTGACTGTCCCGCAACAAGAATTACATCAACAATCTTCGACTGATCCGCATAAGGCAATCTCTTTTCAAGCAATACCTCTGTACCATTTGTAACTGTAAGCACCAACTCGTCATCTACCTGCAGTGTCGGAAGTTCAGGGTAATCAGTATTTGCCGCATACGCAAGGTTCACACTTGCGGCACCATCGTTGAATACAATATCTGCAGAGTTTTCATATATAGCCCCTTTATTCCGCATAAGCTTTAGTGTTGCAGTCAGATTCTCGGGGGGCTCGCCTGCAGTAAGGTTCAGGTTTGCAGTAATTCCGTTGTACCCCTGTGCATACGCTATGTCTTGAGCACCATCAGCACAGAACTCGGCGTTTATCTCAAGAGGATCGGGCTGTCCGCCGACTGAACTGGCTAAAAAAACAGGTTCAATCGATTCAATATCACTCCAGATATAAAACACCCCTTTGTACGCCTGGTTCGCAGCAAGCGTCGCCGTCATAGCGGTAACCGCGTCTGAATTCGGTTCGCCGACATCCGCCATTTCTACAGACAACAGCTCACCTCTGTCGTTATAAAGCGCCAGAAAACCAATTGCATCTTCGGGACAATCTACTATCTCCGCAGTTGCAGTTACACTTGTTGCATCCTTCAAAAGCACAGTTCTGTCATCAATTTCCTCGTCAGCCTGATTTGTAAAGCTTATACTCTTAAATTCAGGCACAGGGTCATAAAAATTCGTCTTTGTACTATGGAATTCACTTTTTATTTCTTCGGCAGTTCTCGCATCATCATACAATTTAAATGTTGCAATGCTTCCTGCAACCGCCTTGGCAGTCTGCCATCTCTCTACAGAGCCAATCATCAGGGTGGTGGGATAATGGGCATATTCTACATTGTTATATGTTGCTTTATATGGCACAGTATAATTTGTTCTTCCTATAGTTTCTCCTTTAGTTTGCACTGTAGGTACGCCGTTTATATAAAGGGTAATCTGCCACTGGCTCTTGGCTTCTAAATATTCTCTGACAAACACATAGTGTACCCACTTGCCTCCACATTCCTCTCCTATTGTATAGTTAGCATAGGCACCAGCGTTTGCATGAGCGAAAGCACGATCCGGGTAGAAGGCAATGTCATTTGACGCTGTAGTCCTAAACTGTGCAGAAAATGAATTGTGGTACATCTTGTCTTCAGTATAATGAGAATGACACCCGTATTGGAAAAGCTGCGCAAATTTTCCATTTTGTCCGTCCTCGTCAAGCTTTGCCCATGTTTCAATTGTAACTGCATTTGCATTTGCAATGTTACGATTAGCAATTTCACTTGCTTTGAAATTTACATAAAGTGCACTGTTACCATTAGTAGTAGTATCAGCCTCTGCATTATAGTCTGCAAAGGTAAGATATGGTGTTCCTTTGCCCTCTATCTCTCCATATTGCACTTTATCTGTAAGAGTCGTATGAAGTGTGGTTGCATCTTTCCAATGCAGATAGCCATAAGACTCAACCATATTTGCACCTGATTTATCAGCTACTTGTTGTGGGTTTTGGGCCGAACAGCTCGATAAATCCATATCAAATATTAAGTTGGGGTCTGCGGCAGACACTGCGGTCGTCGCTGACAGAGGCGTCATCCCCGTTGGCAACATTGCAGAAAGCATACAAACTACCAATAAAGATAACATTAGTTTTTTCATATAAAATTCCTCCTTAAATTCAATATATATATGAATATCATTTATTTTATAACATGTTCAAGTTGTTCAAAAATCTCTCTGCTATTGGATTTTCAACTCTTATATCAAGAAAAGAAATTACATACTTTTTACCCTGATACTCCTTTACACCAACCACCATAGAATCTGAATACGCACCCTCGCCAATCAGTATGGGCACAAATCCCCTTGCTGTGAATTTTTTAGGTGCAATCGGCATTATCATATCAGCCTCTTTATCATACCACATAGAGAAGTCAAACTCCTTAAATTCTGCCACTGCACTGTGTCCCGTATTTCTTGATACAAACAGTCTGAATATGTCAAGGTCGTAGGATGTTCCTTCAACCTTTACTGTTTCACCTGCTATTTCATGCTCCCCTATCTCTAAATCTGTAATTATCACTATATCATCACCTTTAGGAGCAACCTCTCTTTTTTCAAAAACTTCTATTTCAAAACTGTTGTAGGTGAGGGCTTCATCATCTATAACAAGAATTGCCTTTAAGGTAAATAACTTTCTGTCTTTTACACGGGCTGCTTCAAACTCCGCATTTCCTATGTAGGTACAGGTATTTTCGTCGAAAGATACCTCCGTTTCCTGTTGCATAATAATTCCATTGTCATCATACAACTCAAACACAACCTTGTAATCTTTATCTGCGGTTATGTGTGTATCGTTACAGATGTATGCTTCCACACTTACAGTTTCGCCCTCGTAATATGTAAATCTGTCACTCCGCAAGCTTATCATAATGGGTTCAAGTGCATTTTTGTATTCAAAAAGAGCAGGCTTTGGCGTTCTTTCACAATCCATAACGCATTTCATCCATCCTGCGGGCCAGGCATCAATAAACTCAAACATTGCAATAGATGCCATTCTAGGGTCACGGCGAAAAGCCTCTGTCATCATTTTAACCGCGTATGCCTGATGTCTTTGGGTTGATTCAACCCAACCCTCCATAGTGTCGGGAGTGTCAAAAAATGCTGCGTGAAATTGTTCTGCCTGAGCACTTGAAATATTCTTTGGATTAAAAGGCTCTCTCAACCATTCTTTTGGATAAAGGCGACGCATAATATCAACATTCTCCATGCCCTCTGCCCCATACTCACCACAACTGTAATACCAATCAGGAAGAACCTTTTGCCAATATCCTTTATAAAGCTTATTAAACGGAATGGCGTGGCTGTTGTACCAGAGCGTGTAGCAATGATTATCGGGCATACAATTTTGACCAGAAAGATCGGGTGGGTCATAATCCCCGTCAACATGCTTGATTACGCAATTGGGATAATTAAGCTTTACTCCATTATCGCAAGCCACAAAGAACATCTCAACCTCTTCTCTGTTCAAATGACGATGAACTTTGTACATTTTAGGTCTGTCCACCATTTCGTCATAGCATTCCTCGTCTATAGTTTCAGACTCATTATAATATGCTTCATTTATGTAGGAAACTATAATATTGCAAGGATGATTTCTTATATGTCTTGCCATTTCCTCTGCCTGTCTTACGCCCTCGCTGAATTTAGTTCTTCTCATAAGTCCAAAGAGGGGAAGGTCAGTCTGGGTCATAAAGCCAAGCATGTCACAATATTCATACACTTCGCTTTGAACAGGTCTTTGAGTGATACGCCAAAAATTCATATTGCACACTTTTGCAAGCAAAATATCTTCTATAAGCTGTTCAAAATCTCCGCGCATTACATCCTGTTGTTCAAATCCGTGGGTGTTTGCCCCGCGAAGTCGAATTGCCTTGCCGTTTAAATAAAACATACCCTTTGGAGAGCTGTTTACATCCTGGATAAATGTTCGCATACCAAAGGAAGTTGTGGCAGAATCATTAACCTGGCCATTTACCGATACCAAAACATTTACCTGATACAAATACGGACTTTCAAGCTCCCATATCCTTGGGTTTTCCAACGCCATTGATATTTTGTATATATTTTTCCCATGCTCTGCCACTACTTTGTAAGTACCAATGATTGGCTCATAGGTTATATGCTCAAATACCGTTTCTTTAAAATTTCTTCCGTAAAGAGATAAATCAAATGTCAACTCTTTTTTTACATACTCTGAATTTTCCACCTCAACCCAAAGCTCTGCATCATTATTTTCAACATCAGGGCAAACATACAGGTCCGTAATATTCAGCTTGTTTCTGACCTCAACCTTTACCTTGTCATATATCCCCATTCCCGGAGGGCTGTGATGCCAACCAACCTCGGGGTCATCATAACCGAGTCCATGTGCCGAATAGAGCTTATCTCCTTCAAATCTAACTTTAGACTTTTTACCCTCGGGTCCATTACCCACATATATAAAATCGTTTTTCAATATAACCTTTAACGAGTTTTTGCCTATTTTTGCGGCTTTTGTAATCTCAAACTCAAATGCTGAGAAAAATCCCTCATGCATACCCACGAAAATATCATTTACAAAAACCTCTGCAATATAATCTGCACCTTTGAAACATATATATACCGCTTTATCACTGATTTCCTCAAGTTCAAATTTTGTTTCATAAACCTGGGTTGCATTTCCCAAGGGCGCACCATAGTAAGGAAGCTTTATCTTTTCCTTACCATCTAATACAAATTCTGTTATTTCTATGGTCTTTTTATACGAGGGTATCCCGGGAGCAAGGTTTCGAAGGAAAGGCTTGTATGCTTCCTTTAATTTTTCAACTCTTGAAAACAGCTCCTCTTTGGTATCTATCTTTTTTTCTGTTGGAATACCAATTCCGTCTGCTTTCTTAAGAACACATACCTTTTTATCATATTTAATTGGTTGCGGTTCTATCATATATTCATTTCGGTCAAAAACTTTTGTCTTGTTAACCGCAGTTTTTACATAGCTCTCTTTGTTCATTCCGTGTCAATCCTTCCCTGTTCCCGTATATATATTTTAAATAAAATTTTATAATAAAAATTGAAATATATTATTGCAAATAGCCAAGTATATCTAATTTTCATTATAAATTCTTTTTATCTTTATTACAATAGAATATAGTTCATAAATTGTAAAATAGTTTATCTGCAAATACTGATATTATCCAAAGAATATGCACCCCCTATTCAATGGGTATTAAAAAGAGCTATGATATGGAGTATTTTTGTCCTTATCAGACAATTTATACCATCATAGCTCTTCTGTTTTAACTTTAAAAAATAAGTTCTTTTTCTTCTCCCTTTGCCATTTCAAAAGAGAGTATTTTGTCTCCTGATTCAGCAGGATTATACATTCTCATCAATCCCCCTGCAAGGGACTTAACCTTTACATAAACAACCTTGCCTTCTGCCATTCTTGCAGAAACCTCAAATCCGCCGTTTGCAAGAAGTCCTTTGAATCCTCCTGTAAAATCTTTTTCTACACTTGGGAATAGCTTTATTATTCCCTCATAGCTCTGGATAAGCATTTCTGTTGCACAGAACAAAAACGAAGCATTCCCCTCCATAACAGGGGCCGCAAGTTCTTTCGCAAACTCGTTTGAGGTTGCGCATCTGCCCGAGGTCTGCCAAAAGGGCTGGTCTATATTTGTTTTATAGTCTTTTCTTAATTCCTTTTGCACAACGCAATTCTTTTCTGCCTCACTCGATTCCATAACAAGAATTGAGTTATGAGTAAAGAAGCCGTTTGATTTTGAAAAATTATCCATAAAAGCTTTCAAATCAGCTCTTACCCGCTCTGCCATACCTAATCTTTGTCTTGTAACGGTTGTATAGAACCAGCTCCAACCGTGGAGAGGATGGAAGCATCCCTCATGGTCCATAAACGCCCGCTCATAAGCATAATCATCAACAAAATCAAGTGTTTTTTTTGCTTTTTCCTTATCCTCATCTGATATATATGTTTCTGAAGGGAAGAACGGATAGAACAAATGACCGCCAAAGAAGAAATGGTCATACGGAATATCAGGGCCGCCCCACCATGCTCCATCAGGCCTTTGTGCAGGTTCGGGGAGCTTGCCGAGCATTTCTTCCCAATAATTTAATTCATCATTGTCCTCTTCAAGAAGCCTTCCAACCTCGACAGCTGTTTTAAGACAAACCTTTAGCATCGAGAGTGTTGCACAATCGTCTTTTGTAAATGTAAATATTTCAGGTGGAATGCTTATATCAAGATGATAAAGTCCATCCTCCCCAAGCTCCATAAGATTGCTTGTATAGAACCTTATTAGCTCACAGAGGATAAAATACGCCTTATCCCTCATCATTTCAAGGTCACGGCCGTACTTCCACATCCAACAAATCATGAGACCTGTATACGCACTTCCGCAAAGAGTATATCTGTATGTTGGTGAAACCAATTCTTTTCCGTTCTGATTTGTAGCAAGAGGTATATATATCCCCTCTCCCCCTGTATCCCCAAACAGAAATTTTGTTTGTTCTCTCAATTGGTTATATGAATTATCAAAGGTTTTAACAAAGGACTCCATTAAATCAATATGGTTTGTAAGATGCAGGGGCATTACAGGAATTTGTGTGTTCTGGTCTGAATTATAATTACTGCTTGTAACACCGGGGGTTGTTTCGTTTAAAGGACCATAGAACAATCCTGTTAGCGGTGGCATCGGTGCAGTGCCATAAGAGCTTCCCAATATATATACAGACATATACCAGCTCTTTTCAATCTCTTTATACTTACCAAAATCAACTGCGCACTTCTGCCAGAAATCTGCCCACCATTTTCTGTGGTTTGACTCAATCTCTTCATATCCAACTTTTGCAGCATTCAAAACCTCATCTACTGCCGCTCTGTGCGGCTCGTCAAACTCATAGGACGAGCACACCGAAACAAAAATATCGGCGTCGCCACCCTGGGATATTTTTGCATTAAATTTTGACATTTTATTTACTTTAATGTAAGAGGTTTGATTTTCGTATACAAAATCAGGAGGCATATCATATTTAACTCTTCCTGCATCAAACTCTCTGTTCTTTATGTATACTGCCACTGCATAGCTGCCGCCTCCGGGAAGCTTTTGGGTAAAACTAATTACATCATTTTCATATTTCCATTCAGGGAGTTCCATTTCTTCGTGAAATGGTCTGTATAGCTCAATAAGGTGTCCCCAGTCAAGGGTAGAGCATCCCTCAACTCTCATAACAAACAAATTCTTATTATGGGGCGAAAATACCTCAAATCTTCCATGAATAAATGCCGCATCTGCCTCGCTGTATAATTTACCCTCATAAAGGGACAACCGTTGGGAAACCTTGGGAAGAGCAGGGGCACCCCAACCCAAATCACCCGAGCCAAAGTTAAATCTTAAAATAACAGGAGTAATTGAGTAAAGGTCTACGCGTTTGGTTACTTTTTCGAATTGACTCATAAACTTGAAATCTTTTTCATTATGTTTATTTATATGCTCCTTAACTTCACGATGAGTTTTTTGTTCTGTCTCGCTGGCTCTTGAATCAAAAACATCATTTTTGTTTATAATCCATTCCAGATTGTTTCTTGAATACGAAATCGCACCTATGCTTCCGCCTCCCACAAACATTCCGTTTCCCCAGTGGGTGGATATATTATCATATACCAAATCGTTGGAAGACACCTTGTTTTTTATATCCTTTATGCTAAACATGTTTTGCATTTTCTTACCACCTTTTATAGTTGTTTTCTATTGCAAAGAGTATTCCTCGTCTATATCCACAAAATTCTCGTCTTCCCTCTGCAACTTTAATATAATTAAACCCATTATATAACACCTGTTTTCATTTGTCTATTATTTTTTTGCGTTTTTTATCAAAAAAAAGCAGAATTGTTTTATATAACAATTCTGCTGAATTATTTTACAATATTATACAAATAAGTCCGCCGCTGCCCTCGTTAATAATCTTGGTGAGAGTCTCCTGTATTTTCATTCTTGCATCCTCGGGCATACGACAAAGCTTGTTGTGAAGTCCCTCGTTAACAAGCTCGTGGAGGGATTTGCCAAAAATATTTGACTCCCATATTTTCTTGGGGTCGCTTTCAAATTCGTTTAAAAGATAGTGAACAAGCTCCTCTGACTGCTTTTCCGTTCCCACTATGGGATTTACCTCTGTTTCGATATCAGCCCTTATCATATGTATAGACGGAGCGCTGGCTTTAAGCCGAACTCCAAATCTGCTTCCCTGTTTCATAATCTCCGGTTCTTCAAGAGTAAGCTCATCAACAGAGGGTGATACAATTCCGTATCCTGTCTGGTTTACCTGACGAATGGCATCCTCCACTTTTTTGTAATTTCGCTTTATCTCCGACAATTCTGTCAAAAGTGTAAGAAGCTGGCTTTCGTCTTCAATTGAAAATCCTGTCAACTCCTCTACAGTATCATAGAAGAGCTTTTCATCAACAGCGATTTTTATTTCTGCAACGCCCTTTCCCGGGGAAATCAGATTAACAGACGCAGTATCTACAAAATCATACTTCATAAGTCTTTTTGGAATTTCAAACACATCTGAAATCTTTGACACATTTCCAAAGCTATCAAATACAGCGTTGTTCATATCTGCTTTTAGAGAATTGTCCTCACTCATAGCTGAAATCCAATCAGGCATATAAAAACCAACCTGACAGATTGGAAATTCATAAAGAATACTCCTCATAATCTCGTCTATATCTTCCTTGGAAAGTGTCATACAATTCATAGGTATAACCTTTGCCCCATATTTTTCCTCAAGCTCGGCTTTGCACAGCTTTGCCCATTCAGAATTAGGAGAGGCTGAATTCATTATAATAACAAAGGGCTTGTTTATTGCCTTTAATTCTTCTATTACCCGCTCCTCGGCTGAAATATAATCTCCTCTGTCAATTTCAGTTATGCTTCCGTCTGTAGTAACAACAATTCCTATGGTAGAATGCTCGGATATAACCTTATGGGTACCAATCTCTGCCGCCTCCTCAAAGGGAATCGGCTCATCTGACCAGGGGCTTACCACCATTCTCGGCATTTCATCTTCAATGTGTCCCATTGCCCCGTTTACAATATAACCGACACAATCTATCATTCTCACATTAAAGGAAGCCTTGTCATCCAGAGATATCTGTACCGCCTCGTTGGGAATAAATTTCGGTTCTGTTGTCATTATTGTTCTTCCCCCTGCAGATTGAGGAAGCTCATCCTGGGCACGGTTTCGCTTATAATCATTTTCTATATTGGGAAGCACAAGAAGCTCCATAAACTTCTTTATGAATGTAGACTTTCCTGTCCTGACAGGGCCTACAACCCCAATATAAACATCCCCCTGGGTTCTTTCTGCAATGTCCTGATATACATTGTACTCAACCATTAAAAATTCCTCCATATTTGTACTTTAATGAGTGCATATTCACCCTGTACCGTCATTTTTAATACATTCTATGAAAGGATTTTAATTATTATGACAAGTTATTTATAGGGATTACTGTAAAAACTGCAGTTATTGCTTCTGTAATATAAAAATACTCGACCTAAAGGTCGAGTATGATCTTATTTTATAGGTTCAAAATCTGCCGCTCCGTGCTTACACAAAGGACACACAAAATCCTCCGGCAGGGTATCCCCCTCGTACACATAACCGCATATTTTGCAGACAAAGCCTTTCTTTCCGTCTGTTTCGGGTTTTGGCTTAACATTATTCTGATAATAGGTATATGTCATTGTTTCAACATCAGAAATTACTCTTGATTCGGTAATACTGCAGATAAACATTCCATGAGTACCAAGGTCAATGTATTGCTCTACCTTAAGGGACATAAAGGAATTTATATATCTTGGCAGAAATGCAAGTCCGTTATCAGAGCGAAGAGGCTCCATATTTGCAAACTTATCTGTATTTCTTCCGCTGGCAAAGCCAAAGGTTTCAAATACACTGAAGGGAGCGTCTGTCGACAAACAGTTTATATTCATTATTCCCGATTGCTTGATTATATGATGAGAATAATTGTCCTTGTTTATGGTAACAGCAATTCTGTTGGGGGTATTTGTAACCTGTGTAACAGTATTGACAATCAAACCGTTATCCTTTTTGCCGTCATTTGAAGTTACAACATATAAGCCATAACCAATATTAAATAAAGCAGACAAATCATTCTTGTTAGCAGTTTCGCTCTGCTGTGCAAGATAATCACGGCAAAGCTCGTCGGAAAGGGTTTCTATTTTCTCCTTACTCTCATCATTCAATGCTGAAAAAATCGTAACTGTTGTGTCAGTAAAAGTTATGTTTTTGCTTTTTTCAAACATGCCCCGCATAACCTTTGCCGCAAGTGGTGCCCAGGATCCATTCTCCATGAGAGCAATGGTTTTGTTCTGATAGTTCCTCTCTGTAAGTCCGTCAATAAACTGACGCATAAAAGGAAAAACATCCGCATTATAGGTGGTGGTTGCAAGAACAAGCTTGCCGTATCTGAAAGCATCTTCTATTGCTTCTGCCATATCACAGCGGGCAAGGTCGTTTACAACAACCTTTGGACAGCCCTTTGCCTTAAGCTTTTCAGCCAGAAGATTTACTGCCGCTTTTGTGTTTCCGTACACAGAGGTATATGCAATCACAATTCCCTCTGTTTCTATTGAATATGAAGACCAGGTGTTATACAGGTCAAGATAGTATCCTAAATTTTCACTCAATACAGGTCCGTGAAGAGGACATATTATTTCTATATCAAGGGTTGCCGCCTTTTTAAGAAGAGCCTGCACCTGTGCCCCGTACTTTCCTACAATTCCTATAAAGTATCTTCTTGCCTCGCAAGCCCAATCCTCTTCTATGTCAAGAGCACCAAACTTGCCAAATCCGTCAGCTGAAAACAGCACCTTATCCGCCCGGTCGTATGTAACCATAACCTCGGGCCAATGAACCATGGGTGCCGCAACAAAAGCAAGCTCGTGTGAGCCAAGCTTCAGGGTGTCGCCCTCGGCAATTACAATTCTCCTGTCCTCGTAATCAGTGCCGAAAAATTGCTTCATCATTTTAAACGCTTTTTCTGATGCAACAATTTTTGTATCCTTATTCAAATTCATAAAATTTGCAACATTGGCAGAATGGTCAGGCTCCATGTGCTGAATTACAAGATAATCTATAGCTTTTCCACCTGTGGCCGTTTCAATATTATCCAGCCATTGATGAGTAAATCTTGCATCAACCGTATCAAGCACCGCAACCTTTTCGTCAACAATTACATAGGAATTATATGACATACCATTGGGTACAACATATTGTCCCTCAAATAAATCAATATCATGGTCATTTACACCAACATACTTTATATCTTTTGTAACAAACATCTTCTCTTCCTCCTTTGTATTTAAAACCCAATTTCTCTTGCAAGCTTTTGCAGAGTTTCGGCGCTTTTCTTAAGCCCCTTAAGCTCCTCCTCTGAAAACCCTATTTCTATAATTCTCTCTGCTCCCCCCGAGCCTACAACCGTGGGAACAGAAAGACATACATCCGATATGCCGTACTCCCCCTCGAGAAGACTGGAAACAGTTAAAATAGAATTGTCATCGCCAATAATACATTCCACAATCCTCTTCACCGCCAAAGCAATTGCATAGTAAGTGGAGCCTTTTCTTGAAATTATATCATAAGCCGCATTTTTTGTTCTGTCATACAGCTCCCTCTCGCAGATATCAACAGGCTTGCAATCTCCGCCGCAACAGCAAAAATCACTGATTTCCATTCCCGCTACGTTGGTTACACTCCAGGCGGCTACCTCTGAATCTCCATGCTCGCCTATAATATAGGTGTGAACATTTCTTGGGTCAACCTTTACCTTTTCGCTGATTAAATATTTAAGCCTTGATGTGTCCAGAACAGTGCCCGAGCCTATGACATTGTTTTTTGAAAATCCCGAAATTTTACAGGTTATATAGGTGAGTATATCCACAGGATTTGTCACCACAAGAAGAATTGTATCATCATGACAATATCTTAAAATATTGTCAATGATATTCTTGAAAACCTCTGCATTCCTTTTAAGAAGCTCTGTTCTTTTCTCGCCCTCTCTTTGACTCGCCCCTGCAGTAATTATCACCATATCACTTTCCTTTATGTCGGAATAATCACCTGCAATTATACGGACAGGGCTTACAAAGCTGACACCATGGCTCATATCCATTGCATCACCCTCTGCCTTATCCTTGTTTATATCGATAAGCACAATCTCGGATACAAGTCCGCTTATCATAAGAGTATATGCAACGGTAGAGCCTACATTTCCCGCACCCACAACTGTTATTTTTCCTTTGAACATACAGCAACACCTCGATTATTATTTGCTGTATATTCTGCCACAGACACGGGATTTTATTCATTTTAATTATTCTTATAGAATTCCTTATATGCTCTGTAGGTCATATAAACGTCGTACTTGCTGGCAACCTCATAGGGAGAGTGCATAGACAAAAGAGCAACTCCTGCATCAATAACATCCATATCAAGATTTGCCACATACTGTGCGATGGTTCCGCCGCCTCCGCCGTCAACCTTGCCAAGCTCACCAATTTGCCACTTAACGCCGTTTTCATTAAATATTTTACGCATTCTTGCCACAAGCTCTGCACTTGCATCGCTTGCGCCGCCTTTCCCACGGGAGCCTGTATACTTTGTAAGGGCAATGCCGCCGCCAAATATAGGACCATTTCTCTTTTCAGTAACCTCGGGATAGTTGGGGTCAAATGCCGCGCCTACATCAGCTGACAGACAGGTTGAATTGCTTAAGCAATCACGAAGCACAATGTCGTTATAATCCTTTCTGCACATATAACAAATCTTTGCCATAACATTTTCAAACCGTCTGGAACGCATACCTGTTGAACCCATAGAACCAACCTCTTCCTTGTCAACAAGGAGGCAAACTGCAGTTTTAGCTGGCTTTTTAAGCTCGGCAATCCCACGGAGGGCAGTATATGCACAAACTCTGTCATCCTGTCCGTAGCCACCTATCATACTTCTGTCAAAGCCAATATCCCTTGCCTTAAATGCAGGAACAACCTCTATCTCGCTGCTGAGTAAATCTTCCTCGGTTATATCATACTTTTCGTTTAAAATTTTAAGGATATTATGTTTTACTCCCTCTTTTACATCCTCATCAGGGCAACCTATGTTTCCAAGAACAATGTTAAGACTCTCCCCCGGGATTGCCTCGTGCATTTTCTTTGTCATTTGTGCCTCTGCAAGATGGGGAAGAAGGTCAGTTATACAAAATACAGGGTCATTTTCGTCTTCACCGATTGAAATTTTTATCTGTGTTCCGTCGGTAAGAGCAGCAACACCATGAATTGCAAGAGGAATTGCCGTCCACTGATACTTCTTTATCCCTCCGTAATAATGGGTCTTGAAAAACGCCATTCCCCCGTCCTCATAAAGAGGGTTTGGTTTTAAGTCAAGTCTTGGAGAATCAATATGGGCACCCACAAGATTTATACCATTAGTTATATCCTCTGTTCCAATTACAGCCGCAATAACACCCTTGCCTCTGTTTACGGTATAAACCTTATCTCCCGCCTTAAGAGTATTCTTTTCTTCAAGGGGAGAGAAGCCGGCCCTCTCAAGCTCTATGCAAGCAGCCTCACAAAACTCCCTCTCGGTTTTTGCTTCGGATATAAACTTTTTATAGCCTTCACAAAAATCAAATATGTCCTTTTTTTGCTCTTCATCTGCAAAGGTATACATATTTTTATTTTCATAAGATAAATTTTCTTTGTCTTGTTTTTTTGTCATAATAATTCATTCCCTTCTGTTTTATTCTTGTTTATCGTAAATATTTTTATACATTCCCCAGGCATCTCTTACCCGAAGAACATACTTTTTCGTTTCTTCAAAGGGAATGTTTGTAAGATTGCCAAATCCGTCTGAATAATTTTTGTCCTTCAACCATAAATCAACATTCCCGGGGCCGCCATTATACGCTGCAAGTGCCGTATCAACATTATCATAGTTGTCAAGCAACCGTCTTAAATAGTAGCATCCAAGCTGTATATTTATTTCAGGGTCAAACAGAGCATCCGGGGTATATCTGCTGATGCCAAGCTTTTTGGCACATTCCTCGCCTGTTTCATCAGTCAGTTGCATCAGGCCCTTTGCATCTGCCCTTGATACCGCATATTTATCAAAACGGCTCTCTGTACGAATAACTGCAAATACCAGATACTTATCAAGCTTATATTCTTCAGAATATTTTTCTACAAAATGCTCATATTTTATGGGATATTGTGTCTTTTTTATTTTTTCCGCCATATCAGAATTAAAATATCCTCGACTTATCATAATTCCTGCCGTAACAACAACTGCCAAAAAGAGAAAAAACCTTAAAAGACCCCCTATACATCCCGGGCGCCTTTTGCGCCTCCCGGGTTTTCGTCTGACCAATCTCATAAAAACTCCTATCTATTTCAAAAGGCTGTTATAAATAGCCTCTACCTGCTTTCTCAATAATTCAATATCTCCGTCATTTTCTATTACACAATCCGCCAGGACTTTAAGCTCTTCATCAGAGAGTTGCTTTTCCATCCTTGCCTCAACCTGCTCCAAAGTCACATTATCCCTTGCCATGGTCCTTTTTATTCTTGTTTCCGGAGAAGCAATGACCGCAATCTTCATATCAAATTCAACAGGGCATTTCGTTGTAAAAAGCAGAGGAATTTCAACACAAACAACCTCTGCCTCCGACATATTTATTCCCCGCTTTATTTCTTCGTATATTTGACTATGGGTAATGCTGTTAAGCTTTTCAAGCTTTTCCCTTTCACTAAATACAATATCTCCAAGTGCCCTTCGGTTTATCGTGCCGTCTTGCAGCAATATCCCGCTCCCAAATTCCGCCACAACTTTATTGTATGCACTCTCCCCGGGAAGCATAATCCTACGGGAAATTTTGTCCGCATCAATCACTTCTGCCCCAAGCCTTGCAAATTCTGCTGCCGCCGCACTTTTACCGGCACCGATTCCTCCTGTCAGAGCAATGCACTTCATACAATCATTCCTTTTTAAGACAGATATTGATTGAAGCGGCGCAGGAGCCGTTCCAATCAATATATTCTTATTTATTCATTTCCTCGGCTCTGCGGGTACAGGCTCTCACCGCACTCTGCACTACTGCACGGAAACCGTTTTCTTCTAAATCCTGAACCGCAGCAATCGTTGTCCCTCCGGGTGAGCAAACATTATCCTTTAACTGTTCGGGATGAACACCTGTCATCTGCACCATTTTGGCACTTCCCTCCACAGCCTTTGCCGCAAGCTTTAATGCTTGTTCTTTAGTAAGCCCATAGCTTACTCCTGCATCGGCCATAGCATCTATAAACATATATACATAAGCCGGACTGCTTCCGTGAAGTGCTGTTGCAATACTCATAAATTTCTCGGGCAAAACCTGTGTGTCACCAATCCCCGAAAAAATCTTCTCTATCTCTGCAATCTCGTTTCCCGTCAGGTTGCCGTTGGGAGTAATTACCGTCATTCCACAACCCACCTGTGCAGGGGTATTGGGCATTGTGCGAACAATCTTCTTGTCCTTTCCAAGAATACTCTCCAAAAGCTCTATGCTAACCCCTGCTGCAATGGATAAATAAATCTTTTGGGGTTGCTTTTTCATTTCTCCAAGAACTGTTTCTATTATGTTGGGTTTTACTGCAAAAATAACCAAATCCGCAAAAGCCTCTGTCTCTGCCCCGTCCTTTGCTATAACTACACCCTTTTTGCTCCACGCTTCACATTTGTCAGCATCTATATCAAAAAGGCATATATCCGATACAGGATGTCCTGAATTTATAAGTCCGCCAATCAGGGCAGACGCCATATTTCCGCCGCCTATAAATCCAATTTTCATTACATCCTCTCCTTTTACTCTGTTCTTTTGTTAAAATTCACCCTTGAGATATTTCTCGATTCTGTCAAGTCCTGTCTGTATAACCTCCATTGAGGTAGCATAGGAAAGTCTTACATAGCCGTCTATACCAAAGCCCTCGCTTGGCACAAGTGCCACAAGAGCACGCTCCAGCATATCCTCGCAAAGCTCGGCTGCAGTATTTATAACCTTGCCGTAATGCTCTTTTCCAAGAACACCTCTTACATTCATAAAGATATAGAATGCCCCGTTAGGGTTGAGACAGCTGATTCCGTCAATACTGTTTATTCTCTCTACCATATAATTTCTGCGTTCAACATAAGTTGCCTTCATTTCATCAATAAAACTCTGATCGCCGCAAAGTGCCTCTACAGCCGCCGCCTGGGCAATAGAGTTGGGATTTGAGGTTGCATGACTCTGAATGTTTGCCATTGCCTTGGCAAGCTTTTCGTCTGCCGCAATATAACCTATTCTCCAGCCTGTCATGGCATAGGTCTTTGCCATTCCGTTTACAATTATTGTAAGGTCACGAATATCGTCCCCAAGAGTTGCAATATTGGTATGCTCACCCTCATAAATAAGCTTTTCATAAATTTCGTCAAATATAACATAAATGTTGTTCTCCACGGCAACCTTTGCGATTTCAACCATTTCTTCTCTGGTATAAACCATTCCTGTAGGATTGCTTGGTGTATTGAGGACAAGGGCTCTTGTTTTTGGAGTAATTGCCGCCTTTAACTGCTCTATGGTGAACTTAAAGCCTGTTTCCTCACAGGTGTCAATGTAGACCGGAACACCATCTGCCATTTTTATCATTTCAGGATAGCTTACCCAATATGGTGCAGGCAAAACAACCTCGTCTCCCGGGTCGCATATTGCCATAAAGGTATTGGTAAGGGCATGCTTACCCCCATTGCTAATTACAATGTTTCCAATTGTATATTCAAGTCCTGTGTCCTTCTTGATTTTATCGCATATAGCTTGTTTAAGCTCAATGGTACCGGAAGCCGGAGTATATCTTGTAAAGTTGTTTTCAATTGCTTTGATGCCTGCCGCCTTAACATTTTCCGGAGTGTTAAAATCAGGCTCACCTGCACCAAAACCAACAACGGGAATTCCGTCCTTTTTCATCTGCTTAAATTTTGAATCAATTGACAATGTAGGCGACGGACTTACCGCCGATGCTTTCTTTGAAATTTTTAAGTCCATATATATATCCTCCAAAATTTATTATTATCTTAACATATTATTTTAATATAAATTGGAAAAAAATGCAATAAAAACAACAGGTTTTTTTCAAAAAAATTACTAACTTTCCAAGTTTTTTTCTTCTTTCTGTTTGTTTTTGAATTTTTCTCCTCTTATTAAGGCGTTTTCAAATACTCTGTAGAGATTTCTAAACAAAATTTTCTCTCCAATTTCCTCCGAAAACTCTGTATTTATTATATCGGCAAGCTTTGGCATATCCTCTACTCCGCAAATTCCTTGCGGCAAACTGCCCACTCCATCAAAATCAGAGCCAAGGCCCACCACATTCTCTCCCCCAAGCTTCAGCACATATTCAATATGCTTTATTATATCGGAGATATCGCAGACACCCTTATCCTTTAAAAAATCAGGGTAAAAGTTTATCCCGATAAAGCCGTTTCGGTTTATAATCACCTTTATTTGTTCATCATCAAGATTACGTCTGTGTCCGCACAGAGTCTTTATGCAGGAATGAGTTGCCGCAAAGGGATGCTTTGTTTCCTCTGCCACATCATAAAAGCCTTTTACCGACAGGTGGGAAACATCTATAAGTATACCCATCTCTTCCATTATTCTTACAGCATTTCTGCCAAACTCGGTAAGGCCGCCTCCCCGCTCCTCTGTTATTCCGTCTGCCAGCTCATTTTTATAGTTCCAGGTAAGAGTTATAAGCCTTACTCCAAGGTTATAATACATAGAAATTGCATCAAGACTTCCACCGAGAGCCTCTCCCCCCTCTAATGATAAAACAGAATATGCACCGCCTGCCTGAATTTTTTTCAAATCAGCAAGACTCTCTATTGCAGAAATTTTATCCTTATTCTTTTCTATTTCCTCTCTGTATCTTTTAACAAGAGCCAAATAGTGCTCCATGGGCGGAGTGGCCACGCCTTTTTTGTCAATAAAGGCTGCAAAAATCTGGATATACGTATCAAAGGCTTTCATTCTCTCTATATCCAGGTGAAAGGAATTTTTCAAAATAGAAGCATTATGAATTTTTACTTTATAAATAGTGTCACAATGAGCATCAAAAATACGATTCATAACAACTCTCCTCAATCCAATACAAAATCAACAATGTGGTTTATCTCAAAAAGAACAGGTACACCATCTGTCATAGAAGCATATACTTCAATCCCGTCAAAGCGTATTTCGCAATCTGTGGGATGAAGCTGAAAATATCTCTCTGCCGCAAAACGAAGATGCTCCCTTTTCTTTTTGTCTATCGCCTCGATAGGCAAGCCATACTCCTTTGAATTTCTGGTTTTTACCTCAACAAACACAAGCACATTTCCGTCCATACATACTATGTCAATTTCTCCGCCTTTAACATTAAAATTTTGTTCAACTATCTCGTAGCCTTTTTCAATAAGATAGTTTTTAGCTGCTTCTTCCCCGAAATCCCCAAGATTTTTATTATATCTTTTCATTATTCTATCCCCAAAACCTTGTTTGTAATAAAGGATTTTCTGTGAATAGGAGTAAGGCCTGCCTCCCTTATCCCCTTCATGTGCTCCGCCGTGCCGTAACCCTTATTCTTTGCAAACCCATATCCCCTGTATACACTGTCCATTTCTACCATATATCTGTCACGGGTAACCTTTGCAACAATGGATGCGGCAGCAATACACTCAAATTTAGCGTCGCCCTTTACTATGTAATCACAATCTACTCCATCAAAGGCAATCTTATCATTTCCGTCTACCAGAAGAAAATCAGGTTTTTCCCCGAGGCTGTCAACTGCCCTCTGCATTGCAAGATGGGTAGCCTGTCTTATATTTATCTCATCAATAACATCAGGCTCAACAAATACTGCCGCACAGGCAATAGCCTTTTCTATTATTATATCATAAAGCTTTTCACGCTTTTTCTCCGTAAGCTTTTTGGAATCATCTACCCCGTCTATTATCAAATCGGGGGGCAGAATAACTGCTGCAGCACAAACAGGCCCTGCAAGGGGTCCCCTGCCTACCTCGTCAACTCCTGCAATGAGTTTATAGCCCTTTTCAAAATATTCTTTTGCTGTTTTCGGCATATTTTACACCATCCCTCTGTATTAAATATGAAAACGGCGACCCATCAAGGTCGCCACTAATTTGGCATTTCCAAAGAAATTCTGCCAAGCTTTGCAGAGCGAAACTCGTCAAGTATCAAAGCAGATGTCCTGAAGGTATCTACCTCTCCCCCGGACACAATGCAGCCCCGCTTTTTGCCGATTGCTGTAACTAAATCCCAGCTTTCAAGCTCTGCGTCTACCTCTGTCAGCTTATATCTCTCTGCAAGATTTTCCCAATAATTTTCTTTTAAATATCCAATCAGATAAAAGGCAAGCTCTTCTATGTCCATTATCTCATCCTTTATGCCCCCTGTGAACGCAATTCGCCTTGCCACATCAACACTCTCGAATTTAGGCCACAAAATACCCGGGGTATCTAAAAGCTCATACTTGCCTGCAATTCTTATCCATTGCTTTGCAGTAGTCACACCCGGTCTGTCCCCTGTCTTTGCAGCACTTCTTGAAGACAGACGATTTATAAAGGAGGATTTGCCCACATTTGGTATACCCACTATCATCATTTTTACACTATGCCTTTGAATTCCCTTTTGTCTGTCCCGCTCAAACTTTTTTTTAAGAACACGGTCAATGGCAGGAGAAAGAGCAGAAAAACCCTTACCCGACCTGCAGTCTGCAAGAAAGGCAGAGATTCCCTTTTTCTGAAAATACTCTATCCACGCTTCGTTTGCTTTTTCGTCTGCTATATCGCATTTATTAAGCACAACTATCCTTGGTTTTTTCCCTACAATATTGTCAATTTCGGGATTTCGTGATGATAACGGAAGCCTTGCATCAAGAAGCTCTATTACCACATCAACAAGCTTGAGATTTTCCGAGATAAGTCTTCTCGTTTTCGCCATGTGCCCTGGAAACCATTGTAATTCCATATATCATCACATCCTCTCTTTTGTTTTTACTAATCAGCGATTTCTGCCTCCTGGTGTACTGTTCCCATATTATTAACGGGCCAGAAGCGGAATACTGCACCCCCCATAACCTCGTCAATGGGAACAGGACCTAAATGACGGCTGTCCTTACTGTTGTTTCTGTTATCTCCCAAAACAAAAATATATCCCGGCTGAATTATGATAGGGTCATTTTTACTGTATTGCCCCTTTTGCATCAAATCCGCAATGTAATTTCCAATTTCCCTTGTTTCTTCGTATATATATTCTTCTTCCAGAAGTTGGTCGTTAACATATACTTTTCCTGTACGGAAATCAATATACACCGTATCTCCCTCTGTTGCTATAACACGCTTAACATAAGGACGCTTCGGGTCTGTTGCAGGAGTAAATATAACAACATCGCCCTTGTCGGGAGTGTAGAAGAATCTGTTTACATATAGACGGTCGTTGTTATGAAGACTTGGCTCCATAGACTGTCCCTGGACCTTTACAAGGGTAAACACATATTCTCTTACCACAAACGCCACAATTACCGCAATAAGTATGGAAATCACCCAATCACGAAGCTCCTTTACCCAATTTGTCTTTTTTGGGGCAGCCTTGGTTTCGTCAGCCTCTGCATGATATTCTTCCACATTAACCTCTGTCGCCTCTTCTGTTTCTTCGTTATTTATATCAAACTTTTCGTTATCCATAATGAGCTCAACCTCTCTTTATAAAAATACAATAAAAGTGGTGATTATTTTCATAACCACCACTATCTTTGTGCTATTAAAGCTTTTCTCTTACCTTTGCAGCCTTACCAACTCTATCACGCAGATAGTAGAGTCTTGCACGACGTACACGACCGTGTCTTACAACTTCAATACGGTCAATTTTAGGTGTGTTAAGAGGGAATGTTCTCTCTACACCAACACCATAAGAAACACGTCTTACAGTAAATGTTTCCTGAATGCCACCGTGATTCTTCTTAATAACGGTACCTTCAAACATCTGAATTCTTTCTCTTGTGCCCTCTGTAACCTTTACGTAAACACGAACTGTGTCACCGATTTTAAGGGTGGGCAAATCTGTTCTGATTTGTTCTTGAGTAATCTGTTGTAAAATATCCATTTTTACATTTCCTTTCTTCTTTAGATATTCGTGCCCGTATAAAAGCAGAGGACTATCCATAATAACTTAAATATAATAACACATCTTTTAACATAATGCAAGTCTTTTTTTAAAAATTTTTAAACTTTTTTCAAAGCTATTGCTCTTCTTCCAGATCAATTATGCCACGGACAAACTCTTTTGCATCAAATTCCTCTATGTCGTCTATGCCCTCACCTACGCCTACAAGCTTGACAGAAATATTGTACTCATTCTTAATTGCAAAGGTGATTCCACCCTTTGCAGTACCATCCAGCTTTGTCAGAATAATTCCTGTTATGTCGGCAGCCTCTTTAAATTCCTTTGCTTGCTGAACCGCATTCTGTCCTGTGGTGGCATCAAGAACAAGCAGTACCTCTTTTCCGCTGTTTGGAAGCTCTCTGTCCAGAATCCTGTAGATTTTTTTCAGCTCCTCCATAAGATTCTTCTTGTTGTGCAATCTGCCCGCAGTGTCGCAAAGGAGTACATCAACATACTTTCCCTTGCAGGCATTTATCGCATCAAATACAACTGCAGCAGGGTCGGAGCCCTCTTGTTGTTTTATAATTCTTACACCGGCACGCTCTGCCCAAACCTCAAGCTGTTCTATAGCAGCCGCACGAAAAGTATCTGCCGCAGCAATCACAACATTTTTACCCTGTTTTTTATACATATTTGCGAGCTTGCCGATTGAGGTAGTCTTTCCTACGCCATTTACCCCGATTACCATAATAACTGCAGGCAAACCATGGACATCCATTTTGCTGTCCGCTCCCTCGGTAAGAATTTCTTCCAATATATTTGCAAGCTCTGCCTTAAGACGGTCGCTCTCCACAATATGCTTATCCTCTGCCGCTTCCCGAAGCCTTTCTATTATTTCCATTGATGTATTCACACCAAGGTCGGCAGTTATAAGAGCCTCTTCAAGCTCCTCAAACAGCTCCTCGTCAACCTTTTTAAAGGTTTTGATTACCGCTTCTATTTTTTCGTTTATTGAATCTTTAGTCTTGCTCAAGCTTTCCTTAAGCTTACTGAAAAATGCCATTTATATTTCTCCTTTTTGCCCCTTTTCTATTTAAAGGATGCTCTGATTCTCTCCATAACCGCTTCAATACGGCTTCTTTGAGTCGCCGTATTTATTCTGAAGTGCTGCTCCGGTCCTACATAATTCTTATAATCAGCTGTAAGGTAATAGTGACCCGGGTCAAAGAATGCTTTCCATTTATTTTTGCATATCTCATCAAAAGTTTCATTATTAAGGTTAAGTTCACTTATATCTGCCCAAATCAGGAAGCTTCCCTCCGGTCTTTGAGCCTTTATGGGAGTATCCTTAAGGTAGTCAATAACAAGATTTATATTATTATCAACATACGCCATCATTTCCCGATACCATTCCTCGCCCTTTTCGTAAGCCGCAGTCTGTGCTGCAATACAGGTAAGAGGCGGTCTGCCGCAGGAAAAACCAAAGGAATACAACTGCTTAACAACTGCTTCACGGACATCCTTGTTGGGGATTTCCGCACTACCAATATGGAAGCCACCCATATTAAAGGTCTTTGAAGTGGAGAATACAGAAGCAACTCTGTCCTTCATTCCAGGAAGCTCTGCCATAAAAACATGCTTATTGGGCGACCAGATAATATCCCTGTGTATTTCGTCAATTACAACAAAAGCATCATATTTTATAATTAACTCCGAAACAGCGGTAAGCTCTTCCCTTGTCCACACCCTGCCTGTAGGGTTATTGGGGGAACACATCATTAAAACCTTTGCTCCGTCTGCAAGGCATTTTTCAAGGCCTCCTAAATCAAATGTATATTTTCCGTCAGCGCCATATATAAGATTATTATGCACGGGGATTCTGCCTTGCATTGCCGCACTTGCAATTGATGGGGTATGAAGGGGAGTCTGCACAATAACCTTATCTCCCGGTTTTGTAAGGGTATACATTATAGAACGCATAGCATACAAAACCCCGGGGGTAGAAATCAGGGCTTCTCTGTCTATTGTATACCCATGGATTTTTTTACACCAGTCAATTACCGCATTGTAATCTCTGTCAGTCATACTGACATAACCAAAATCCCCCATATCCAGGGAATCCTTTACGCCCTGCACAATCTCCGGAGCCAGTGGAAAATCCATGTCCGCAACAGTCATGGATATGCAATCCTCCGGAATGTTCTTCCACTTTTCCGCATTAGTATATCTTCTGTCAAACTCTTTATCAAAATTATATTTGTCCATTTCTTCACCTTATTCCTTTATTTCGTCAATATTGAGTGTAAGAAGCTTTGAAATACCTCTTTCTTGCATTGTTACACCATAGAGAATGTCCGCTGACTCCATTGTGCCTCGTCTGTGGGTAACAACAATAAACTGTGTTTTTTTACTGTATTTATTGAGATAATCGGCATATCTGTAAACATTTACATCATCAAGTGCAGCCTCAATCTCGTCAAGAATGCAAAATGGTGTGGGTCTTACATCTAAAATTGCAAACAACAGTGCAATGGCAGTAAATGCCTTTTCGCCACCTGACAGCAGGGACAGGTTCTGCAGTTTTTTACCCGGGGGCTGTGCCTCAATTTCTATTCCGCTCTCCAGAACATTATCAGGCTCGGTAAGGGAAAGGGTTGCACGACCGCCGCCAAAAAGCTCTCCAAAAACTCTGCTGAAGTTTTCGTTTATAACCTTAAATTGTTCCGCAAATCTTGTCTGCATTATTTCCATCATCTCGGCAATTACAGAGTCAAGCTCTGTCTTTGCCTTTTGCAAATCATTGGTCTGGACAGTAAGGAAATCAAACCTCTCTTTTACATTCTTATATTCCTCTATTGCATCTATGTTAATGTTTCCAAGACCTTTGATACTGTCCTTCAGTTCCTTAATCCGCAAGGATGCGGCTTTAAAATCAAACTCACCCCCTATTCTCATTTCAAGAGCCTCACTGTAGGTGATTTCATAATCCTCCCACATACGATTGATGATGTTTTCTCTGTCAGAAGCCAATTTTTCCCGTCTTGCATCAATCTTGTCCGCCTTTTGAGTAAGGGCAAACTTTTGCTCCTGTGTTTCCTTGACTTCACTTTGGCATTCTCTTATCTCTGCCTCGGTTTTAAGTCTGCCCTCCTGAAGCTCTTTTACTTTGTTTTGCAAAGCCTTCACTTCATCTGTTTTTTGGCTGCAGCTTTCCTTAAGAGTTGCAATTTCTTCCTCGATAGAACGGTTGCGTTCCCTCAAGGTTTCAATTCCTCCACGCTTTACATTTACAGATTCCATCTGCTCTGCCTTGCTGTCATTTATTCCGCTTATTCTCTCGTTTTCAAGCTCAATATCCTTTAAAATTGTGCTTCTCTTGATATTCAGCTCTGTTAAGTGAACAGAAAGCCTCTCGTTTTCTCCTGTAAGTCGGCTGTATTCCTCCTGACTTTTTGCGGCTTCTTCTTCAAGTTCAAGCCTCTTTGCGGTAAGCTCCTGTATCTTATTGTTTTTATCAGCAGTATCCTTGTCAATTTCAGAAAGCCGTGCAAGAATTTCAGAAAGCTCTTTTTCAATCTGCACCTTTGAACTGTCAAGGTTTTCAAGAAGAGCCTGGCACCGCTCCCTGTTTGCAGCCTCCTGTGCAAGGTCTGCACGAAGCTGTTGAATTTTCTCCCCATTATTGCTGATTTCAGCTTCTGCAGCTTTAACTTCCTCCGCAAGGGCGGTCAGCTTATTCTCTTCTTCCTCGGCTTGTACCTTAAGCTTATCTATGTCCTTTCCGAGAGAATCAATCTCTCCCATACGGGAAAGGGAGCCTGTGGTTTTAGCGGCACTTCCCCCTGTAATTGCACCACCTGGTTGCAAAAGCTCGCCACCCAGGGTGACTATTTTAAACTTATACTTATTTGCCTTTGCCATAGCCACTGCGTTGTCTATGTTATCACATACCACAACAGCCCCAAGAAAGCTCTCTACTATTTCTCTGTATATCTCTTCGCAATCTATCAGCTCTGATGCAACAGCAATATAGCCCTTGCACTTTTCTGCAGAACTGTTATCAAAGGGCTTTGCCTTTACCGCAGTAATGGGCAAAAATGTAGCTCTTCCCAAATGTTTTTCTTTAAGGTATTTAATTGCAGTCTTTGCCTCTTCCTCGGTTTTGGTAACAATATTCTGTCCCGCACCGCCCAGGGCAGTTTCAACAGCGGTTATGTATTTCTCTTGGGTTTTTATAAGCTGTGCAAGAGGACCATATATATCCGCCTTGCCAAATACGCCGTCATTAAATGCGGTCATTACGGACTTTACGCCCTTTGCATAACCCTCAAACTCACGCTCCATATCCATAAGCATAGTTCGTCTTGACCGCTTTTGTCCAAGCTCTATCTGGTGCTGATTTTTCTTTACTGTCAGCGCTTCCTTTTCTTCCTTTTTATTCTTAAGGTTGCCCTCTGCTTTTCTCTGCTCAACCTCTGCTTCGCTTACTTCTTCTCTTATCTCCCTTTCCTTTGCCCTGGCTGTTTCAAATTGAGAAGCCAGCTCCTCACGGCTCTTCAGCTTTATATCAAGCTCTGCAGTTATATCTGACTTTCTCTTTAAAAAGCTGTCCCCTAAAATTTTCATATTCTCCACAGAACTGCGCAGGGCATTAAGGGAAGCGGTAATGTCTATTATTTCCCCTTTCAGGGCCTCAAGAGCCTCACTTTTTTCCCCTACATTCTCTCCCGCTTTTGCCAAAACAGCGGTAAACTCATCAATTTCCGCAGTATTGCGAAGATTTTCCTCGTTAAGACCCTCAAGTCTGTCCCTGTGTGCCTTAAGCTCTTTATCTGCCAGCTCTATTCCCTCTGAAATATGCTTGATTTCTATTTCAAGCCTTTCTATATTCATCAGGTTATGCTCTGTATCGTTTTGCAGAATGCCTATATTTTTCTCGTTCTCACTGATTTCAACAGAAACGGAACGCTCCCTCTCGTTGACATTTTCTATTTCCCCGTCGCACTTTCTCATACTGTCATACATGTGGGAGATTACAGCATCTGTTTCTGCAAGCTCTGCGGCAATTTTTGCAATCTGACTGTTTAATATATCAAAGTCCTCATCCAGCTTTACTTGCTCTGATTTTATTCTTTCTATATTGATTACCGAGGCATTTATATCAAGCCCCCGAAGCTCGTCCCGAAGCACAAGATATTTCTTCGCTTTCTCCGATTGGCGATGAAGGGGCTCCAGCTGTCCCTCAAGCTCGCTTAAAATATCCTGAACACGAGTGAGGTTTTCTACTGTCTGGACAAGCTTACGCTCTGCCTCAATTTTTCTGTATTTATACTTGGATATTCCAGCAGCTTCCTCAAAAATCTGTCGTCTGTCTTCTGACTTGGTACTGATTATTGAGTCTATTTTGCCCTGACCTATGATTGAATATCCGTCACGTCCAAGACCTGTATCCATAAATAATTCGTGAATATCCTTGAGTCTGCAAAGAGTTTTGTTTATGTAATACTCACCCTCACCGCTTCTGTAAACCCGTCTTGTAACACTAACCTCGGGAAACTCAAGAGGAAAATATCCGTCAGTATTATCAAGGGTAAGGGTAACTTCAGCAAAGCCCAGAGCCTTTCTTGCCTCTGTGCCTGCGAAAATAACATCCTCCATTCGGCTTCCGCGAAGAGATTTAACACTCTGCTCACCCATAACCCACCGTATCGCATCGGAAATATTACTCTTACCCGAGCCGTTGGGGCCTACGATAGCAGTAATGCCCGAATTAAAATCAAGATAAATTTTATCTGCAAAGGATTTAAACCCTTGCATTTCGATACTTTTAAGACGCATTTTTCTTTCCTTTTCTCCCCAATAAGGGTGACTTACAATCAATTTTTTCTAATCTTAACAATTATAACAAAAGAGTTTTAATTTGTCACGCATTTTTTTAAAAAAGTTTGAAAATAAAACAGATTCCTTCAAGTTCGATTATGTATCGAAGCGAGGCATACGCGGACACTATGTTATTTCAAGTGCAGCTATACATTTAATTTTTAAAAATTTTTCAACAAAAATGGCTTTTCCTCTTTACAAATCGGTTAATTTATTATACAATAGAACAGTATGTAAGTTTAAGAAATTGGAGGTCTTTTCTATGTATCGCAAGGTATCAACCGACCTTTCTTTTGTAGAACAGGAGAAAGAGATTGTTGAGTTTTGGAAACAAAACGATATATTCAGAAAAAGTATAGAAAATCGGGAGGACGGAGAAATATTTACCTTCTTTGACGGTCCCCCTACAGCTAACGGCAAGCCCCATATAGGCCATGTTTTGACCCGTGCCATAAAGGACTTGATTCCCCGCTATCGCACAATGAAGGGCTATAAGGTTCTTCGTAAGGCAGGTTGGGACACCCATGGTCTGCCTGTTGAGCTGGAGGTTGAAAAAGCTCTTGGCATCAGCGGTAAGCCCGAAATCGAAAAGTATGGTATTGAGGACTTTATAAAAAAATGTAAAGCAAGTGTTTTCACCTATCAGAGTGAGTGGGAGGAAATGAGCGACCGTGTCGGCTTCTGGGCTGATATGGACGACCCTTATGTTACCTACCACAATTATTATATAGAATCTGTATGGTGGGCGCTTCGCCAGATATGGGACAAAGGTCTTTTGTACAAGGGACACAAAATTATGCCCTACTGCCCCCGTTGCGGAACCTCTCTTTCCAGCCACGAGGTTGCACAGGGTTATAAGGATGTAAAGGAAAATTCCCTTATTGCAAAATTCCCCGTAAAGGGTGCGGACAATGAATTTATTCTTGCCTGGACAACCACCCCCTGGACACTTCCCTCCAATATTGCACTTTGTGTTAATCCCTACGAAAAATATGTAAAATTCACTGTAGCAGACGGCACAAAGTATATTATGGCAGAGGCTCTTATTAAATCCGTTTTCGGAGATGAAGAGGTTAGCATTATTGAAGAGTATAAGGGTGACGACCTTGTGGGTCTTGAATATGTTCCCCTTTATAATTTTATAGAGCCTGACAAGAAAGCTCATTATATTGTTTCTGATACTTATGTTACCATGGACGATGGTACGGGTATAGTTCATATTGCACCTGCATTCGGTGAGGATGACTCCCGTGTTTGCAAGGATAAGGGACTTCCCTTTATCAACCACGTTAACCTTCAGGGTAACTTTGTTGAAGCAACAGGCGAATGGGCAGGGGTGTTCGTAAAGGATGCAGACAAGCTGGTTATCCGCGACCTTAAAGAGAGAAACCAATGCTTCTCTGTTATTCCCTTTGAACACAGCTATCCTTTCTGCTGGCGTTGTGATACTCCTCTTCTTTATTACGCTTGCGACACATGGTTTATTGAAATGACCGCTGTACGCGACAAGCTTCTTAAAAATAACGAAAAGGTAAATTGGATGCCCGACAACATCAAGCATGGCCGTTTCGGGAACTTCCTTGAAAATATTATTGACTGGGGTCTTTCCAGAACCCGTTATTGGGGTACTCCTCTTCCTATATGGGAATGCTCCTGCGGACACAGACATGTAATCGGCTCTATTGCAGAGCTTAAGGAAATGGGCATAAATTGTCCTGACGATATTGAGCTTCACAAGCCCTATGTTGACAATGTGCTTATCCGTTGCGAAAAGTGCGGCGGTGAGATGAAGCGTGTTCCCGAGGTTATCGACTGCTGGTTTGATTCAGGCGCTATGCCCTTTGCACAATGGCACTACCCATTTGAAAACAAAGAAAAGTTTGAACAAAACTTCCCCGCAGACTTTATAAGTGAGGCTATCGACCAGACAAGAGGTTGGTTCTATACCCTTATGGCAATCTCTACTCTGATTTTTGATGAAGCACCTTATAAAAATGTTGTTGTCCTGGGTCATGTTCAGGATGACAAGGGTATCAAGATGAGCAAGCATAAGGGCAATGTTATTTTGCCTATGGATATACTCAACGACCAGGGCAGCGACGCTGTTCGTTGGTATTTCTATTCAAACTCTGCCCCCTGGCTTCCCAACAGGTTCTCTGCAAAGAACGTTTCAGAATCACAGAGGAAGTTCCTGGGTACACTTTGGAACACCTACGCTTTTTATGTTCTTTATGCTAACATAGACAAGTTTGACCCTACAAAATACACACTTGATACAGAAAAGCTTACCGTTCTCGACAAATGGATTTTGTCAAAGCTCAATACTCTCATAAAGACGGTTGACAGCTTCCTTGAAAACTACAAAATTACCGAGGCAACCCGTGCAATGACCGAATTTGTTGACGAATTGAGTAACTGGTATGTTCGCAGAAGCCGTACAAGATTCTGGGCAAGCGAGCTGACTGACGATAAAATTTGTGCATATATGACACTCTACACCGTTTTGGTTGAGTTCTCAAAATTATCTGCACCATTTATCCCCTTTATGACAGAGGAAATCTACAGAAATCTTGTTATCTCTGTAGACAAGAACGCTCCTGAAAGTGTTCATATTTGCGACTATCCCAAATATGACGAGGCCCTTTCTTTCCCTGAAATCGAGGAGGATATGGATGCTATCCGCAAAATTGTTATGCTTGGCCGTGCCGCAAGAAACGAAGCAAATATCAAGAACAGACAGCCTCTTTCAAAGGTATTTGTTCAGACACCTGCTGAAATAAATCAGGCTTATGCAGACATTATCCTTGAGGAGCTTAATATTAAAGAGGTTGAATTTACCAACGATGCCTCAAGCTTTATAAGCTACACCTTTAAGCCTCAAATGCGCACTATGGGTCCCAAGTACGGAAAACTTATGCGCCCCATTTTTGACGTAATTGCACAGATGGATTCCGTAGAGGTTATGGCAACCCTCAACAGCGGAGAAGCACTCAAGCTCAATGTAGAGGGCACAGATGTAGAAATCTTTAAAGAGGATGTTTTGGTGGATACCCAGCAAAAAGGCGGCTTTGTTGCCGCATCAGAATCCGGCTTTACAGCAGTTCTTGACACCAACCTTACAGATGCTTTAATTGAAGAGGGCTATGTCCGTGAGATAATCAGTAAAATCCAGACAATGCGTAAAGACAGCGGTTTTGATGTAACAGATAAAATTTCTGTTTCCTTTAGCGGAAGCGAAAAAATTGCCTCTGTTTTTGCCGCAAACGCAGACGAGATTAAATCCCAGACTCTTGCCGAAACGCTTACAGCGGCAACAGCAACAGATGCAAAAGAATGGAACATTAACGGTGAAGCCGTTTCCATTGCAATCGAAAAACTCTAATATTTCTATCCCCACGAAAAAATTTTCGTGGGGATTTTTTTGTAATAAAAATTTTTATAAAATTGTTTACTATTTTACTAATTTGTGGTATACTTCTTTTATAAATAAAAAATGGGGTGATATACCTTGAAATTTCAGGATTTAAAAAAATATCTCGGCTTATTTGTTCTGGCTGTGGCTGTAATTATTATCTATAAAACCTTTGACAACCTTGGGGAAATATTTGACTCCTTGGGCAGCTTTTTGAATATTCTTATGCCCTTTTTTATTGGTGCGGCTATTGCATTTTTGTTGCGAATTCCATGTAAACGCACAGAGATTTTGTTTCATAAATCAAGGTTGGCCTTTCTTAAAAAGCATCGTCGCGGACTTGCGGTGTTGAGTGTGTATATACTTTTGATTGCTACGATTTCTTTGATTATGTTTGCAATCATTCCACAGCTTGTCAAGAGTATAAAGATGTTTATTGACCAGCTTCCGTCTATGTTAAAATCCCTGGTGGATTGGTTTAATTCCCTCGGAATATATCCCATAGACGAATTAAGTGTTCAAAAGCTCATCAACAGCAATCTGCTCTCCTTTGACGAGCTTCTCAAAATACTTGATTTCAGTAACATGAACAAATATGCTCAAGGAGTTATGAATGTAGGTTCTTCCGTTGTTGACATTTTCCTTGGGATTGTTATTTCAATTTATATGCTTCTTGAAAGAAAGGGTATCAAAAAAGCCTTATCAAAATTTTCACGGCTTTATACCCCCGAAAAGGTTCGTAAAAATGTTTCTTTTTATTCAAGAACCGTTACTGACTTTATTTACAGATATATAAGCTGTCAGCTCCTTGATGCAGTTATTGTATTTATACTCTGTCTTATAGTTTTGTCTATTATGAGAATAGAGTACGCATCAGTTATTGCTCTTATGGTAGGCACATTTAACCTTATTCCCTATTTTGGTGCATTCGTTGCATGCTTTATTGCAGCTTTAATCACCCTTATAACATCAGGGAGTATCATTTCTGCCTTAATCCTTGTAGCTGTGCTTATTGTTATTCAACAGGTTGACGCAAATCTTATTCAGCCAAGACTTGTTGCAAGTACCCTCTCAATCAAGCCTTTGTGGGTTATCTTTGGGGTAGTTCTCGGTGGAGGTCTGTTTGGTGTTATCGGTATGTTCCTCGGGGTACCGATTGTTGCCCTGATAAGAACAATCGTTATAGACGCTGTTAACAAAAAGTCGTCCTCTGTCCCTCCACAAGCTGAACAGCCATCAGGGGAATAATAAATCCAATTTTTGGGAATTTTAAAATTATTCATCAATGTAAGGAGATGTTTCTTATGGAAAGCAAAGAAATTTGCAGAGGTGTAAATCTGCATATTATAAATGCTCCTAAATTCAAAACAAATTTAATGAGTGTCTTTTTCAGCATTCCGCTGAAAAGAGAAACTATCACACGGGCGGCGCTTTTGCCGTCCGTTTTAAAGAGAGGCTGTAAAAAATATCCCACTTTAAAGGATATGTCAAGACGGCTTGACGACCTTTACAGCACCTCACTCAGTGGCGGAACGAGAATGAAGGGCGACGGAGAGGTTTTGTATTTTACGGCAGAATATGTTTCTGATAAATATATTTCCGAAAAGTTGACTCCCTCTGTGGCAGAATTTTTAAAAGATTATCTTTTCTCACCACTGACAGAAAACGGCGTTTTTCTTCAGGAATTCGTTGACAGCGAAAAAACCAACCTTAAAAATGCAATTCTTGGGCTTATCAACGACAAGAAAGAGTATGCCGAGGTTAAATGCCGTGAAACCATGTTTGGTCAGGAAGGCTATGGAATGTTTGAGATAGGCTATGCAGAGGACCTGGATGACATTACACCGAGCAACCTCTATGACCTTTATCAAAAAATACTGTCTGAAGCAAAGGTGGATATTATAATAAGCGGCAGTGTTGACGAAGAAATTGTCCGGTCGGTTACACAGGTTCTTGTCCCCCTCTTCCCACCAAGAGAGGCAGACTATATCAGTACAGAAATTGCGGAGATAACAGATGCAGAGCCTAAAAATGTTACAGAGTCTGCAGATGTTGTGCAAAGCAAGCTATGCATGGGACTTCGTTGCGGTGTAGACCCTGTATCTGACGAGTATTATGCCCTTATGCTAGGCAGCTGCATCTTTGGAGGAAGTCCCTTCTCGAAGCTTTTCAACAACGTCCGTGAAAAATTGAGTCTTGCATACTACGCTGTGGCAAAAACCTCAAGATTCAAAAGCGTTATGATGATAAGCTCGGGCATACAAACGGAGAACTTTCAGGCAGCTTACGACGAAATAATGGTTCAGCTAAACAAAATGAAAAAGGGCGAAATCGAGGATTTTGAAATTGATGCCGCAAAGAAATATCTTACCAACTCATATAACTCCCTAAACGATAGCTTGCGGGGTATGGAAGACTACTATTTAAGTCAGGCTATTATGGGTACAAGTCAGTCTGTTGACGACCTTTTAGATAAGCTGATGCAAGTAGATAAACAGAGCATAGTTGCAGTTATGCAGAAAATAAAGCTTGATACAATATATTTCTTAAAAGGAAAAACTGCCGAGGAGGATGCCCAATGAATATAGAAAAATTTACAAATACCAAGCTCGGCGAAGAAATGCAGTACATCCGCCATGAAAGCGGACTTGATATTTATGTATTTCCAAAATCGGGCTTTAGCAAATATTATGCAATCTATGGTACAAGATACGGTTCTATAAACCGAAGCTTTGTTGTCCCCGGAGAAGATGATATGACAACTGTTCCTGACGGAATTGCTCATTATCTGGAGCATAAACTCTTTGAAGAGGAGGACGGCAGCAATGCCTTTGACCGCTTTGCGGAAACAGGGGCAAGCAGCAACGCCTTTACCTCCTTTAACCTGACTGCATACCTTTTTTCCTGTACCGACAAGTTCTACGAAAACCTTGATATTCTTTTAAGCTTTGTAAATCATCCGTATTTTACAGAGGAAAACGTTGCAAAGGAGCAAGGCATAATCGGTCAGGAAATAAAGATGTATGATGATGAGCCCGAATGGCGTGTTTTCTTTAACACCCTTACCGGAATGTTTCACGAAAACCCTGTGAAGATAGATATTGCAGGTACTGTAGAGAGTATTTCCCATATAACTCCTGAAATACTTTATAAATGCTACAACACCTTCTATAATCCCTCCAATATGACTCTTGTTCTTGTAGGGGATATAGACATTAACGAAGCAATAAAATATGTTGATAAGCACATCTCTCCCGACAGATGTCTTGGAGAAATCAAAAGACAAACTGTTCAGGAGCCAAAGGAAAGAGTTCAGGAGTATATAGAGCAAAAGCTTGCTGTTTCACAGCCTATGTTCAGGATAGGATTTAAGGATAACAGCCCCAATATGACAGGGGTGGAGCTTCTTAAAAAAGAGATTGCCACAGAGATAATTTTAGAAGCACTTTTCAGCAAAAGCAGTGACTTGTATCTGGAAATGTACGAGGCAGGACTTATAGACTCCAGCTTCTCCTCCGAAACAGAGCTTGAACCCGAATATGGTTTTACACTCCTTGGGGGCGAATCTGCTACACCCGAAAAGGTTTATGAAATTATTAAAGAACGCCTTAACAAAGTTACCCTGGAGGGTATAGACGAAACTCTTATAGAAAGAGCCAAAAAGGTTTTAATTTCTTATGACATACGCACCTTTAACAGCGTAGAGAGAATGGGCAACGCCTTTATTCGACAACTGATTTGCAAGCAAAATCCTCTTGAATACAGCTCCGTTGTGGAAAGCATCACCAAAGAGGATATAGACAACCGTTTAAGAGAGCATTTTGATACCTCAAACTGTGTGCTCTCGGTGGTAAGGCCTGTTTCTGAATAAGAGGGATTTATTATGATAAATACAATTTCTTTTCCAAACCTTAACTTGTCATTTAATATCAATCGTGCTGCAGTAACCATAGGCGGCTTTTCCGTTTACTGGTACGGAATATTGATAGCCCTGGGTATTGTAATCGCTTTTGTCTATGCATACTGCCAATGCAAGAAAGCGGGGCTTGACACAGACCACCTTATAAATATGGTTCTCTTTGCCCTGCCTGTTGCAATCATTTGTGCAAGAGCCTACTACGTTATCTTCAACTTTGATTTATACAGGGATGATTTATGGAGCATCTTTGACATACGAAGCGGCGGCATTGCTATCTATGGGGGTATTATCGGAACACTTATCGTTCTTGTCATATACTGCAGAAAAAAACGGTTGAATATTGGCACTGTCCTTGACATTCTTGCAATAGGTCTTCTCATAGGTCAGGCAGTTGGCAGATGGGGCAATTTCGTAAACGGCGAAGCCTTTGGAGGGGCAACCTCTCTTCCATGGGCCATGTCTGTTGAAAGAAGCGGCAAGGTTATTGCAAGTATGGTTCACCCTACCTTTCTTTATGAATCACTTTGGAACGGTTTAGGAATAGCTGTTCTCTTGTTTTACAGAAGATTTAAAACCTTTGAGGGTGAAGAGTTTTGCGGATATATGATTTGGTATGGAATCGGCAGAGCAATGATTGAGGGTCTGCGGGCAGATTCCTTATATATAGGAAGCCTGCGTGTTTCACAGATACTTTCCATTCTTGCTGTAATCACAGGAATTGTGTTGATTGTTTATTTCAGAAAAAAGAAAAGAGTATAAAAATTTACCTCCGGAAAGGTCTGGAGGTAAATTTTTCTATTTACAATATTTTTTCATATTCTTCGCTATTGAATACGAATCCATTCTCTGTTCTTACTCCAAGGGAAAATGCTTCTTCTATTTCTCCATAGGATGCCTTTCCTATATCAATTTTATCAAAGCCTTTATTAAACAGTCCCCAGTTATTATGGCTGTCGCCCATTGTTTTGTAGGTCCATTTTATTCGATTTACGGAATACCTTTTATATTGTCCTGTTGCATAACTCTCCAGACTACTGCTGTGATATTCTCCCGCAAGAGGAGCAACTCCCCATTCCTCCCGAGCTTTTACAAGCTCTCTTATCCTTTTGTCAATACTTGGAATTGTATTATCGTAGATATGGAGCTGATACATCATATTATACCAATTTTTCTCTCTCGGGTCAGGAAGCACGTCAATTGTCCATATACCCTCTATTGTTATAATATGATTTTTGTCAACCTCTCTTATTGCATCAATCATTCGCGAATAAACATAATTTGTAAGCTCTACGGCTTCCCTGCTCTCCGCCTGCCAGGCATAATTTCCTGTATGTCCTGTGTTATTTTGAGGTTCATTCATTATATCGTATGCTATAACTGTTTTATTGTCCTTATATCTCTTTCCTATAGCGGTCCAAAGGGTTTCCATCATTTTCAGGTTTTTTTCATCCTTATATAAACGGTTGCTCCCGATTTCCCCTGTACTGTGATTCATACTCTGTCCCCCGGGACATCCATGCATATCAAGAATAACATACAGTCCGTTTTTTTCGCATTGGGCTATTGTCCAATCAAGTCTTTTAAAACCGGGGTTATGCTCTTCGCCCCCGTTTAGCCACTCTCCGTTTACTGTCATAAAATTCCTGTACCAAAAGGGCAAACGTATGCAATTAAAGCCCAACTCCTTTATTATTTCAAAATCTTTTTCCGTAATAAAGTTGTCCTCATAAATATCAAGGAGTTTTTGTCCTCTTACTCTTCCAAATCTGTTAATAAGAATACTCACAACATCACTGTATGCCATTTCCTCGTAATCATCCTCTACAGGACCCATCCAGGTTTCCATAAGAAGCCATCCACCAAGATTGACGCCATTTAGCACAAGCTCCTCTTCGCCTTTTCGAAGCACCCCATTATCAACGCTTATAAACCCATCTTCTGCAAAAACAGATGTGGTCAGAATAAAAACAGCAATAAAGACTGCAACAATTTTTTTCATAACCATTCTCCTATATAAATGGGTTGTAACATATATGCTACAACCCACAAAATTATTCTTGAATACTAAAAAGCAAATCTCCGTAATCAGGGAAAGGCCAATATTCCTTTGCAGTATATGTTTCCATTTCATCTGCAATTTCCCTTATTCCATTCATACGGGAAAGCACCACATCGTGATACATCCTTGCCCGACTCTGCACATCTTCTATGGCATGGGCAGTCTCTACTTCCTTTTCCAGCTGCTCCAGCTCTGTATAAAGCTTGGACAATCCCTTTGACAGCTTGGGCACAAGAATTTCCTCCAGCTCACAGCTGATGTCGCTGCAAACCTGACGCTTTGCCACAACTCCCTCACTGAGTACCTTTACATACTTCACAACAGCGGGAATGATTTCCTGTCTTGCCATCTCAAGGGTGGTAAGAGCCTCTATGTTTATAACCTTGCTGTAGTTTTCAAGGCTCATTTCATATCTTGACTCAACCTCACTTCTGGTGAGAATATTATGTCTTTCAAACAACTCTAAATTCTTTTCCTTAATAAAGTAAGGAAGAGCATCAGGCGTACTCTTAAGATTAAGAAGCCCCCTCTTTTCTGCCTCCTTGACCCATTCATCTGAATAGTTGTTTCCGTTAAAAATAATTCTCCCATGCTTCTTTATGGTGTCGGCAAGAAGCTTGTCTATAGCTGATGATAAATCCTCTGCCGGCTCTAAAATATCGGCAAACTGCCTTAAGGATTCAGCAACAGCAGCGTTCAGCATAAAGTTTGGTCCGGACACAGAAAGGCTGGACCCCGGCATACGGAATTCAAACTTGTTTCCTGTAAACGCAAAAGGCGACGTACGGTTTCTGTCTGTTGTATCCTTGGTAAAGTTTGGAAGAGCATCTACACCCGAGGTCATAACCTCTTTCCCCTTTGCGGCGTAACCGCTGCCCATAGCAACAGATTCAAGCACCTCTGCTAAATCGTCACCTATAAACATAGAAACAATAGCAGGTGGAGCCTCACTGGCACCAAGTCGGTGGTCATTTCCTGCAGTCGCCACAGAAACACGGAGTAAATCCTGGTAATCATCTACCGCCTTGATTACTGCACAGAAAAATAACAAAAATGTTTTGTTATCCCTGGGAGTTTTTCCCGGTTTTAAAAGATTTATCCCTGTATCCGTTTCAAGGGACCAATTGTCGTGCTTACCGCTTCCCGACACTCCCTCAAAGGGCTTTTCGTGAAGCAGACATTTCATTCCGTGCTTTTCCGCAACCTTTTTCATAATCTCCATAGTAAGCTGATTATGGTCGGTTGAAATATTTCCCGATGAATAGATGGGTGCAAGCTCATGCTGGGCAGGTGCCGCCTCGTTATGCTTGGTCTTGGCACGGACTCCAAGCTTCCAAAGCTCCCAGTCAAGCTCCTTCATATATTCGGATACTCTTGTTTTTATTACGCCAAAATAGTGGTCATCAAGCTCCTGGCCTTTAGGCGGCATAGCCCCAAAAAGGGTTCTGCCTGTATATGTAATATCTCTGCGTTTTAAAGCAAGCTTACGGTCAATCAGAAAATATTCCTGTTCCGGTCCCACAGCTGTACTTACACGCTTTACATCATCCATCCCCAAAAGCTTTACAACACGAAGTGCTTGAGTATTGAGTGCCTCCAGAGAGCGAAGCAAAGGCGTCTTTTTATCAAGGGCATCCCCTGTGTATGAACAAAAAATTGTGGGAATACACAATACCCCATCCTTAATAAATGCATTGGAGGTAGGGTCCCAGGCTGTGTAGCCTCTCGCCTCAAAGGTGGAACGAAGTCCTCCCGAGGGAAAGCTTGATGCATCAGGCTCGCCCTTTATAAGCGCCTTACCCGAAAACTCCAAAATAACACTGTCATTTTCACCGGGTGCAATAAAGCTATCGTGCTTTTCTGCCGTAACGCCCGTCATTGGCTGAAACCAATGAGTGTAGTGGGTCACACCCTTTTCAATCGCCCAATCCTTTATGGCATTTGCCACCACATCTGCAGTTTCACGAGTGAGAGGAACACCCTCTTCTTTTGTCTTTTTTACTTGGGCATAGGTTTCCTTTGGCAATCTTTCTTGCATTGTTCTGTCATCAAAGACCATACTGCCAAAGATTTCATCAACGCTCGGCATAAAAACACCCCTTTCAAACTATAGTTGCCTTAATATGAATACTATAGACTATTTGCATTAACATTTTTATCATCAGGAAACGCTCTGTACAAAACAGCAACAACTTCAGCACGAATAATCGGGTCAGCGGGACGGAATGTACCGCTTTGGTCCCCTGTAATAATTCCTCTGTCCACTGATGCTGCAATATACCTGCGATTATGAGAGGAAATATCCTCCCAGTCAGAAAATCTCTCCTTGAGATAAGCATCTGCATCGTTATACTTTGAAACATCTATTCCAAGCACCTTTACCATAGCAACAGCAACATCCTCACGGGCTGCCGCCTCCTCGGGAGAAAAATAAAGAGTATCTCCGTCGATATATCCGGTTATAAATGGTGCGGAATTGATATACTTAAAATACCATTGGTCTGCAGGAACATCAACATAAGGTGAAACCGTATTTGACACAATTTCAACTCCTGATATATTCACAAGCATCTTTGCATATTCGCAACGCTGAACATTATCCCAGGGTTTAAATGTGCCGTCCCCGTATCCGCCGACAACACCTCTGTCCACAAGATTATAAATGTAAGGAGCCGCCCAATCTGTCTCCGGCACGTCTGTAAACATTTCCGCCCCAAAAACATTGAGTCCGCTGCAGGTCAGAATTATTGTCAAAACAAAAGTTAAAAACTTTTTCAAATAAATCCCTCCTGTTTTTTTACCTTTCAAAAAAATTTTGTTTCTGCTATCCGATCTATTATATCCAAAATTAGCTATTTTGTCAAGTTTGCGGGGTTTTGGCAGATAATTCTATTTGATGTGGAATGTTTTTTCTGTTGAGATGACAACGAAAAACGCAATTAAAAGAATAGCACCGCCTACAATGTAAGCGGTGTTATTAATATACTACTTATGTTATTTTCTTCTGTTTATAACTAAATATGTAATTATAGAGAAAATTATGAAAAAAACCATACTTGAAATGGCGTCAACCATAACGCCACTTATTGCCGAACTTCCAAGCAAATTACCAACATTTAATAACATTTGTATAATTAAGCCAGTTAGAAATAATTTGTTGCTCTTATTAACCATTGCAATAATGTATAATATTATACCAATCCAACAGTCCAATATACCCATAATTATCAAATAAATCAATCCGCCATAAGCCATAACATTCTACTCTCCTTTCATTATATTTATAAAACAAAAAATGCGCCTACCAGAGTAGACGCATAAAAAACGCAAACTCCGATAGTCGCTAAACAATACTCAACAAAAGAGGATAAACTCCCACAATCACAGAGCCGGATTTGCGTTTTTGTCAAATCAAACCTGTGATTATGAAAGTACAGGAAAAACCCCTATATATAAATATAGAGTTCACCCTTTATTTTGTTGAGTTTATTGTTTAGCATGATTATTATAACATGGATTTTAAAAATTATCAAGAAAATTATATTAAAAACCAACACTTTTGACCATTTACACCTCTTATCCCTATTAATTTTTTTAAAAACTATGCTTTTTAAGGGGTAAAATCAAAAAAAAATTGGGTTCGGAAAATCTTCCGGGAAAAACCGACACCTATAAATGACACCTATTAAAAAGCCTCCCTTGTGTAAAGGGAGGGGGACCGCTTTAGCGGTGGAGGGATTGTTTAACCTCATTATCAATAAACATACATACTCCCTCAAAGTTTTTGTTTATATCAAGATTGAATATTCTTATAACTTTTAATCCATATTGTTCTAAAAACTCTGTTCTCAAAGCATCTGCCTCAATGCCCTTATCCTCATAATGTTGCGAGCCATCCAATTCAATAACAAGCTTTGCTTTGGCACAGTAAAAATCAACAATATATTTTCCTATAACCTTCTGTCTAATAAACCTAACAGGGTATTCTCTTAAGTAATCATACCAAAGATGTTTTTCCTCTTTTGTCATATTCTTTCTCAACGCTTTTGCAAGTGGTACAATTTCTCTGTTGTGTTTATAATCCATTACAATCCCTCCGAGTTGCTACGCAACCCACCTCCCTTTACACAAGGGAGGCTCTTAATAGTGTTCTCTCTCAATTTATATTATCATTTTTAATGGTTTTAGTCAACACAATCAACTTTTAGCAAATAATTATATATAAATTCAAAATCTCTTTAAGATTTCAGCGAAAAGTCCGTTCCACAGAAAATCGAGTTATAGAGGGTTTTGACGGCCATATTAGACATAATAAACCAAAAAACACAAAAAATTTGTCTATTATGCGAATTGAAAAAATTGCCGATTTTGTGATAGTATTATTCTATGTGTACGATGCTTATGGTGACAGAAGCGAAAATTAACCATTGAAAATCGCGGTTCAGATAACTTCTGTCACCCTCGGCATCATATTAAATTTTTACATAATTTAAGGGAGGGTGAACTATGTTTCACTTAAAAAACTCGCGAGTTTTCGCATTTATTGGGTTGGTTGTCATGATGCTTTGCATTATGGTTCCTCTTACCGCTATGGCAGAGGCTGACCTGACAGACAACGATGCAGCTGTTGAGTACCTTACATCCGCTCCTGCTTTCGATGCAGATGCAGAGGATGCAGAGGATTATGCTACTGCTGCAGGTACATTTATTGATGAGTATTCAACAAATGTTGGTACAGACGGTTTTGACGCTAATCTTGACAAGGCTCTTGATGCAAAGAGAAGCGAGATTCCCGTTTACGCAACCTGGCTGGCACTTTTGCCTCCTATCATTGCAATTGTTCTTGCACTTATAACAAAAGAGGTTTATTCTTCATTGTTTATAGGTATTCTTGCCGGGGCGCTTATGTATGCCAACTTTAACTTCTCGGGCACAATAGACCACCTCTTTGTAGATGGATTCATTTCCTCTATTGCAGATTCTTATAACATAGGAATACTCTTATTCCTTGTTGTTCTCGGTGCTATTGTTGCTTTGATGAATAAGTCAGGCGGTTCTGCAGCTTTTGGCAGATGGGCTACAAAGCACATCAAGTCAAGGGTTGGAGCACAGCTTGCTACAATTTGTCTTGGTGTACTTATCTTTGTTGATGACTACTTCAACTGCCTTACAGTAGGTTCAGTTATGCGTCCTGTTACAGACAAATTCCAGGTATCCCGCTCAAAGCTTGCTTACCTTATTGATGCAACTGCGGCACCTATTTGTATTATCGCTCCTATTTCTTCCTGGGCAGCAGCTGTTGCAGGTTTTGTTTCAGAGGACCAGATTGGCGGACTTGAGCTTTTCATAAAGGCTATTCCTTATAACTTCTACGCTCTTCTTACATTGCTTGCAATGATTATGATGGTTGTATTGAAGATGGAATTCGGTCCCATGAAAAAGCATGAAGAAAATGCTAAAAACGGTGACATCTTCTCTTGCGAGGCAAAAGAAATGGTTGAACAGCTTGAGGAATCCTCTGCAAACGAAAAGGGCAGTGTTTGGGACTTGGTTGCTCCTGTTATTGTTCTTATTGCCGGATGCGTTTTAGGCCTTATTTATTCAGGCGGCTTCTTTGATGCAGGCTCTGATGCTTATCATCAGTTTATCGCCTCCTTCTCGGGCGCAGATGCTTCAGTCGGCTTGGTATATGGTTCCTTTGGCGGTTTGATATTCTCTGTAATCTACTTCTTGTTGAGAAGAGTATTGAAGTTCAAGGATTGCATGGATGCTATACCCGAAGGCTTTAAGGCTATGGTTCCTGCCATCATGATTCTCTGTTGTGCTTGGACACTTAAGACAATGACAGACAGTCTTGGTGCAAAAATCTTTATTGCAGAATTTGTAAGAATGAATGCAAGCGCATATATCAGCTTGCTTCCTGCAATTGTGTTCCTTATCGGTGTTGGTCTCTCCTTCTCAACAGGAACCTCCTGGGGCACATTTGGTATTCTTATTCCTATCGTTCTTGCAATCTTCGGCGGCTCTATCAGTAACGAAGTTGCAATCATTGCAATCTCCGCTTGTATGGCAGGTGCAGTTTGCGGTGACCATTGCTCACCCATATCAGATACAACGATTATGTCCTCGGCAGGTGCACAATGCAACCACTTAAATCACGTTTCAACACAGCTTCCCTATGCATTGCTTGTTGCAGCTGTATCCTTTGTATCATATATTATTGCAGGCTTTGTACGCAATGTATGGATTTCACTTCCCATTGCAGTTGTTCTTATGCTTGCAACCCTGCTGATAATTAAATTTGCAGGAGCAAAGAAAAAGGCGTAAAACTTTTTAAACTCAAAGCTGTATTTCGCTATGAAATGAACCGACCTCCCAATCGTTAGATTTTTCGTCTAACTTTTTGGGAGGTCGGTTCATTTCTTACATCAACTGATTCTTATGGTCTTTTTTAAAATGCTTTTTCATACAAAGTACGCACAGCACGCCTGCAATGGGAAAAAATCCTGCTGCAAGCAGTCCTGCCCTCATACCAACTTGTTCTGCGCTTATATTAAATACTTTTGAAATATTTAAAGCCAAATCAGTCAGGCTGAATTTATCAGATAAAATACCAACAATCTGCGGCACAACAGCTGCCCCCATATCTCCGCCGGCAGCCATCAGCGCATAAACGGCTACACCTACATTTTCAAACTTTTCTTCTACATAAATCAAAGTTCCCGGCCACAACATTGATGTAAAGATTCCGGTCAAAGCACACGCTAAAACTCCAATTACAGGTTTAAGCAACAAGCTTGCCATCAAATAGCAAATACCCGCTCCCAGCATTCCAAACAATAAAACATTGCTGATATTTTTACCATATTTGGAATACAGAGTTCTTCCTGTTCCCAATAATGCCGCAAATAAAGCGACGCCTATAATATCTCCATAAACTTTAGGAATTCCTATGGCATTTTCGATAAAGCCTGATGCCCATTGATTCATTGTACATTCTGCCGCCCCACCAAAGAACAAACATACTGCACATAAAACAATGCCTTTATTAAACATTTTTGTTTGCTTCTGCTTTTTGCCAAAATCATTCATTAAAGGAAGTTTTGTTTTTAAAAACAGCAAAAACGCCGTCAATGGCACAATTGACCAAAACAAAGCAAGATACATCCAGTTTGTACTGCCAAAAACCAATAAAAACAACGTACTTACTATTACTACGCCTACTACGCCCCATGCATACATTGAGTGCAGTATGCTCATTTCCCGTTCGGGATTTTCACTTGGAATTGCCGCAATTACAGGACTCATCAAAACTTCAGCCAATCCCGAGCCAACAGAACATATTACCGTTCCTACTGCTATCCATAAAAATACCGTATCAGGGAAAACCCTTGGGAAAACTGCGTATATTATCAATCCGATAAACGCAATAAAAGGAGTACTTTTTATTGATTTATGTATGTTGAAATATCTTGTAAAAAATGTAAATATCAAATCAACAGATAGTTGGGTGACAAAATTTATTACTACCAAAAACCCAAGCAAGGTATAAGACAAATTATACATATCTTTAAATGTCAAAAACAAAAGAGGTGATAAATTAGAGGTTATCGCCATTGTAATACTTGTAAGATAACAAGCTTTTTTAGTAAGTCTGTGTTGTTCCATATTATTTATCCTTTCATCCGCTTTTCTTTTACATTGTGATATATTATTTCTTTGTTTCGGCAAACAATTTTCTGTATTCTCTCGGAGACTGATTATAAAATTTCTTAAACTGTTTTGAAAATCCGCTCATGTCATTTTGCCCTATCTTTTCCATAATTTCAACAATCCGCAAGTCCGTATCCTCAAGCATACGCTTTGCCGTTTCCATCTTTTTAAGCGCCACATACCGTCCCGGTGTAATTCCCGTCTTTTTCTTAAAAAGACGTATAAGCTGATTTGGATGCATATAAAATCTTGCTGAAAGCTCCTCATTTGTAAGGGGTTTATCAAGATTTGTGTTGATATAACGCAAAATATCATAAACTCTCATATCGCTGTCGCTTTTTATTGAAGCACCCCCGGGACAGGCAAAAGATATATACTCGGCAATCAAATTGAGCAGTATGGCTTTTTCTTTGATTTTATTTGAAAGCAAGTCCGAGGCATGTACCTTTTCAAACTGGGAAAAAAGGCTGTAAGCCCCGCTCTTTTCAGGAACTTTCACAATATGCGGAAGGTTTAGCAAATTAAACAGCTCTGTATTGGGATAAACATCAAAATGCATCCAATACTTTCTGAAAGACTCCCCCTCAAAGCTCGAATACTCATGAAAAGTATTTGCAGGAATCAAAAACCAATCCCCCGCTTCTGCCACATAATCATCTTCATCTATTTTAATTCGGCACCGCCCCTCCGTTATAAAATAAAATTTATTCTGGGAAAACTTATGCCGCTCGTGGGTCCAACGGGCATCAGGAGCATGTCTGTAATGCCCGCCAAGGTTACATACAGCATTAAGATTTGTAAAAATTACATTCTGAAGCTCCATAGCAACTTTCCTTTCAAGAGGTGTTTTTTGACAAGTTTTTAGTGCATACAGCCATGTCAAAGTGAATTATAGCATGATATAATTGATTTGTCAAAACTTTTGAAAGAGAGGCTTTATTATGGCAACTAACACTTTTCATTTCTCAACATCATATCCCAAAGAGGTAGAAAAAGCAAAAAGAGAAAACTGGCCGATTTTTATACCCGTCGGCACAATTGAATATCATTCTTCAATTTGCCCATACGGCTGTGATGCATTGGTGGCACAGGGCGTTGCTGAAAAAATCGGAGAGAAAATAGACTGTATGATTCTCCCTACAATATACTACGGTGTTTCAAGCTACGCGGTGGGCGGACCCCAAACAAACACAATAAATATGGATGTGGATATTTTTGAGGGGTACATATATAATATTCTGAAATCACTTCTCAAAAGCGGCTTCAGAAACATAAACATTCTTGTTTTCCACCAGACAGAGGACATTCTGCCTACAGCCGCAGCTTGCATAAAGGCGGGCAAAAAGCTCACCTTTGAATTTCTTGAAGAAACAAAAGGCTATGGCTGGTGGGGAGATAACAAGAACAAGGAGTTTTACGAAAACCTTTCTGCCGAAGATAACCCCTGGAACTGGATAAGGGTTTTCAACGACGCTCCAAAACGCCTTGGTTTGAAAGGCGACCACGCCGGAATATACGAATGTTCAAATCTTGAATATCTCTATCCCGGTTCGATTAAGCTTGACCGTTATGAGGAAGCTGACGACTGGTTTGCAGAAACCTCAAAGGATATGTCGGCTGATATAGGCGAAGAATATATTACCAAAACTGTTGATACAATTATCGAAACAATACAAAAAGGCTTGAGCAGTTTTTAAAAAGGAGTAAAACTATGAAAGAGAAACGCTATCAATTCAAAGAAGAATTACTTAAAATTCATAAGAAAGACCGCAGAGATTTTTCGGCTGTACCAAAAAGCAACGAATTCATAATAAATGACGGCATCCTGCTTGTTGTCCCTAAAGATGCAAGTGACGTAATAATGACAGCTGCACGGGATTTTGAGGACTACCTGTTTGTTTCTATGAATGTATCCTCAATGGTGACACGCACCGCAACAAGGGATGAGGGGGCGATAGTAATGCGTCTTTCCGATAATCTCGGAGCTGCACAGGGATATATGGGCTATCGCATCACCATAACAGAGTCGGGAATTCTGCTTGAGGGCGCTGACGAAAGAGGTGTCGCACAAGGCTTATATCACCTTGAGGATGTAATGAATATCCGCAAGGCGCCCTTTATAGAAACAGGGGTTACAGAGAGAAAAGCCGTTTTTTTCAGAAGAACAAGCCTGATGCCCTTTGGAATGTATGAATATATAGATGAGGGCTTTGCCCACATGGCACATCTTGGTATGGACACTTTGTATTTATGGCTTGAGGACGCATACACAACCAACAGAAAAGACCGCATAGACTTGAATTTATTAGGAAAGCGTGCAAAAAAATACGGAATTGACCTACTTGTAAAGCTGTCGTGTCCCCACGCAAAAGCTCCGGGAGACCCCGGGGCACAGGAGTACTATGACAAACTGTACGGTGAGCTTTTTGAAGTCTGTCCCGACCTTGCGGGAATTGTTCTCGTTGGAGAGTGTACAGAATTTCCAAGCAAGGACCCAAACGCAGAATCCTACAGGACACCGGCTCCGGAAAATCTTCCCCGAAGAAAGCCGCCCACAGGAAGCTGGCCCTGCTATGACTATCCCGAATGGATTGAGCTTATACGAAATGCGGTACGCAAGTATTCTGAAAATGCAGAAATTATTTTTTCAACATATAACTGGGGCTTTACCCCCGAAAAAAACAGACTTGAATTTATAGAAAATCTCCCCGAGGGTATTTCTCTTGAGCCCACATGGGATATGTTCCACCAATACAGACTTGGAAATGCTGTGGAAACAGTTGTAGATTATTCTCTGTCCTTTGCAGGCCCCGGGGAATATTTTATAAGCGAAGCAATTGCCGCCAAAAAACGCGGAACCCGGCTGTATGCCAACGCACAGTCATCGGGGCGCACATGGGATTTTGGGGTTGTTCCTTATGAGCCAATGCCGGGACAATGGATAAAAAGATATGAGGCAATGCTGAAAGCCCACGAGGATTGGGGGCTGACAGGTATTGAAGAAAACATACACTATGGTTTTCAGCCCTCTATTATTTCAGAGATTGAGAAACAGATGTTCTTTACAGGGGGCAAGTCACCTGCAAAAATCCTTGATGCTTTAGTTATCCGAGATTATGGCGCGGATAATGCCGAATCGGTTAAACGTGCCTTCCAATGTTTTGACGAGGCTATCCTCCACTATGTCCCAACCAATGAGGACCAATACGGAGCCTTTCGCATAGGCCCCTCTTATCCCTTCTGGCTTGAGAACACCTTTGACAGAGGCAAGAAGCCTGACGATACAAAGGCTATGTTTGGCAACAGAATATACTATGCCGAATATACGACCCTTGATGTTAATATGCATCACGAAAAGGGAAGCTCCCTCACAGGTGTCAGGATTTTTGAAGAGCTTGCCTCCCTTGAAAGAATGTCTGCCTTACTCCTTGACGGAATAAATATTCTTAAAGAATGCGAAAATCCAAATCGTGAGCTAATCAAACTTACTGCTCTTGGGGAATTTATGTATCATTCTGTTCAAACTGTAATAAACAACAAGAACTTCTTTATCCTCAAGCAAAAGCTTAACATTTCACAGACAAGAGAAAACGCCACAAAAATTCTTGATGAAATAGAGGCTCTTCTGCTCCGCGAGAAAAAGAACGTTGAAGATACAATTCCCGTTGTAAATACCGATTCACGTCTTGGCTGGGAGCCCAGCATGGAATATGCCTGCGACGAAAAAGCTCTTAACTGGAAGCTCCGTCAGCTTGATTATACCCTGAACTTTGCTCTTTTCCATTACAGAGAACACAATGATTTTATAGACAAATTCCCACTGAAGTGATTTGCCAAAAAAGAGAAAAACTCATTTGGCCACAACCAGATAAGGATGTATTGTCCTAAAAATTGTCTTTTTTCTGTTGTATTTGCTTATTGGAGTTATATTCGGCAGATTTTTCCTTTTTCCGCAATGCCATGCGTGCTATGACATTTCTGCAACTTACGGCGTTCTCTTAATACTTTGACGGCGGAATATTAAAGTGTTTTTTAAACAATCGGCTAAAGTAATACGCGTTTTCAAACCCAAGAACATTAGCCACTTCTTGTACAGAATATTCCTTGGTACACAAAAGCTCGCAGGCCTTTTCCAGCAAAAGTCGGTTGCGGTACTCAATCGGGCTGCAGCCGATTTTTTTCTTAAAAATCTTATACATTTGAGATTTGCTGAGATAACATAGTTTGCTGAGTTCATCACAGTTGATTTTCTCGTTGCAATGCTCGTTCAAATAGTTCAAAATAGGGGCAATCCTTGCGTCAAGTGTATGTTCATATTCAGCTGTAAGCTCATCTAATATAGAGGAAAGCAGGGTGAGCCGTCGAAGTGCGTTGCTAAAGCGACAAAATTCATTAGTTAAATCGTGAATATTGTCAATCACATGCTGTTTTACTTTTTCTTCGAATACAAAAGGTGTGGTGGAAAAAATGATTGATTCTCCGTTACAATCAAGCATAGTAAACCTGATGTCAGTAAAAGCGGCTTCCTCCGTTGTAATAGTCAGAATATGCTTTGAGCCGCATGGCAGATAAATCAATGAACCAGGTTTCAAACGCACTTTTTCGTCATTCCACTCATAAAGAAACTCGCCTTTTTCAACCAAAAGAAAACCGTTGGCTGTACGGCCTTTGTTGTTTAAAATTTTGTATGTTGGCGTACGATAGGCCGAAGAAATCCGACCTATATAAAAATCTGTTTTTCTTATGTCTGACAGACTCACTAATCTCATTGTGACTACACCTCCTATACTAATCAATTATAGCACTTAAATTTCAGTTGTCAAGGTAACACTATGAGAAAATAGTGCAAATAAAAGAGAATCGTGTTCATTTGCTTTTCTGATTATACAATGTATAATGAATACACAATTAAATAATAGAGGTGATAAATTTGAACTATTATTATCAAGTTGTAGGTGGGTGCAAACTATGCCTGATGTGTGTGTATGAGTGTCCTGTAGATGCAATATCCATACAGGAAAATGTATCAGTAAATATTGATGCGGACAAATGTATTGGATGCGGCAGATGCTACAGGAATTGTCAGGCAGAAGCTATTGAAAGAAAGGAAAAGGTGTAGAAAAATGGTAGGTTATGAATTAAAAGATAATCAATTTGTTTATATGACCAAGCTTATTCCCATTTATGGAGAATATGATGTTGTAGTAGTAGGCGGAGGTATGGCAGGCACAGGTGCTGCTCTTGCTGCTGCGAGAGCGGGCGCTAAAACAATTCTTATAGAGAATACTTCTGCTCTCGGCGGACTTGCTACTATGGGTATTGTTAATATTCCCCTTGACTTTGTTTCAGGTCTTGGCGAAGAGTTCTTCACAATAATGGACGAAATCGGTGGTTTGCGCAGAAGAAACACAAATCCCGAATCACACAAGCTTGTATTTGACAGAATGATAAACAAGTACGGCAGTGACTTGCTTCTCGTTACCCCTCTTGTTGATACTATTGTTGACGGTAACGAAGTAAAGGGTATCATTATACATACAAAGACCGGACATCAGGCAATATTAGGTAAGCGTTTCGTAGATGCATCAGGCGATGCTGACCTGGTATTCTTCGGCGGCGGCGAAACTGCAACCGGTCGCGAAGAGGATAATATGTCTATGGCTTGTTCTCTTGAATTTACCATGGGCGGTGTTGATTATGATAAGTATCTTGCAAGTGACCTTGCTAAAAATGACCCCCAGTGGATCAGAATGATTGCTCAATCATTAAAGGATGGCAAGCTCGCTTATGAGGTTGATAACCACCTTAACTGGATTACACACGTTCCGGGCCGACCCGAGCACTGTGGTATGGACGAAGTGAGCATCTGCTTTGCCCACTCTCGCAACTGCTTCCCCACAGACAACAAGGATTTGACCCGTATGTATATCGAAGGCCGTGAACAGGCTATTATGCTTACAGACTTCATCCGCGAGAATGTTCCCGGCTTTGAAAAGGCTTACCTTGGCTACACCGGCTCACTGCTCGGTGTTCGCGAGAGCCGCAGAATCATCGGTGAGTATATCTTCTCCGGTATGGATATCGCTTATGCCCGTAAGTTTGATGATGTTATCTCTATCAGTCAGCACGGATTCGACCTCCACGGCTTTGAAGCTGCAGGTAATCCCAAGTGGATTAAGGGTACTCTTCCCGATGGCAGAGAAGGCTACATTTCAAACCGCGCAGGTTGGGGTTCCCAGAGACCGCCCGAAGATGGTCTTCCCCGCATAAATATGAAAGAATGTATTCCTGACGGTGTTTACTACTACGATATTCCTTATCGTTCATTGGTACCTATTCGTCTTGAGAACGTTCTTGCAGCCGGCAGAAACCTTTCTGCCGATATCCCGGGTCAGTCAGGCACTCGTCTTGTTATGTGCTGTATGTCCCTGGGTGAAGCTGCAGGTACTGCTGCTGCTATGTCTATCAAAGAAGACGTTCGTCTCCGCGACCTTGATGTAGCTAAACTCCAGAACGAGCTAGTTGCAAACGGCTTGAACCTTGGTCAGAAATTCCGTACAGTTCTCGACCCTGAATATACAACACAGAAGGAATATAAAGGCGATATGACTGTTAACAACGACTAATAATTTTGCAAGCCCTCTTGTATTAGAGGGCTTGCAAAATTATATGAATAGTAGTAAAATAGAATTTATCAAGAAATAGACACGGACATCGTGTGGCTTTGTTTGTGTCGGAAAGGTGTGAATATATGAACTTTTCTGCATTTCCACAGTATACAAAATTTTCACCTAAGGTACCTGTATGTTGTGTAACTCCCAATCATCCGGGGGCAATTCATTATTTCTTTGACACATCGCCTATCTCCCCTGATAATCGTTATCTCGTAGCCAGTATACTCCCGTATGAAGATCACCTTAACGAGCCTGGCGATAGTGCAGATATATTACTTGTAGACCTTGACACGGGTGAAGAAAAGATAATTGCCTCAACAAAGGGCTGGGGCTTGCAGGTTGGCGCTCACGCTCAATGGTGCGGCAACCGCACTATATGCTACAACGACCTTGACACCGACACATGGGAGCCGTATGTTGTAAAGCTTAATATTATGACAGGAGAGAAACAGCACCTTAACAGCAAGGGCATAGATATGCTCTCGCCTGACCACAAGTTTGCAATCACTCACAATCTGGTTAACGGGCGTTTTCACCAATGGGGATACGGTGTAATGGTCCCCGACGACAAAATGGTTCGAAACGGAAACTATCCCACAGATGACGGCTTTTATCTTACCAACCTGGAAACAGGCGAGTGCAAAATGCTTGTGTCTTTTGCGCAGTTGATTGATGCGGCAATAGAAAATCCTGACGAGTTTAAAGATGGTCAGTTCTACGGCTGGATGCCGAAATGGAGCCCTGATGGCAAAAAGATAATGTATATTGTCCGCTGGGTAAGCAACGGCGACCTTCCTAGAAGAAATATGCTCTTTACCTCTGACGCTGACGGCAGCAACATCAAGCTTGCCCTTCACTACAGAGAATGGGCAAAATGGGGACATCATGTAAACTGGCATCCGGACAGTAAACATATAACTATGAACCTTCGCCATAACAGCGACCATATCAAGTTTGTAAGCTTTTGTTGGGACGGAAGTGATTTGCGTCCAATAATGGACGATATCTGGGGCTCGGGTCATCCTACCATTTCAAAAGACGGCTCGCATATACTCACAGATTCATACTTCACTCTGGATTCCAAGGTATACGATGACGGGTCTGTTCCTATTCGTTGGATTGACATCGAAAAACACACGGAAACCGAGATTATCAGAATTATGACGAAAACCGAACTGGAAGAGAATTTCAGACTGGACCCTCATCCTGCATGGAGCTATGACTGGCGTTATGTGGCATTTAACGGCTATGACGGAAAGCAACGCAAGGTCTATGTTTGTGATATGTCGGCATTGACAGATTAAAAGCAAATAAAACATCTAAAATAAAAAATCCTATCGAAATGATATGCACCCCCAAAGTCAGACACTTTTGGAGGTGCATATTTTTATTAAAAGAACAATTTTTGTGGCAATACCGCCTCTTATCAACCTCGACCCTTCAGCGGGCTGAATTTCTATACTTTTTAGTTATTTTAAGAACAATTCAATTACAGGAATTGTCTGATTGGGCTGAAGCGGTGGTATTTGCAGATACACCTTGCTTTTTTCATCTTTGGTATCGTCACCCATTTCCTTTACTATCGTCTCTGTTATAAAAATTTCACTTGCATCGTGCAGGAACTGTGCATATTCAACCTTACCGCCAAAACCCTCTAAAGGCAAAGCTTTAAGGGGGTACTCTAAAAGATGTATGTACATACGCTTTCCATCCATACTTTGGGTAAGTCTGCACCCATCGGGGACTTTGAACTCCGGCTCTGCCATTGTACATCCGTAAATAGACCGTCCGTTAAACTTCATCCACTTTTCGTATACTTTAAGTGCTTCCTCTGCACGCTCATCAAAATTTCCCCGTGCAGTTGGACCTACATTCATAATCATATTACCGCCGTAGCTTACCATATTTATCAAAAGCTCTATAAGCATTCTCGGGGTCTTCCAGCTCATTTCATCTCTGTAATATCCCCACGAGCCTGAAAATGTCTGGCATGCCTCCCAGGGAACAAGCTCATCTGTCTGGGGATGCCGAACCCATTGGATTGGTTTTGACTGTTCAGGGGTCCATATATCCTGGTCAATTCCTGTACGGTTATTGATGATTATGTTGGGTCTGATTTCCCTCATCATTTTTATAAGCTTTTCGCTTTCCCAGTCCTCCGGACCTTTTCCCTCCATCCAATCTTTAATTGTTACGGGCGGATAATACTTTTTCAGCTCTTCTGCACTTGGTCTTTCGCTATAGGTAAAATCAAACCAGAAAATATCTATATCGCCATAATTGGTAAGAAGCTCTCTCACCTGATTGCGCATATATTCTGCGTATTTTTTTATATCTCTTCCCTTATTTTGCTCTTCAGCATCAGCGTCTCTGCGGCGGGGATGCATCCAGTCAATGGGGTAATCCGGATGATGCCAGTCAAGAAGAGAATAATAAATACCCACACGCAAACCCTCTGCACGAAAGGCATCTGCATATTCCTTTACAATATCCTTTCCGTAAGGGGTGTTTGTAACCTTATAATCGGTATACTGGGAGTCAAAAAGACAAAACCCCTCATGGTGCTTTGCGGTAAGAACAGCATACTTCATTCCCGCAGCTTTTGCCGCTCTCGCCCACTCCTTTGCATCCAGTAAATCCGGATTAAAATGTTTGAAGTAAAGGTCATACTTTTCTTCAGTGGGACACTCTAACTTTTTTACCCATTCATGCCTTGCCGGCATTGAATATAAACCAAAGTGTATAAACATACCAAATCGGTCATTCATAAACCAGGATACATCTCCCGGGGTTTCTTTTACCTTGTAGCTTGACATAATAAATTCCTCCTAATAAATTTAATTGCTATTAAAACAATTTTTATGTAATAAGTCATCTTTTTTCTATTACTTTTACAGTTCTCCTCTATGTAAATTTACAAACTCTATAAGTCTGTGCCAATCTTCTCTGCCAAAGTAATGCACGCCCTTGCGCAAGTGATATCCTATACATCCCTCGTGGTAGACATCGCCAACAGCAGGCAGTCTGTCTTGGCATACAAACCCGCTTTTGCCAAGCTTCTCATACATAGGGCTTGCCGCCACACAAGTCAGCATTTCGGAGGTTGGGCATGCCCATGTATCCTCTTCGGCACTTCCGATACTTACATACCTTGGTGCTATAGATGCCACAAGATAATGCTGGTCAAATGGCATTTCCTTTTCGTTTTCTGCATATTTGCAGTAATTCTTGCAGAACCAGTGAGATGCCAACTTGCAAATATCCTTTACGTTTTCCCCCTGTTTATCTCTTGTAATGGCAGCACCAGAGCAGCCTGAATCGTTGGAATGTGCAAACGCAAAACGCTCATCCGTTGCGGCAGTAAGAAGCGCGGTCTTACCAAGTCGGGAATGTCCGCATACTATAGCACAGGATTTATCAAGACAATCCAGGGTTTCAGCATAGTCCATAGCTCTGTGTGCCGCCCATGCCCACATGGCCAGCTTTCCCGCATCAGTTTCTCCACGCTTGCCGTCCTCATACAGAACTCCCGCAAGACCGTCTGTAAAATCACCGTTATCTGCAGTAACATCCCTATAACAGAACGAAAGCACTGCAAAACCGTTATCAATAAGCTCTTCTGTAGGCATATATCTGTCGGGAACAGTATCGCGAAAATTTATGTGAATAAAAAACGGAAATTTACCCTCTGCGGCGGGAAGGGTTACATACAAAGGAAAGGTAAACGCTTTGCCGTTGATTTCGCTTGTAATTTCAACCTTGTTAAGGGTTGCCTTGCCTGCACAGAAATTTCCGAAAACAATTTCTTTGTTATAGCTTGTCTTGTCAGGCTTTGGCGGCATATAGCCATACTCCTCACGGTGCAGTATATCCATCATTTCTTCCCTCGAAAGAAGCGGCGGAATATCTCTCTGTTTCAGTATGTCATTAAGCAGATTATACATTTTGACCACACTCCTCATGGCGGTAATACGAAATTTGAATTTTTACGCTTTATTTATAACATTTAGCCACCCTTATGTCAAGGCTTTAAACTATATTTTTTTGAACTTTAATATAATTTTAATTATATATAAATATTGTAATCACAGCACAATACAGATGCCATTATTTAAAGACCTCTTTTAGAAAAATAATCCGCTATAATATATTGTATCAATATTAAATATTTTTAATATTGTACAAAAAATATTTAATATATTTTAAATACAAAAATCTGTTTTATGTTATAATTAAAGAAAAAAGGCAAAAAAGCATTAAGGAGGATTTTAAAATGGGTAGAATTTGTATCCCGGATTATGAGTACAAAGAAAGAATTCAGAGAGCTGCAAAGCTCGTACAGGAAAAAGGTCTTGATGTTATGGTTGTTTGCTCAACCGAGTCAGACTATGCAAATGCAAGATATTTTTCAGGCTTCTGGCCGCTTTTTGAGCGTGCCGGTGTTGCAATTGCCGCAAACGGTGATGCTGCATTGATGGTAGGTCCCGAGTGTATCATCTTCGCACAGGATGTTGCAAAGATGGACAAGATTTTCTGTCTCAGAGAATTCAGAGAATCAGCTGACCCCTCTTATCCCGAGCTTCACGCTGACTCCTTTAAGGATGTATTTAACGCAATCGGTGTAAAGGGCGAAAATATTAAAATCGGTCTTGGAAGCTATGTTGAATGCACACTTCCGATTTATGAAGGTCTTAAGGACAGCTTCCCCAAGGCAGAAATCGTTAAGTGCAACGAAATTATGGTTGAACTCCGTAAAATCAAGAGTGCAAACGAGCTTGCTTGTATCCAGGAAGGCTTCCGTATCGTTGACCTTGCAACTGACGAAGTTATCCGTCAGCTCAAGCCCGGCGTAACAGAGCTTCAGATGGTTGGTGTTGCTCAAAGAGTTATATACGAGGAAGGCGCAGAATATGAGGGTCTTCCTATGTATGTATTCAGCGAAAAGTCCACAAGCCACGCTATTTCAAGAAGTGGTTACAGAACAATCAACAAGGGCGATATTGTTCAGCTTAACCTTTCTGCTAAAATTGATGGTTACTCTCCTGCAATCGGTCTTCCCGTTGTTATGGGCAAGCTTGAGGGCGAGAGAAGAAGAGTTGTTGAATTCTGTAAAGAAGCTCACGACTGGACAATCAGCCAGCTCAAGGCAGGTGTTATAGCATCTGATGTTGCTAAAGGCTTCTATAATATGTATGTTGATAACGGCTTTAAAGATAGCTATGTATATGGCCCCTGTCATGGTACAGGTATGATAGAGGTTGAGGCTCCCTGGATGGAAACAATCTCTGACTACAAGCTTGAAGAAAATATGACCTTCCAGGTTGATACCTTTATTATGGGTCAGGGCTTTGGTTGCAGATGGGAAATCGGTGCAGCTATCACAAAGGATGGTTGTAAGAAGATGACTGATTATCTCAACAAGGGTATAATCGAGCT
>JAFSDQ010000011.1 GCA_017436135.1 Clostridia bacterium | reverse complement strand
GCACGTTTGAGGGGCGTGTGCTTATGGCGTGTGGGTTCAAGTCCCACTGCTCGCACCATTATTTTGCCTGATAGTGTAATGGTTAGCACAAGTGACTCTGACTCACTTTGTCTGGGTTCAAATCCTAGTCAGGCAGCCATGAAAAAAGCGTACTGAAAATTTCAGTACGCTTTTTTCAGCTAAATTCGCTAACGCGAGCTAAATGTGCTAACGCACGCTAAATTACGACCTAGCTAAATTGACTTATCGTCAGCTAAAAGCGAATTTAATTTAGCTGTTTCTTTAGAAACAATTTAGCTATTGCGAAGCAATAATTTCGCTTTGCAGCTTGTTGCAAAATTTAGCTAAAATCTGTTGAATCTATTATGAACATGAAAGTCAGAAAAAAGACACCCGAGGGTGTCTTTTTTCAGTTATATGTGCTTTTTAAGTTACTATTGTGATGATTTATGTAAATCCAGAAACATTCTTTATTTACATATCATAGGAACTTTGTCGAAGAACCAGCTTCTCTGCTTCTTCTCCCAAATATTCTTTAACGTTCATCTCAAGATAATTACACAAATCAACCATTTCTGCAACGGTATTGATATTTACATCTATGCCGTTTTTAAGTCTGTCCTCATAAGCGAAAACTTCCTTTTCCCCGTGAGTATAAATTCTCTCTGCACCCTCTGCCTTGGGAGCTTCACGAAGCTCACGCAGAAGAGTGGAAAGGTGTTCACGGATTGCGTCTGCATCCCCGAATACTGCAGGATTGATTGCAACAAAACCATGACAGGTTCCGCCCTTGCCGTTTTGGTGAGTATGGTTAGAGGTAAGACCCATTGACAGAATTGAAGTAAATATTTCGCAAAGCATTCCGTAGCCATAGCCCTTGTGACCGCCGCTCTGCTCAAACTCCCCGCCAAGAGGCATAATTCCGCCACCTGCTTTTGCAACTATATTTTTAAGAACATCGCCTGCATCAGAGGTTCCCTTACCATTTTTGTCAAGTGCCCAGCCTTGAGGAAGAGGCTTTTGAAGCTTATTGTATATTTCCAATTTTCCCCGTGTAACCACTGTTGTTGATGCATCAAAGAAGAAATCATAGGGTTCTGCCGGCATAGCAATTGCAATGGGGTTACTGCCCAGCATTGCTTTTCTGCTGAATGTAGGAACCATAATAGCCTCGGAATTTGTCATAGACATACCAATAAGTCCTTCCTTGCACGCCATTTTTGCGTAGTAGCCTGCAATTCCGTAGTGGTTGGAGTTACGCACGGTAACAACTGCCATACCTGTTTTTTTCGCTTTTTCTATGGCAATGTTCATCGCCTTATAACCAAGAAGCTGACCCATACCGTCATTACCCTCGATAACTGCTGACACAGGGGTTTCAAAAACGATTTCCGGCTTTGCATCTACCTTGATAAGACCTTTTTCAATACCTTTATGATACCGAACCAATCTCTGCATACCATGAGATTCAATTCCGTAAAGGTCACTTGTCAAAAGAACATCTACGATAATTTCGCACTCTTTTTCATCAAATCCAAACTTCCCAAAAGCATCCGTACAGAATTTTTTAAGTTGTTCGTACGAATAGTTAATACTGTTTCCCATTTTCTTTTCCTCCTATGGGTTATATATAATTCAAAAATTTCTTACTATAACTATTTATGCCATCTTTATTCATATTCTATCATATTTAGTAAAATTATGCAATTAAAAATATACAAAATTTCAATTTTGTTTTTAAATTTAAATAACATTATATTTTTTCAATTGACATTTATATTTTTTTGTGATACCATTACTGCGAAAATTGAAATCGAGGTGGTATGTATGAATATTCACGAGCTTTTAAAAGAAAGAAATTTACCTGATTTTCTTTCCCGAGAAGAAATGGTAAATCTTTTACAGGAAAACGAGTATGGCTTTTTGCCCGACATTGAATACACCATGGATGTTTCCGAGCCAAAGATAATCGAAAGAAGGTATGTTGGCGGCAAGGCTGTTCATTCAAGCGTTGACATTACAATCACCACAGAGCTTGGCTCTCACACCTTTACAGTTCATCGTCTTTTGCATAAAGACGGAAAGAAAAGACCGTTTTTTATCTTTGCAGGTATATATGACGATATTCCAAACCGTTATCTGCCCGGAGAGGAGATAGCCGAGCAGGATGTGGATATACTTACATTTTGCTACACCAACCTTACCCATTCCGATGCCGAGCCTACAGATAAGCTTGGCGCTGTATTGCTGAAGAACGGCAGAGAAAAGCCCAATGGCTCCGGCTTAATCGGAATATGGGCTTGGGCAACAATGAGGGTTATGGACTATGCGCAAACTCTTCCGGAGCTTGATTTAAATCAGGCTGCTATTATCGGACACTCAAGGACCGGAAAGATGGCTTTGGTTGTGGGTATGCTTGACGAGAGATTTCGTTATGTCTTCTCTAACTGCTCGGGTTGCAGCGGTGCAGCAATCGCCCGGGGTTGTATGGGCGCAAAAGGAGAAGTTGGATACTATGAAACAGGTGAGTGTATAAGCACTATGTTAGATGGTGCGCCCGCCTGGTACTGCAAAAACTATATGGCATTTAAGGAAACAAATGTACCTGTAGGCTTTGACCAGCATTTTCTCCTTGCAACAATTGCACCGAGATTTGTGTATGTTGCTTCTGCAGAATATGACGACTGGGCAGATCCCACATCTGAATTTTTATCAGCTCTTGCCGCATCAGAGTATTACGAAAAGATGGGCTATACAGGTCTTGTTTGCGAAGACAGACTTCCAAAGGCGGGGGACGTATACCATGAGGGCAGAATTGCCTACCACAGAAGAGACGGAATGCATTTTGTTTCAAGACACGACTGGAATGATTATATTGCTTATATAAAACGCCATATGAATGACGAATTATAATTTGTATAAAAAACCGAGGCTTCTCCATTTAGGAGCGCCTCGGTTTTTTGTTATGCTTTATTCATCTTTTTCGGTTTCTTCCTGGTCTTCCTCGTCCTCGTCAGGCTTTGGAAGGACAACAACCGTCGCTTTTTCTATTCTATGCTCTAAAACAGAAGTAACCTTTATAGCCATACGGTTTGTTTCAAGCTCTACAACCTCTCCGTCTGCGGGAATAGCCTGAAGCTCATTCAGCACAAGTCCTGCAAAGGTATTATAATCGCCCTCTTCTATTTTTATATCAAGAGCTTCCTCAACCTCTTCTATGGAAACAGAACCGCAGATTTCCCAAGTGGTTTCGTCAATCTGAACTATTTCCTTTTCCTCAATTTCAGGTTCATCATATTCGCTGTAAAGCTCCCCTACGATTTCCTCAATCAAGTCCTCCTGGGTTACTATTCCCTGAAAACCTCCGTACTCATCCATTACAATTCCCATGTGGGCGTTCTCTCTCTGCATTTTAGAGAAAAGCTCATCTGCTTTAATTGAATCGGGAATAAAAAATGCCTCTCTTATAATTGACTTAACATCCTGATTTCCTTTCAGCAGCATTCTGTAAAAATCACGGGTGGACACAATTCCCACAACATCATCTATACTCTCTCCGCACACAGGATAGCGGGTATGGTTGGTTTCGTCAATAAAGTCCTTCCACTTATCAATTCCATCCTCTACCCAAAGTATACACGCCTCTGTTCTGTGGGTCATTATTTCCTCAACAGGCTTATCATCCATTTCAAAAATGTTATGAATCATCTGCTTTTCGTCATCATCAATGGCTCCGCTTTCTGAACCAATATCTACAAGCATTCTTATTTCTTCCTCTGTGACCTCTTCGTTCATATCCTCTTCTTTTACTCCGAATAATCTTGAGATTATTCTTGCAAAAAACGAGTTAATTCCCATAAAAGGCTTCATAACTCCACAGATAAATTTTGTGTATCCAAGCATTTTCAATGAAAGCTTTTCTGAATTTTTGGTTGCAACTCTTCTGGGAACAAGAACCACTATTACAGCATAAACAAAGCATATAACAAAGATATTCACAATAGTCCCTATGATATGTACCAAAAATGAAGTTTCTGATAACTTAAACAGATTTCTTATAAACTCATTTATCGGACCATACATCAAGAAGAAGGAGAAGCTGCTTATGGCAATAGCAAATACAGTTTCAGCCAATTCAAGAGAGTCTATTGCTTTAGCAGAGTTTCCCTCAAGAAAGGCGCTCAACCGCTTTGCCGATTTATTGCCGTCCTCGGCTTCTTGCTTGAGCCAGGCATCGCTTACAGCTACAATTGCTGTTCTTGCTATTGTATTAACAACAGCAAATACTGTTAACAAAATTAAAACTAACAAAATAGGTTGCGGGGGCAACGGATCCAAAACTAATCAATTCCTTTCAAAATATAATATTCATATTGTATAAAGAGTGTTTTGCGGTTCGTCGGAAACCGCCGAACCCTACATCAAAACCTGATGTAAATGTATTATAGCATATATATAATACATTGTCAAAATTATTCAAGATAATCCTTTAGCTTACGGCTTCTGCTGGGATGACGAAGCTTCCTGAGCGCCTTTGCCTCTATCTGGCGTATACGCTCACGGGTGACATCAAATTCCTTTCCAACCTCTTCAAGAGTTCTTGCCCGTCCGTCATCAAGTCCAAAACGAAGACGAAGCACCTTTTCTTCTCTTGGCGTCAGGGTACTGAGTACCTCAACCAACTGCTCCTTAAGCAAAGTAAAGGTAGCCGCATCAGATGGTGCAGGAGCCTCTTCATCCTGAATAAAATCTCCAAGGTGGCTGTCCTCCTCCTCGCCGATTGGGGTTTCAAAGGAAACAGGCTCTTGTGCAATCTTCATTATCTCTCCTACCTTATCAATAGGCATATTTACCTCTTTTGCAATTTCCTCGGGGAGAGGGTCACGTCCAAGCTCCTGTACAAGCTGTCTTGATGCACGAACAAGCTTGTTTATGGTTTCAACCATGTGAACAGGAATACGAATTGTTCTTGCCTGGTCAGCAATCGCTCTTGTTATAGCCTGTCTTATCCACCATGTAGCATAGGTACTGAACTTATAACCCTTGGTATAATCAAACTTATCAACCGCCTTAATAAGCCCCAGGTTTCCCTCCTGAATAAGGTCAAGGAAAAGCATACCTCTTCCAACATATCTTTTAGCAATGCTTACAACAAGACGCAGGTTTGCCTCGGCAAGCTTTTTCTTTGCCGCTCTGTCGCCGTCTGCCATCTTTCTTGCAAGCTCCGCTTCTTCGTCACTGGACAAAAGGTCAACCTTTCCGATTTCCTTAAGGTACATTCTTACAGGGTCATCAATGCTGACACCGCTGGGAACAGACATATCGTTAAGCTCTTCCTGGCTTATCTGTAAATCTTCATCGTCAAGCTCGATATCGTCATCATCAATACTGCCTGCAATTTCAACCCCGTGCTTTTCCAGATACTCAAACATCTTTTCGATTTGTTCAGCGTCGAGTTCAAGCTCCTCAAGCTTGTCATTTACCTCTTTATACTCCAGCATTCCTGTCTTTTTGCCTTGCTCTAAAAGACTCTGGAGCACGGTTTTTCTGTTCTGTTTTTTTACAACCTTTTCTTCTTCCATTATATGTTGCCTCCTTTTCGATATGTTCCGTTATTCTTTTTGGCTTTTGCCGATTTTTTCAACATTTCGTTAAGCTTCTGTAAATCTCCGCTCTCAAGCATCTGATTCTGTGCCAGCCTTTGCTGTGTATCAAGTATGGTTTCTATGGGAAGTATACAAGCCCGCTTTTTGTCAAATACATTTTTATCATCAAGAAACAGCCTGGCAATATTTCCTCTTTCCTCTTCATCAAAGCTTTCTAAAATCATATTAACATCAGCTTGTCCTGCTTCTTCGTACATTTTAAAAATCGCCCGGGCAAGCCGTCTGTGCACCCCATTTGAAAAAAGCTCCGGGGTAATCTCTTTTCTGCAGGCTATATTGTATACATCATTGTCGCAAAGCAGGGACAATAACAGCTTCTCTGCATTAAAGGTTTTAATGTCCGTTTCAGCAGAGCGCTCCTCCGCCCTTTGCCGATTTCTGACAGCAGCCTCTTCCCGCCGTCCCGCTTCTGCATTCATCCCTCTCTTTATTGTTGCAACAGTAGCCGTCAGGCTCTCCTGTGATATTCCTGTTTTTTCAGAAACCCTTTTCACATAAATTTCATACTCTACAGGGCTTTCAATCTCCGCCAGAACCTTTGCCGCAGCCTCGGTGAACTCAAGTACCTCTTCAGGTCCCAAAAATTCAGCACTTCCGTCGTTTGCGATATATTGTTTCTGGATTTCGTCAATCCTATACTCAATAAAGGGCTTTGCGGAATCCGCAAGTATGCGGAACATATCTCCCCCTTTTTTCCTAACGAATTCATCAGGGTCTTTTCCCCCATCAATTGTCAGGACACGGGTCTTTATATCATGCTTCGACAGAATTTCTCCTGCACGAAGAGTGGCTTTCTTTCCTGCCTCATCCGAGTCATAGCATAAAACTGCCTTTCCCCCATATCGCTTAACAAGCTTTGCCTGTTCATCTGTAAAAGCAGTCCCCAAAGATGCCACCGCATTTGTTATACCCTCCTGATGAAGAGATATAACATCCATATAACCCTCCATCAAAAGAAGCCGTCCTGACCTGTCGTTCTTTGCAAGATTTAATCCAAAAAGGTTTTCTTTCTTTTTAAACACAATGGTTTCAGGGGAGTTCAGGTATTTACCCGTATTGCTTTTTTCGGTCATAATTCTTCCGCCAAAGCCGATTATATTCCCTTGTACATTTATAATGGGAAACATAACACGCCCGTCATAAAAGGCATCATAGTAGGTGCCGTTATCCCGAACCTTTGCAAGTCCCGCCTCGTATATATCATGCTCCTTGTAGCCTTTTTCCTTTAGGTGGTCAATAAGTCCTGTCCACCCCTCGGGGGCATATCCCAGCCCAAACATCTTAATTGTAGAATTCTTTATGCCTCTGTTCTTTAAATATGCAAGGGCATCCTTGCCCTTTTCCCCTGCAAGATTTGAATAAAAATATCTTGCCGCATCTGCATTGAGGCTATATATCAGCTGTTTTTTATCTGTGCTCTCTCTCTTTCCCGAGGGAGAATTCTTAAATTCAGGCACAGGAATCTTTCCTCTGTCAGCAAGGAATTTAAGGGCATCCATAAAATCAAGATGCTCTGCCGCCATAATAAAATGTATTACATTCCCTCCTGCTCCGCAGCCAAAGCAATGAAACAACTGTTTGTCGGGAGAAATGGAGAGAGAGGGCGACTTTTTGTCGTTGTGAAGAGGGCAAAGTGCCGCAAACCTGTTGCCTACACGCTTAACCTTGGCATATTCCGATATTACCTCTGTAATATCATTTCTTTCAATTACCTGGTCTATAAAATCCTGAAAATCTGTTTCTGCCACTTCCCTCACCTCACTTTCCTCGCTTTTTGATAATTCGACACAATTTTTATATTTCCTTTTTTTATTTTAAAATTGCCAGAACCTGGGGACAAAATACTCTGAAAATTTCCCCACTGCATAGCGGTCACTCATTCCCGCTATATAGTCACGGGCAAGAACCTCCACATCATCGCTGCAGCTCAATCTGCGGGCGTTTTCGGGAATAAGTTCAGGCTTTTCCGTATATGTTTTATAAAGTCCCTCTAATATTCCTTTTGCTTTTTTCTCTTCTATTTTTGGCTCTGAAGATATATATACATTTTCAAACAAAAATTCCCTCAAGCCCATCATTGCATCCTCGGCTTCCTTTGCCATTGAAATACAGGGCTTGCTGTGGCTCTCCTTCACGATTGCCCAAATCATAGTGTTTATACGCTGTGAATGTCGGTCCCCCAACACTTTTGAGAACTCCTTGGGAATATCTTCATTGGTAATCACTCCGCCTCTTATGGCATCATCAATGTCGTGGTTTATGTATGCAATTTTGTCAGAGAGAGCCACCACCTGTCCCTCCAGAGTAGATGCTTTTTGGCTTCCTGTATGACACAAAATTCCGTCACGGACCTCGTATGTAAGGTTAAGTCCCCCTTCTCTTTCCAGAACATCTACTACTCGCAAGCTCTGCTCATTATGGCTGAAGCCATGACTGCATATATTGTTTAAAACTCTTTCCCCCATGTGTCCAAAAGGTGTGTGTCCCAAATCATGTCCCAAGGCTATAGCCTCTGTTAAATCCTCGTTAAGAGAAAGGGCACGGGCGATTGTCCGTGCAATCTGGGAAACCTCCAGAGTATGGGTAAGTCTTGTTCTGTAATGGTCCCCCTCCGGCGAGAGAAAAACCTGAGTTTTATGCTTCAGGCGACGAAACGCCTTGGAATGAAGTATTCTGTCCTTATCCCTTTGGAAATCCGTCCGCATATCACAACTTTCTTCAGTCCTTGCCCGACCCTTGCTGTCTCCGCTTTTTGCGGCATATTCTGACAAAAACTGCTTCTCCCTATTTTCCAGACTCTCCCGTATATTCACAGCAATTCACTTCCTTTTATACAAAAATCCGTCTTTTTTGTTTCATTTAACACATTTTTATCTATAGTATATATATTCTGCAAAAACTCTCTGCTTCCTTTTTTGTATTGACAAAAAAGGATTTTTGTTATATTCTGTCAACAAAGATTATTATATTAAGAGGAATAAAAAATGTATACAAAACCACCTGTTCTTACACCCCGCCTGCTTAAGGTTGCATCCCTGGTAAAGCCTTGCAGCTGCTTTGCAGACATTGGTACTGACCACGCATATCTCCCTGTTTTTCTTTGTATGACAGGAGTATGCAGTACCGCTATTGCTTCGGATATAGAAAAAGGGCCTCTCGCCCGAGCGGAGCGAACCCTCAACCAATATGGACTTGAAGATAAAATACAGCTGCGCCTTGGTGCCGGACTCGATACCCTTAATCCGGGGGAGGCTGACACCATTGCCATATCAGGAATGGGCGGAATCGTAATATCAAATATTCTGCAGGCAGGCAGAGAAAAGCTGACAGAATCCACTAATCTGATTCTTCAGCCTATGACCTCTATCCCCGAGCTTCGTGAATTTTTATGGGAAAAGGGATGGGAAATCTGCCGTGAGCTTCTTGCAAAGGAAGACGAGAAAATATATAATATAATTATGGTTTCTCCCACCCAAAGCAATATTGAACCAAAGCCCACCCCTGCCCAGCTTTATCTTGGCAGACATATTATAGAAAACAAGCCCGAGCACTATGAAGAATATTTGGATAATCATAAAGGGAAAATAGAAAAAATGATTAAAGGACTTGAAGCCTCTCAAAGTGAGGCTTCAAAAAACAAGCTTGAATACTGCAAAAGCTTACTGAAAGAAATTGAGAAAATTTAAAGAAAGAGGAATGGAGATTATTATGTATAGAGTAAAAGATGTTGCAAATATTATAGAACGGCTTGCACCCACCCGCCTTGCAGAGTCCTGGGACAACGTAGGACTTATGGTAGGGGACCCCGATAAAATTGTAGAAACTGTATTCATCTGCCTTGATGTTACATCGGAAAATGTAAATCGTGCCATTGAACAAGGGGCAGACCTGATTATTTCACATCATCCTTTAATCTTCTCACCAATTAAAAATATTGTAGAAAATGATATTTTAGGGGGTATTCTGTGTACCCTTATCAAAAACGATATTGCGGTATATTCCGCCCATACTAATCTTGACCATGCAGACGGCGGTATGAACGATATTCTTGCCGACAAGCTTGGACTTGAGGATGTCCGCAGATTTACTGAGGAAGAATGCACAGACGGAATGGGCAACCCCATTGACAACATTGGCAGAGTCGGTTATCTTGACACCCCTGTTGAGCTTGAGGATTTCAAAAGCCTTGTTAAAAGCATTCTCGGTTGCAGAAGTATACGCTCTCTGGGAAATCCCTCTGATACAATTTCTACAGTTGCTCTTTGCACAGGCTCGGGGGGAGAGGGGATATATTCCGCTTACCATTCAGGGGCAGATGTATATGTAACCTCTGATATAAAGCATCACGAGGCACAGCTGGCATTTGAGCTTGGAATAAATCTTATTGATGCAGGACATTTTGAAACAGAAAACACAATATGCGATTTTCTGAAAACCTATCTCGAAGAAAATCTTACTGATATTGAGGTTATCGCCTCCGATGCCGAGCCTTATTTTTCATAAGCTCCCACAGCCATATAACGCTTATCAGCAAAAGAAGTGCAACCATTGAATATGCGACTGCTGTAACAGAGCTTGCAAACAAGTATCTTTCGCTATATACATAAGTTGGGTTTGGCATAAACACAGGCACTTCCCCGCCTGCTATGGCTATTGCAGCAAGAGTCAAGGCAAAGGCTATAATTCCTTGCAAAAGCTTGCCTGAAAAATATGGCAACAGGGACAGGCCTGCAGGCTTTGTAATTCCATAGACCTGACATAAAACCGATATTCCCGAAAAAGCCGTAAAAAAAGATATTACAGGCAAGGTAAAAACGTTTACATCCCCTTGTGCTATATTCTTTATACCTCCTGTTATTTCAAGGAATGGATACAAAAACCTACGGATATTCCCCTGAGGCAGAGCATTTGTAAAAACTGCAAATATTATTATAAAACCACATATCATAAACACTGTGTTTACCGACTTTATCACAGCCGCCCCTATATCAAGGGCGGCTGCTTTTTTGTCTGCCTCCTCCTTTGCAGGGGGCAAAAATATTGTATTTTCTTTTTTCCCGTAGCCTTTAAATATTATTCCGCAAAAAAGTGCAGACAGAATATGTACAATATACAAAAATACACCGATTTTGTGACTGCCAAGCATCCCTGTACCTATGGCACCTATTATAAACATAGGCCCTGAATTATTGCAAAAAGCAAGTAATCTTTCTGACTCGGCTTTAGAGCATTCCCCTGATTGGTAAAGAGATGCTGCACAGATTGCTCCCACAGGGTAACCGCTGATTATTCCAAGCACCAGGGCAATTGCCCCTGCCCCCGACACATTGAACATTGGCAGCATAAGCCTTGACAAATATCTTCCTATAATTCTTGCCGCCCCCAGCTCAATAAAGATATTTCCGCAGAAAATAAAAGGAAAAAGGGTGGGTATTACCACCTCTTTGCACACAGATATTGCTTCCTTTGCCGCCCCAATACATCCTGTTGGCGATATAATCATTACTGCCGCCATATATAAGGTGCAGGCAAACACCAAGCCCTTTGAGCAATAGCTGTATGTATTCTTCATTTTCTCACCCCTTTTTTATTATTTATTCTCTCAACTCTTTTCTTATTCATTTTTTAAAACACAGGGGCATAAAAATATACAAATACAAACAGATTGGAGATTACTATGCCTAAAAAGCAGAGAGAACGCAATACCCCCATAAGAAAAAGAATTGCAGATGTTGTGGATATTTCAAAGGATATTATTCTTGACGCCTCAACCTTGCGTATAACAGGAACATCCGAGCTTATTCTTGAAAATTATAAGGGAATTACAGATTACAGTGATACAAAAATTGTTATACGGTCAAATCCAAAAAGCATACAGATTTGCGGAACATCCCTGGAAATCGGAACCATCACCGATGAAATGCTTTATATAACAGGGGATTTTTCCGACATTTCCTTTATAACCCAATAGTTTTTGCAGAAAGGTTGAAGCAACAGATGAACTCAAACAAAATTTTCAGCTTTCTTCGCGGATGTCTTACAGTTTGTGCAGACGGACCCTTTACGGAACGGCTTATAAATATTTGCATGCACAGAGGAATGCCTATATGGGATATAAAGCATATAGGCTCTGCCAGAATCGTTTTTAAAACAGATATACCCTCATTCCGCAGTATACGCACCCCTGCAAAACGGACAAAAAGCCGTGTGCGAATACTCAAGCGCCACGGGCTTCCCTTTATAATTCACCGTTACAGGCATAGATATTTATCTGTTTTAGGAGGGATAATTCCCTTAATATTTTTAATTTATGCCTCCACCCATGTTATGGGAATCACCATTTTCGGCAATACCCGAATTGCAACCCAGGATATTATGTCCGCTTTGGGAGAATGTGGCTTATCCCTTGGAATAAAAACCTCTTCCGTTGAGCCTGCCAGCATCAGAAACCAAATGATGACAAAGCTTGACAATCTTGCCTGGATTGGCATAAATGCAAACGGTTCCAGAGTCTACATAGAAATAGTGGAAAGAATAGAAAAGCAAGAGGGAATTCCCAAAGATGGGGTTTCCTGTCATCTTGTTGCATCAAAGGACGGGGAAATTGAAGCCCTTGAGGTCAGAGAGGGACAGACTCTTGTAAAGGTTGGCTCTGGCGTATGCAAGGGAGATATTCTTGTCAGCGGAATTATTGATAACACTGCCAACGGATTTCGGTTTGTACAGGCAAGAGGCGAGGTCTTTGCAAAGACCTCCTATTCAAAAACAGGGGAATTTCCCCTTGAATATACTGAAAACATCGCTACAGGGGAGCAGAAAAACAAATATACTCTCTCCCTGTTAAACCTTGAAATTCCTCTTTTTTTGGAAAAAAAAGAGCCTTTTCCAAAGTACAGCTATGAAGAAAGTATAAATGAATATCGACTTCCCATTGACATTATTCCATCCTTGTTTATCAAAAAACAAAGCTATCTTGAGGAAATCCCTCAAGAAAAAAAGCGAACCCCCTCCCAGGCTATAAGCCATGGAATAGAACATCTGTCGGCAGAGTTAAAAGCCCAGCTTCCCCAAAACACAGAAATAATTGAAGAAAAAAACAGCCACACTCTCAATGAGCGTGGCATGGTAGAAGTTTCTGTTGAATTTATATGCAGGGAAAATATTGCTGAATCATTTATCATCGAAAAGGCTTTGCCCGATGATACCGACTCTCCTATTACCCCCTGATTTGACCATTTCCCTTTATAACATACTTGGTTGTGGTCAGCGCCTCAAGACCCATGGGTCCTCTTGCATGAATTTTTTGGGTACTTATACCGATTTCTGCACCAAAGCCGAATTCAAAGCCATCGGTAAAGCGGGTGGATGCATTTACATATACAGCAGCCGCATCAATTTCCTCAAGAAATTTCTTTCCCGATAAGCTGTCCTCTGTGACAATTGCCTCGGAATGACGGCTGTTGTATTTATTTATGTGCTCTATTGCATCCTCAAGACTGTCCATAACCTTTACCCCTATTTTCAGGTCAAGATATTCAGTCCCCCAATCCTCTTCTGTGGCAGGGGTGACATTTTCAAACATTTTGCAAACATAGTCGTCCCCAACTATTTCTACTCCTCTTTTTTGTAATTCGGGAACAATTATACCCAAAAACTCTTTTGCTATTTCCTTATGCACAAGGAGCTTCTCCTCTGCGTTGCAAACAGAGGGGCGCTGGGTTTTTGCGTTGATAACAATATTTTTTGCCATTTCCAAATCTGCACTTTTATCCACAAAAACATGGCAGTTGCCCGTACCTGTTTCTATTGACGGCACTGTGGCATTTTCCACAACAGAACGAATAAGTCCCGCTCCTCCTCTTGGAATAATAACATCAAGGTAATCGTTAAGCTTCATAAGAGCCGTTGCGCTCTCACGGCTTGTGTCCTCCACAAGATTTATACTTCCCTGGGGCAAGCCATTTTCCAGTCCTGCCCTTTGCATAACCTTGGCAATAGCCATATTTGACATTATGGCTTCCTTGCCTCCACGAAGAATTACTGCATTCCCCGCTTTTATACAAAGTCCTGCAGCATCTGCAGTTACATTTGGTCTTGCTTCGTATATTATCCCTATTACACCAAGAGGCACTCTTACACGGCTGATGTTCAGCCCGTTTGGCCGCTCTGTCTGACATACAACCTCTCCAACAGGGTCAGAAAGGTCAGCAATCTGCTCTATTCCCTCTGCCATTGCATTTATTCTGGAGACATTGAGCATAAGTCTGTCAAGCAAGCCTTCCTTCATATTGTTTCTGCGCCCGTTTTCTATATCCTTTGCGTTCTCGCCTATTATGTATTCTGCGTTATCACGCAGCGCCTTTGCAATCCCCCTCAAAGCCTTGTTTTTATCCTGGGAAGAGAGCAAGGACAGTTTGACCGCCGCAGACTTTGCAAGCTTGCCCTTTTCTATCAATTCCTGCATAATATCAGCCCCTTACGCTTTTATTTTCATAACTACCTTGCGGCACTTTACAGGCTTTTCCTTCATTACCCCCGGGGAATGTATGTCATTGGGGAAGAACACCGCAAAGTTGCCCGGCTTCAATCCCACAAACTCCACATCACATTCATACAGACAATAGTCAGAATCAGGATTTTCCTCCAAAAGCTTCTTCTCACAGCTTCTGGGTGCATAACCCACAATCTCCTCCCCTGATACAAGGAACTGAATATCAATATACTTATCGTGTGACTCTGATACATTTTTGTATTCCTTGGAGTCATATTCCTGTACCATATAGAAGATATTGTCCCCGTCTATCTCGTATCTGCCAAGGTCCATACTCATAAAATCGGTCCCTGCCGCAAACTCAAGCGCCTGGTACACTCTTTTACATCCCTCATAGTTTTTTATATTCTCAAATGTGTCTATTATCATCTTTCTTCTCCTTTATCTTACCATTACTGCTATACCATCAGGAATGGCAGTAATTTTAGGATTATTATTTTTTACAATTGCCTTCGCCTTTAAAATTGCCTCATCAAGAGAATTCGCCGGTATCATGTGCATTTTTTCTATCATTTCATCTTCCATTTCAGACACATAAATAACAGTAGCTTTTAAAAGAATTCTCACCAAAATCTGGGCTTGCCACTGGTCAGGCACGGTTTCTCCTCTGCCGCGGCCAAGAAATTCCGCCATGGTTTTGTTAAGGTCATCCCCGTCAATGAGCTGATGATAGAAGTGGTCGCTTCCTGTACCGTCAGAGGATGCTGACAGCATAATTATTACACCGCCGTCCTTTACTGTAGCTTCTGCCGCTGTCATTCCCTTTACCGCCTGATATACATTCTGGTCAAGAGGATAACCCCCGTTTGTAGTCACCGCTATATCCGCTTCTGCCGCCTTTGCACCGCAAAGCTTTGACAAAAAGTCCGTCCCTGCCTTGTGTGCAGCCTCTGTATCTCCAGCCACAGCATATATTACTTTCTTTTCGGCATTCAGTACCACATTTACTATAAAGCACAGCTTTGCATGCTTTGCCGCCCACAGCATATCCTTATGAACAGGATTGTTTTCAAGGATTCCTGTTCTGGCGCAGGGGCTGTTTATAAATTCCGAGCAATGGTTTGCAAGAACCGTTTTCCGTGATGCAATTCCCGGCAGAACACTCTTTCTGCCGCCTGAAAAGCCTGCGAAAAGGTGGGGCTCTATGAAGCCCTCTGCTACAAGCAAATCTGCCTCTATAGCAATGGAATTTATCTCACATTCGCCCCCTGATGGAAGCGTTCCCACATTGATAAGCTTTTCTCTGTCGTCGCAATCGTGAATATATATCTTCTCTCTTGCCACAATCTCTTCACCAAATTTGGAAACAAGCTCCTCCTTTGTTGTGCCTCTGTGACAACCCGTCGCAATAAGAATGGTTATATCCGCATCAGGATTTCCCTCTCTTATTTCACGGAGCATATAGGGCATAATGACCTTGCTTGGCACAGGCCGTGTATGGTCGCTTGCAATAATTACAACCTTGTTCTTGCTTTTTGCAAGCTCTCTCAAGGGTGCCGAGCCTATGGGGTTTGCAAGCGCCCTCTCCACAAGCTCACATTCGCCCCCTGCGGGTTTATAATTCTCTATTTCAGAGGTGAGAATTCCTGCCAACTCACTTTCGTCAAAGCTATAGCTTATCTTCTCTTTTCCGTAAGGAAAAACTACATTTTTCATTTTTCTCCCCCTTGCTTCTGTAGCATTTTTACTATTATTGGTATCACCAAAAGCTGTATCACAATACCCGGGACAGCATCCGTTATCCCCTGGGCAACAAACATCCCAAAAGTAAACGGCTTGTCTGCAAGCCCCAGAAGTACCGCCTTTGCAAGTCCCCACACAATTCGTCCCGTTATCATTCCGCAAATCAGGGATATATATACACTCCTGATTTTGTTCCCCGGGAGCCTTGAGTATACAAGTCCCGAAACCAACCCATAGGTGGCAATCTCCAGGGACATCCATATTGCGTTTGGATATAATGGCGGCATACCAAAGATTACCGAGCGCAGAAAGGGCAAGGTAAAGCCTACAGCAAGGCCGTATTTCCATCCGCAAACAAGTCCGCAGAGTAAAACCGCAAAGTGCATGGGCAAAAGTGTATCTCCGATTTCCTTTATTTGTGACGTAAATAAGGGCAATACCATACCAAGGGCAAGAAATACAGCCGCAAGCACCATATCCTTTATATTGTTTCTGCTTATCTTCTCCACCGCCTATCAATATTTTACCAAGAGCCTCACATAATATGCGAGGCTCTCAATTTTAGTCGTTTATCATAACCACTATACCGTTTCCTTGTCCTGTTGCATTAAGGTCAACATAGTCAACCTTCTTATTAAACATCTCTGACACAAAGCGAACAGGAATATATGTTCTGTCATTGTTGGTAAAAGCAGGAACATCCAATGTCATCATTTGTCCATTTACAAATGTCATTGTGCTTCCTATATACATAACAATTTCCACATCTTCGTTTTTGATTGTTACCTTTTGTGTAGCTTCGTCATAGTGAATATTTTCGTCACCTATACCAAAAGTATTTGCAAGCTCACGAAGAGGAACAAAGGTTCTGTCCTCATATAAAACAGGAATATTCTCCAGAGAAACTTTCTCTCCGTTATATTCTATCTCTACAGCTGCCGATTCAAATTTCATTTCTTCCTTTAAAGGAGCATACTGTTCTGTTGCATCTATTGTGTTTCCATCGGTAAGCTCCGGGAAAGTAATCTGATAATCCTCTGAAAGAGGGGTAACTGCAGCGTCTGCCGAAACAGAAAGATTTAAACCAAGCATATCACGGAAATTTGCAGGCATACCCTGAATAGATGCGGGGTCTACTGCAGCCACTATATCATAATAATTTGCAACAATGTTGACCTCTGTGTGAACAAAGCTTCCGTCCTCGGCAACCTCTACCACAAAACCTCTTGTGTTATCAAAAATCTGAACAGCGGCTATTTTTCTGCCAGCTTCCATAAGCTCTGCCTTACCTGTATAATATTCTTGGGGAACCTCAACGCCTTCTTTTTCAGCCATTGTTTCAATAAGGTCAAACAAAACGCCAAACAGCGCCCCATACAGCTCTTTGAGCTGGGCATCGCCCATAATCAAGCTATACTTGCCCCCTGCATATTCAACATTTATATCATCAATGATACCAAGTATTTTTTGTTCAAGCAAAGCAATAACATCCGCACCAAGGTACTCATTCAATGCATCTGTCAGCATTTTAATAAGCTGTTCAAGCTCTGCCTCATCCATAGTGAGGGCAAACTTCATCATTTCTTCAAAGCCGGGAATCTGGGTAAAGTCCATATAAATATATTCCTGACTTACATCTGCCTGTTGACGGAGAAAATCCGCTATTCTCAAAATCATGAAAAATTGAATATTATCAATGTTGGTTGCATCTTCCTTTGCCCACATATCAAAGCTGATAGGTTGAGGCACAAGCTTCGGAGCACTGATTGTAAAGTTTCCCGCCATATCAACCTTTGTAAGCTCCTGATTGCTTACATAATCTATATTGTAAATAAACTCTGCAAGCTGTCCCGTCGGCACTCCGATATAATCACACAACCCGCCATTTACAGTCATAATGGCATTCATTTTTACATTTGCTCTGGGTATTTGAACGTTACAAGCCTTAATCATATTCTCAAGGTTTGTATTCTCCGCACTTACTGTGGTAAATGTCATAAATGACATTAACATAGTAACCACAACTGCAATTGCAACTAATCTTTTCATAACACTCGTCCTTTTCTATATAATTTAATTAAAATTTTTTACAATTTCTTTAAAGCAATTCCCTCGTATTTCGAAGTTTTTAAACAGGTCAAAGCTTGCACAGGCAGGTGACAAAATTACTATATCCCCGGGCCTTGCCACATCTCTTGCCTTTTCTACTGCCTCTTTAAAATCATTGCATTTGTATATAGGTAAATCTGCATAATTTTTTGCAGAAGTTACTGCACTGTAGATTTTCTCGGAAGTAGCCCCTACCAGCACAAGCTTTTCTGCATAGTCATTTACTACCTCGCCAAAATCATCAAAGGGTATCTTTTTATCGTAACCACCCGCAATCAGGATAACCTTTTTGCCCCCAAAGGACACAAGGCCTGCCGTCGTTCTTGCAGGGCTGCTTGCGATAGAATCGTTATAATACTTAACACCCTTATACTCACGAACAAATTCTATACGATGAGGAACTCCCGTGAAACCAACTGCCGTTTCCCTGATAATCTCATCACTTACCAAGCCCTCTGTCGCACCGATTGCCGCCATATAATTTTCTACATTGTGCATACCCGGGATATATATGGTATCAATATCCAAAATCTCCCGCTTAATCTGTCCGTTTTCGTATTTTACTATTTTATTATCCTTAAGGCAATATCCGTTTTCAAGACTTGATTTGGAGCTGAAATATACCGCCCCATTTTTTCCCTCTCCAAAGCCACGGGTGATGTCATTTTCAAAATTCAGAACCACCCTTCCATCTGCCTTTTGATATTCAAACACAGCCCGCTTTGAATTGGCATATTCCTCAAAATCAGTATGCCAGTCAAGGTGATTTGGGGTAACATTTGTTATAACCGCAATATCTGCGCTTTTCTTCATTGTATGAAGCTGAAAGCTTGAAAGCTCAACCACAGAAATATCGTCCTTATTCATATTCTCCACCTCTGCAACAAGGGGGTGTCCTATGTTGCCTCCAAGGTGACAGGTGTACCCTGCACGGCTCAACATATCGTGTATAAGGCTTGTGGTTGTAGTCTTACCGTCACTTCCTGTTACTGCAATAATTTTTGTGGGACAGGTTTCGAAAAACAGCTCCATTTCCGATGTAATAATGGCACCCTTTTCTGCCGCGTCTAAAAGAGCAGGTACATCATATCTTATTCCCGGAGTTTTAAATACCATATAGGTATTCTCGGAAATTTTGTCAAGATATTCCTCCCCCAGCACCATCTGAACATTAAGCCCTTTTAGCTCGTCATACACCTCTCCAAGGGCATCTTTGGTTCTTTTATCGTGGACGCAAAGTCTTGCTCCACAGTCTGCAAGCATACGGACAAGGGGCAAATTACTTACACCTATGCCCACTACTGCAATTTTTTTGTCCCTTACACTATTTTTAAATTCCTGAATTGTCATAACTATCGCCCCTATTTTTGGATACAAAGGTCAAACGCCGCCCTCCACAGAGAGCGGCGCACAAAATTCTTATAAATTATTCTTCAGTAGCAGCTTCTTCTGCCGCATCAAGAATATCTCCAAGAGTAAATGAGCTCTCTTCTGTGTATGAAACAGGAGCCTCCTCCTCTTGAGCAACCTCGGGTTCTTCAACAGGTGCCATAAGCGCCTTCATTGAAAGACCGATTTGCTTTGTGTCGTTGTTTATTTCAACAACCTGTGCTTCTACCTCGTCACCGATAGCAAGAACGTCAGAGGGTTTACCGATTCTCTCATTGGAAATTTGAGAAATGTGGATAAGACCATCTACAAAAGGAGCAACCTCTGCAAATGCACCAAAGGGCAAGATACGAACAATCTTACACTTGATAACATCCCCAACATTGAGCTCTGCTGTAGCCTTAACCCAGGGACTATCCTCTTCCTTCTTGTAGCCAAGAGAAATCTTGCCTGTTTCCTTGTTTATATCCTTTATATAAACCTCAAGCTCGTCACCAACCTTAACGATTTCTGACGGATGCTTAATTCTCTGCCATGAAAGCTCTGAAATGTGAACAAGACCGTCTACACCGCCAAGGTCAACAAATGCACCAAAGGATGTAAGGGATTTAACAATACCCTTGTACTGCTTGTTAATTTCAGCCTCTGCCCAGAACTGCTCTGCTTTCTGCTCTTTAAGCTCTTTAACAAGAGAAATCTTGTTCTCTTCCTTGTTCATTTCCTTGATATAAACTTCAATCTCGTCGCCAACACTTATAACCTCTGACGGATGTGAAATTCTAACAGGAGAAAGCTCTGAAACGTGAATCAAGCCATCTACGCCGCCAATATCAACAAAAGCACCAAAAGAAGTAAGGGATTTAACAACACCCTTGTAGAGCTTGCCTTCTTCTGCACTTGCCCAGAATTCAGCAGCAGCCCTTTCACTCTCTTCTTTTGCAACAGCCTTAATAGAGCCTACAACTCTCTGTCTGCCGCGTCTGTCAACATCCATTTTTATAATTCTGAAGTTCTGCTCTGTGCCGAGAAGAACGCCAAGATCTGCCAAAAATCTTTCAGCACACTCTGACGCAGGGATAAAAATACGAACGCAATTTACAATTGTAACTACGCCGCCTCTTACCAACTCTACAACACGGCCTGTAAGAACTTCCTTGTTCTCAAAAGCAACCTTTATGTCTTCCATGCCCTTTACAGCATCAATCTTCTTTTTAGAAAGTGTAACAACACCATCTCTGTCGCTTACGTGTACAACGTAAACATCAACCTCTTCGCCAACCTTAACAAGACTGTTAATATCAACAGATGTGTCGCTTGTAAGCTCGTCAAAAGGAATAACACCGTCATACTTGTTGCCGATGTCAACCTGTACCTCTGTAGGTGTAATACCAATTACAACACCCTTAACAACCTCGCCTGATTTGATAGGCTTTAAGGTTTCCTCCAATGCCTCTGCAAAGTTCATTTCATTGTTTTCCGCCATGGTTAAATAGACCTCCTTGATTACCGAATCGGGAGTTGATGCCCCCGCGGTAATACCCACTAATAAATTTTTTGTTTCGGGGATTTTCCCCTTTTTTATATAATTTTTTAATTCTTTTGCATTTTCAACGCAGACGGTGTTCTCGCAATGCTCCACACACAGCTCATAGAGCTTTTTTGTATTAGAGCTTTCTCTTCCGCCCACCACAACCATACAGTCGACTCTGCCTGCAAGTTCCTCTGCCGATCTTTGTCTTTCGTTGGTCGCATTACATATTGTATCAAATATTTCTGCATTTGTAAAATGTTTTTTTAAAAAATTTTCAATTTTTTTAAAAAAATCTTTTCTTATTGTTGTTTGAGCCACCACTGTAAGAGGTTTTTCAGGCTTTTTTTCAAGAAACTCCTCTATTTCCTTTTCGGAGTTTATTATAGTTCCCTTGTCACAGCACCAGCCGTTTATTCCCTTTACCTCGGGATGATTTGGGTCACCTACTATTATAACCTCTCTTCCCGATTGATAGGCTTCACTTACTATTTTGTGTATTTTCTTTACATAAGGACAGGTGGCATCAATAATATTCGCCCCTTTTTCCTCTATTCTTTCCTGTTCCGCCTGAGGAATTCCGTGGGCACGAATAATAACATTGTCCCCTGCCCTCACCTGGTCAATAGAATCAACTGTATAAATCCCCTTTTTCTCAAGCTCCTCCGTAACATCCCTGTTGTGAATGAGCATTCCGTAAGTTACGGTTCTTCCCTCAATTCCAAAACAATCATTTGCAATCTTGACCGCCCTTGCAACACCAAAGCAAAAACCCGCCTTACTTGCTATCTCTGCTCTCATATGTAGGCACCCCCGACAGTTCTGAAATAGCCACCATCAGCCTGTTGTCAGTAATATCCTGAAGCACCTCGGAGCTGTTTTTCTGCCCGAAATATTCAGATAGCTGAATCGGTGTACCAATTTTAACAGTAAGCTTTCCAAAGGCCTTGTATTTTCCCTCTATTCCAACAGGAAGAATATTTACCTTTGTCTTGGTGGCAATCAATGCAGCCCCTGCTTTTCCTTTGTTCATGTAGCCTTCGGGAGAACGTGTCCCTTCAGGAAAAACAGCAAGGCTCTTCCCCTCTTCAAGGGTTTTTATAGAAATTTTTAAAGCACCGATATCTCCCGTATTTCTCTTTACGGGAAAGGCACCGACAGCAGACAGTATACCCCCAAAAAGTTTATTCTTAAACAGCTCCTCTTTTGCCATAAAGCGAAAATCAAAAGGAAGCATTATACCAAGCAATATTGGATCAAGAACGCTTTTGTGATTGGCACAAACCACAAAATTTTCACCTTTGGGTATATTTTCTCTGCCCTCTGCCTTTATGCGAAAAGCAATATGAAAAAGACCTTTCACAACCACTCTTGCAATCTTATAAAAGCTCACTTACTTCACGCCCCTTTGGCGGTTTGCAAGGTTACAAACAAATTCTACCGCCTCTTCAATGGTAATATTTGTGTTATCAAGAGGAATACTGTCCTCCGCGGGCTTAAGAGGGGCAAACTCTCTGCCCGAGTCATTTTTGTCCCTGTACTCCATATCGGTTCTTACAGCCTCAAGGTCGGTTTCAACACCCTTTTCAATAAGCTCTGCCAATCGTCTTTTGGCACGCTCTTCCACAGAGGCAGAGAGAAAAATCTTTACCTCCGCATCAGGAAGAACATAAGTACCAATATCTCTTCCGTCCATTATTACATCTTCCTTTTCCGCAAGAGCACGCTGAAGCTCCACAAGCTTCAGTCTTACCTCTGGAATTACCGCTACATTTGACGCTGCAACCGAGATTTCGGGCAGTCGAATTTCTGTGGATACATTTTCTCCGTTGAGGAAAATCTGCTGTCCCTCTTCGTTATGCTTTATGGTAATCTCCACCTGATCAAGTATCGAAATTACACCCTTTACATCTTTGGTGTCAATTCCGCGACGTACAGCCGCAAGACCGATTCCTCTGTACATTGCACCTGTGTCAATATATACAAAGCCAAGGCGTTTTGCCGCCGCCTTTGAAATGGTACTCTTTCCTGCGCCTGCAGGTCCGTCTATTGCTATTTTCATTGGTTTTACTCCTTTTATTTCTCTATATCTACCTCTGCGTCTACAGACATATTTGCACCGCAAGACGGGCAATAAGCATTATCTCCGCTTGTAGGTCTGTTGCATACGGGGCACTTAAAGGAAGCCCCTGTTTCTTTGTTTTTAAGATTTCTGATTTTTGCAAGCTTTGCTTCAACAATTTCACATTTCATTTTAATTTCTTCAGCGCAATCCTCGTCAAGTATAGTTGCCTGATAGGTAAGCTTGCCTATTTCTGAATAAAGCTTTTTTACATCGTTGTTAAGGTCAAAAATCGCATACTGAATTTTAGACGCCTCTACAAGCTCCCCTGATTTTTTTGCAACAGCTCTCGCACCGTCAGATACCACACTTTTAACATTCTCTAAAAAATCCATTTCAAAACCTCCTGATTTTTTATATTTTATACATTAAACCTGAACAATATTATATCACCGTCAGCCACAACATATTCCTTACCCTCTGAACGAACAAGACCTTTTTCCTTTGCCGCAACCATTGAACCACACTCCATAAGGTCATTATATGCAACAACCTCCGCTCTGATAAAGCCTCTTTCAAAATCCGTATGAATTTTTCCTGCTGCCTGAGGCGCTTTTGTTCCCTCTTTTATTGTCCATGCTCTGACCTCGGGCTTGCCTGCAGTCAGGTAGCTTATAAGTCCCAGAAGCTTATAGCTTGCACGAATAAGCTTATCAAGACCCGACTCGCTTGCCCCAAGCTCCTCTAAAAACATTTCCTTTTCCTCTTTTTCAAGAGCGGCAATCTCCTCTTCAATTCTGGCTGAAATAACCATTACCTCGGAATTTTCCGTCTTTGCAAACTCCTTGATTTTGCATACAAAATCATTCTCTTCCTCGGGCTTTGCATAGTCCTCCTCTGCAACATTTGCCGCATATATTACAGGCTTCATTGTAAGAAGGGATACATCATTTAGATACTCAAGCTCGTCCTCAGTCATTTCCATTGCTCTTGCGCACTTACCGCTCTCTAAATGCTGATGAAGTCTTTCAAAGAAATCAAGCTGTACCTGAAAGCTCTTATCTCCGCCCTTTAAGGATTTTCTTGTTTTATCAATTTTTCTGTCAAGAATTTCTATATCCGAGAAAATAAGCTCAAAGTTAATTGTTTCAATATCACGAACAGGGTCAACAGAACCCTCAACATGGACAATGTTTGTATCCTCAAAAGCACGGACAACATGAACAACTGCATCAACCTCACGGATATTGGACAAGAATTTGTTTCCAAGACCCTCCCCTCGGCTGGCACCCTTTACAAGCCCTGCAATATCAACAAATTCGATAACCGCATAGGTAGTTTTGTCAGGCTGATACATCTCCACAAGCTTGTCAATACGGCTGTCAGGAACAATTACCGTACCCACATTTGGTTCAATGGTACAAAAGGGGTAGTTTGCAGATTCTGCCCCCGCCTGGGTTATTGCATTAAACAATGTACTTTTTCCCACATTGGGAAGACCAACTATACCAAGTTTCATAATTTATCATTTCTCCTTTATTATCAATGCTTTCGGACGGTTTCTAAATCCTTGTCTCTCGTTTTTGATTAAGGATACAACCCTTGGGGACTGTGTGCCCCGGACAGTTTTTTACACCATATTTGCGAAACAAAATCCTGTATATATCAATTATATCTCAATGTTCCAAATTTATCAAGTCTGAAATACATAAATATTTCACGAAATTTATCCTGACAGAAAAAAGCTGTATCACCCAGAAAAACTTTTCCCTTAAAACTTTATTTTTATTTTTGCAAAATACAAAAACTGCGACCTTGAAAGTCACAGTTTTTATGATAAACTATTCAGTTAAAAGCGTTTCTTTATACCCTTTTGGCAAATACTCAAGATATAATTTTTTGTCCGTCAAAAACAATTACTCCTTGTCCGGAGCCGGGCTTGTTCCCGTCTAAAATCCACTTTTTATATGCCCGTTGCATAGATGTTTTTTCGCTGTATTCTTCAACAGACTTGCCTCTAACATCACCAAATATGCGATATGCGTAGGAAAATTCGTTTGCTTCCCCTACCGCAATCATATCAAAATCGTTAAGAAAGCGTACCAGGTTTGATTCCTTTGGCAAAAATTCAGCGTGCTTTGGATACAAAAGCCATGATGCACATCTGAAAATTATGTTTTCCCCTTCAAATTCGCCCCTTTTCTTGTAAAACTCATAGGCTTTTCTGTATGAGTCGAAACGCACGTCATCTGTAAGGGAAATTCCTGACGACGGAATGTGCATATTAAAGCACTTTGTTCCCTCGCTTATATTTATCCCGCTTTTTGTAGTAAAGTCAACAGGAAAAGGCAAAGGCTCATATTGAAATCTTCCAAGGGGAAATCTGTTGAGCTTAAAAAATCCGTCATACCAGGTAAAAGGCTCAATCCCCACGATTTTGTTACAGTTTATACATTCCAGGACCTTGCATCTTATATCATCCATTGTATCCCAAAAGATGGATTCATCAATGTTGTTGCTTTTATATTTTTCCTGCATATATCCTGTGCAGTATATAACAAAAACCATATATAAGCCAAACTCCGAAGCTCCAATGCGCTGGGCAAGACTGTCAAGACGGTCTTTCGCTTCTAAACAGTTTATTTCGTCGGCAGATGCATATATGTACGCAAGTGAGAAAAATTCTTCAGAAGCACCTTTCTCGGTAATTTTCGAAAAAATATCCTTTATTGCCTCCGGAACCTCTGCGGGCAACCCGATTTTGTCCGCAGCAAAAAGCATATATTCCATTTCTTTGCCATTATCGGCAAACAACTTTTCCATTTTAATTGGTTCCTGCTCCTTCATTATATTAGCTCCCTTGTTTCAGAAATTTTATTCGTGTTTTTACTCTATAAAAAACTCCGACAGGCATATCCCCTGTCGGAGTTTATGGTCTTTATTATTTAATTATAATAATTGTTGCTTCAAATACGCCGTTTTTATCCGCACCTGTAACAGAAATAGTTGCTCCCTTTTCTATTGCTTTTGCCGTTGCCGCCTGTCCGTTACTGTTTAAGAATGTGGTCTTTGCGTTGTAGTATACGCTCTGAGTATTGCCATTTTCATCCTCAATTGTAATTACGCTGTAGCTTGTATTCTTTCCTACAACAGTACCAACCATTTCGCCTTTTTCATTAGTGGTAATTGTTGCTGCAGATACAGACTTGATTTCGCTGCTGTCAAGCTTTGCTGTAACAGTAATATTGGGGCGCAGGTCATAAATTTCTTTTTCTACCCCTGCAATCATAATCTTTGCATCAGAGCGAAGCTTGTAATTCTTGGGAACTCCGTCAACAGAGATTGTAAGCGAGGGTGAATTGGAGATTATAATTTCTGTAAGAAGTCCTGATAAGGTTTCGCTTTTACTTGTTGCAGTAACTATAGAAACCTTGCCGTATACCAGTCGAAGCTCGACTGTGTCCCCTGCGGACAAATCGCGGAATTCTGCATTCTCTCCATCTCTTGCAATCTTTACACCCTTAATAGATGCTGTATATGTCTGAACATTTTCTCCGTTTTTGTCTGCAACATTAAGATAAACATGGTTCTCTGCATCATGCTCAACTGAATCAAGGATACCTGTTATATCCATTCTTGTATCTGCGGTAGAAATCTCTTTTACCTTGGAGCCTACAAGCTCAAGCTTAACAAAATCGTCAGCCATAATATCCCCAAACATAGCCGTTGTACCATCTACCTTGATTTTGCAATCAGACAAAAGTGTATATGTTTCGCTTATGCTCTCATCTTCGTAGTCTGCAATGGTAATTTTCTTACCTGAAGAGTTTTCGCTCTTTCTCAAAACAACACCATAAACTGTTGCAAGAACCTCTGCCTCTTTTGCTTCAATAATCAATGCATCTCCGCATACAATTGTTATCTTCACGCTGTCCCCAACGTTGATATCGGCAACTGCAGACTCTGTGCCGTTAATATATGCTTTTCCGCTGTCATTGAGCTTATAATTCTTTCCGTCTACAACAACTGTACTGTCATAAGCATCCTCAACAACGCCTTCTTTTACTTCGTAATCAATTACGCCCATCATTCTTGCAAGCAAGGTTGCCATCTGGGCTCTTGTAAGAGAAGATAAAGGAGAGAACATAGGATTGCCGTTTTCATCAGCATCCATACCATTCATAATTTTCTCTGCAGTAACAAACTCAACATATCCTCTGTAGCTTGCAGGAATGCTTGAATTGTCTGCATAGGTAGCATTTGAAACATTATAGCTCTTTGCCTCTGCATCAGCAACCATCAGCTTTGACATAAGAGCTGCAGCCTGGTATCTGAAAAGAGGTGTGTTTGCATTTACAGCTGATGAGTAATCTGCCAAATCTCCTTCCTTTAAAACACCCAGGTAAAGGAGATAGCAAAGTTCGCCAACATAAGTTTTATTGTATTTAGAAACAATATCACCATAGACAGCTGTTGCATTCTCTGCAGTTTCTGTGTTTTTGATTTTTTCATAACCGAGCATTCTTGACATAAGAATTAAACATTCAATTCTTGTAATTTCCTTATAAGGACGGAATGTGCCGTCTTCATAACCCTTTATGTATCCTGCATCTGTCATCTTTGTAATAGATTCCTTTGCCCAGGAAACGGTGGGGTCATTTTCCACATCATCAAAGTTGAGTGCAAATGCTGTCATGGAGAAGCTTGTCAAAATCAAAGCTACACTCAAAACTACTGATAAAATTCTTGTTTTTTTCATTTCATTTTCCTCCTGAAAATTATTTTAATACAATGGTTTCCAAACAAGCCTGTCCGAAATGCAAAAATCCTGTTTTTTGCACAAAACCACATAATATTCCACCTATACAATTTATAATATACCATATATGCTTTAATAATTCAACTAAAAAATTAAAATTTTAATAAAATTTTTATATTTTTTTACAGATATACTGTTTTTGCCATACATACCATAATGTTACCTGTGTATTTTTTTCATTGGTCGCACAAAATAACAGCGTAAATAGCAAAAAAATCAATTCTTGAAAAACTAAATACTATTTATTAGGAGGAAATAATATGTTAAAGAAAACTATTTCTCTGTTTCTGACAGTTTGCCTTTTGGTATCCGTTCCTGTGGCAATATCAGCAACAGGCTATGACCTCCCCGAAGAAGCCGCAACCGTATCAGGTGAGTATTACGGACCTGAAAGTCTTTCGGACAGCATATCGGAAGAAAACATTATGACGGATGCCGCAAGTTCGGGGCAACAAGGAAGAGTGCTGAATTCTGATGTAATCGGCACTGAAGAACAAGGACGGGCTCTTGGTATTACTATGCATAGTCCTGACACAAACGGAATAAATCTTGCCTCTATGGACAGCACAACCATAGGCAATACAGAAAACACCACAAAAAACATTACTACTACAATTGAAGAAAACAGTTCCAAATATAACGGAATGGCTGCAGGCCCCGTATCAGAAGAGCCTGCCGCATCAAGATACAGTACAATGAGAATCAGCCTTGCCCCTGATATTGCAGGGACAAAATACGAAGAAGCCGCAGAACTTTTAGGTGCTTTAGGTATAATGGTGGGCGACGCAGAAAACGGAGCTTTCCGCCCCGGGGACCCTATAATCAGAAGCGAAATGGCAAAGGTTGCTGTTTACTCTGTGGGTCTTGAGGATATTGCAGTAAGCGCAAACGGCTCTACCCGTTTCCCTGACGTTCCTGCTAACCATTGGGCAACAGGTGCAATAAATATAGCAGACCAACAGGGTATGGTAAAGGGTGACGATACAGGAACCTTCCGTCCTGACGACCCTGTGCTTCTTCAGGAAGCAATTGCCATAATAGTTCGTGCAATGGGTTATGAGCCTGCCGCAGAGGACAAGGGCGGTTATCCTGCCGGTTATCTTTATATCGCCTCCTCTAATCAGCTTCTCCGGGGGATTGACGGTTCTACCGCTGCAGCTGCAACAAGAGGTGATATAGCACAGCTTATATTTAACTCTCTCACAGTTAATCTTATGGAACAGGTTGGATTTGGCTCCCAGGCATCCTTTGAGGTTGTTGATAAAACTCTTCTCTACGACAAGCTCAATGTAGAAAAGGGCTATGGACAGATAACAGGAACAGGTGAAACTGCTCTTGGGGGAGGAAGCACAACAGCCGAAGACAGAATTCAGATTGGGGATAAAATCTTCTATTTAGGCGACACAAACGCAAAGCAGTATCTTGGCTATAACGTTCTTTACTACGCAAGAGTGGACAGAACAACCGATGCAAAAACTCTTATCAATGTAAGAGAGCAAGCCAACAAAAACAGAGCAATAACCGTTGTTGCAAACGACATCGTTTCTGTAACAGGGGATGCTGACAAGGTTGTCAACTTTGAATATTGGGCAAGTGAATCAGACAGAAACACAAAAACAGCTCAAATTGCCGCTGACGCAACCTATATTTATAACGGCAAATACAAAGCAACTGTTGCTACAGATGCTCTCAAGCCTGCCTCGGGTAATGTAATTCTTCTGGATGCAGACACCAACGGAATTTACGAAATAGTATTTGTTAACCACTTTACAAATATTGTGGTAGACACAGTATCCACCATTACAGGCCGTGTAACCGACAAATATCTAAACGGCTCTCTTGTATTTGACAAGGATAATACCGAAGCTATGTACACTCTTATCAAGGATGACCAAGAGATATCTGTAGGCGACTTAAAAGAATGGAATGTTATTTCCTACACCATAAGCGACGACAAGCTTCTTGTAAAGGGATATGTTTCTGATGCATCAGTAAACGGTGTTGTTACTGAAATAAACGAGGAAGGCTATCGTATCGGAAGCAGCACCGAGCTTTATAAAAAAGCCGCAAGCTATCCCGGGGATATTGCTCTTCGAGATAAGGGTACCTTCTATCTGGATATCGAGGGTAACATTGCTGCAGTAGATGAAAACGCAACTGTTGACTCTGAAATAAACTCAAGCAAAAAGTATGGTTATCTCATAGATGCAGCCATGAGTACCGGTTTTGAAACAACAGCTCAATTCAAGCTCTTTACAGCAACAGGCGAAACAACTGTACTGACAAGTACGGAAAAAATCCGTTTCAACGACACTTACGGTTCTGCCGCTGCAGATGTTGTAACTGCATTAAAGGGCGGAAGCACTGTTACTCCGCAGCTTATAATGTATGAAACCAACAGTAACAGTAATATAATCGCTATTGAAACCGCAACAAACGGCACAGCAACAGGAGCTCCTGTTAAGGGTGACTTTACTCTTAACATCAGCAAAAACGATATGGTTTACAAGAGTGCCTCCGGAAAGCTTGGCAATGTAGGTATAGCTGATTCAACAATTATATTCGACATTCCTGCAGATGCAGGCACAGATACAACAAAGTATTCGATAAGAACAAGGGCAACACTTTCAAACGAAACAAGCTATGATGCTCTCATATACGATTTACAGGAAAATTATGTAGCAAATGTTGTAATAATTACAAGCTCCACCGGCACCTCCTCTCCTGAATCCCCGATTTTGGTAGTTGACTATATTTCCGAAACCCAAAACGAGGAATATGAGGACACAGACCGACTCTACGGATGGCAAAACGGAGAGAAGATTGGTATTCTTGCAGCAGACAAGACAGTATTGCGCAAAGCAAAGGGTGAAAGCGAAACAACACCTCTTGTACAGGGCGATATAATTCAATACCGTTTGAATTCCAACAATGAAATTGACGGATTTACACTTCTCTTTGACAGCTCCGCAAAGACAACAGAATTTATAAACGAAATAACAAACGACCTTACTTGTGTATATGGTAAGGTAACAAAGAAATTCAGCGGAAGCATAAACGTCAGCATCAATGATGCAACAAGAAACTTCGCAACAGGTGATGCAACTGTTTACCTCTACGATTCACAACGCACAAACAACAACATTCAGGTTGTTTCTGCCGCAGATATCGAGGTTTACGAGGAAGGCAACGAAGCACGCTTGTTCCTCCGAATTTACGAAGACCAGGTTCAGGAAATGGTAATCGTTCGATAAGACCTGATTATTGCATAGGAGGGGTACATCCCCTCCTATGTGATTATTAAAATCCGAAGACAGAGCCTTACTCTCTTTTTATAATATTTTTTGTATCGCATTTATTCACAAAAATTTTTACAGAAGGACTTTTTATCTTGTTTAAAATTTTTGTACTAAATTGTTGACAATACAAAAACAATATGTTACTATTTTTATAACAAATACATTTTGTGTGACTGACGGATGAGTGGGGTTTACCACAGGGAGCACAAAAGAAAAAGCCGACCGTCTGGGCAGATTCACTTTTTGGTGAATCTGTTTTTGTTTATTTTCATAAAAGGCAAAAATTGCCGAAAGGAGAAAAACATACAATGAATGCATGGAAGGATTTTAAATTTAACAAGTGGAACCAGGAAATAAATGTACGGGACTTTATTCAGCAGAACTACACCCCATACGAAGAGGGTGCAGATTTTCTTGCAGGGCCAACTGACAGAACATTAAAAATCAACGAAAAGCTAAACGCTCTTTTAAAGGAAGAAAGGGAGAGGGGCGGTGTTCTTGACATTGATACCGAAACAGTTTCTTCCCTTGACACCTTTGCCCCCGGCTATCTTGACAAAGAAAACGAATTGATTGTAGGCTTGCAGACAGATGCACCTCTTAAAAGGGCTGTAAATCCCTTTGGGGGAACCCGTATGTCCCGGGAGGCTTGCAAAAGCTACGGCTACGAATTATCGGATACAATTGAAACAGAATTCAAATACAGAACGACTCATAACGACGGCGTTTTCCGTGTATATACAGACGAAATCCGCCGTGCAAGAAAAAGCGGCATAATAACAGGACTGCCCGATGCTTACGGCAGAGGCAGAATTATAGGAGATTACCGCAGAGTTGCCCTCTATGGTGTGGACAAGCTTATTGAAGAAAAGCAAAAAGACAATGACGCTCTTGCACAGAAAAATATGGACGAGGAAAATGTTAAGCTTCGGGAAGAGCTTTTCCGTCAGATTGACTTTCTTAAAAAGCTCAAGGTTATGGCAGCTGCCTATGGCATTGACATAAGCGCACCTGCCGCTAATGCAAGAGAGGCTGTTCAATGGGTGTACTTTGGCTACCTTGGTGCAATAAAAGAACAAAACGGTGCCGCAATGTCTCTTGGCAGAGTCAGCACCTTCCTTGATATTTATATAGAGAGAGATATAAAAAACGGTACTCTTACAGAAGAGTCTGCACAGGAGCTTATGGACGATTTTGTTATTAAGCTTCGTATGGCAAGACATCTTCGCACCCCTGCGTATAACGAGCTTTTCGGCGGTGACCCCATGTGGATTACAGAGGGTCTTGGAGGTATGGGCGAGGACGGAAGAACTCTTGTTACAAAAAATACCTTCCGCATGCTCAACACTCTCTTCAATCTCGGCTCTTCTGCAGAGCCTAACCTGACTGTTCTGTGGTCAAATTCACAGCCCGACGCTTTTTCCGAATTTTGTGCAAAGGTTTCTGCAAAAACCAACTCTATTCAATACGAAAATGATGACCTTATGCGCCCCATTTACGGTGACGACTACGCCATTGCCTGCTGTGTTTCTGCAATGAAGGTGGGCAAGCAAATGCAATTCTTTGGGGCTCGTTGTAATCTGCCAAAAATTCTGCTTCTTGCCCTAAACGGCGGAACCGACCCCACAAGCGGTCTATCCATGGGTCCCCAGACCTCGGTTTATCCTGACGAATATCTGGATTACAACAAGGTTATGGAACGTTTTGTTACATATCGCACCTGGCTTTGCAAGCTATACGTAAATACCATGAATATTATCCATAATATGCACGACAAGTACGCATACGAAAAGCTTCAGATGGCGCTTCACGACACCCAGGTAGAGCGGTTTATGGCATTTGGGGTAGCAGGACTTTCTGTTCTTGCAGACTCATTAAGTGCAATAAAATACGCAAAGGTCCGCACAATTCGTAACGAGAACGGACAGATTGTAGATTTTGAAACAGAGGGCGACTTCCCCAAATTCGGCAATGATGATGACAGAGTCGACCTTATTGCAAAGCAGATGGTAGAAGAAATGATAGATGAGCTTCGTAAAACTCCTACTTACCGAGGTGCAATTCACACCCTCTCGGTTCTTACCATAACATCAAATGTTGTTTATGGCAAAAAGACAGGTTCGACCCCGGACGGCAGAAAGGCAGGAGAGCCTTTTGCCCCCGGTGCAAATCCTATGCACAACAGAGAAACAAACGGAGCCCTTGCATCTCTTAACTCGGTAGCAAAGCTCCCATACTCTGCTTGCCGTGACGGTATTTCAAACACCTTCTCTATCGTTCCTGATTCCTTGGGAAAGACAGATGAGGAAAGATATAAAAATCTTGTTTCAATTCTCAAGGGTTATTTTTCAAAAAATGCTCACCACATAAACGTAAACGTTATGACAAGGGAACAACTGATTGAAGCCTATAATAACCCTGATGCATATCCCAACCTTACCATAAGGGTTTCAGGCTACGCTGTTAACTTCCACAAGCTCTCAAAGGAGCAGCAAAAAGAAGTCATCAGCCGTACTTTCCATATTTCATTGTAAGGCGGGGTACTATGAAAGGTAAAATTCACAGTTTTCAATCTCTTGGCACTCTTGATGGTCCGGGGGTGCGTTTTGTAACCTTTCTTCACGGCTGTAATCTGCATTGCGGATACTGTCACAATGTAGATGTTTGCAAGGGAGAATACACAGAATATTCCCCCGAGGAAATAATGGAAAAAATTCTGCGTTACCGTGAATATTTCGGCAAAGACGGAGGAGTTACCCTTTCAGGGGGAGAACCTCTTTTGCAAGCGGCTTTTGTAGCCGAGCTTTTTACTCTTTGTAAAAAGAATAATATTCACACCGCACTTGACACCTCGGGAAGTATATGGAACGATAAGGTCAAAGAGCTTTTAAACCTTTGTGACCTTGTGCTTCTGGATATTAAAATGACCAATGACCGGGACTATAAAAAATATATTGGCTGCGGTATTGATACTCCCCTTGCTTTTCTTGATTATCTTGAAGCAAATCATATTCCCTGTTATATAAGACACGTGATTACAGGGGGACTTAATGATACAGCGGATAATATTAAAGCTCTTAAAAAAATAATTTCGGGCAAAAGGTGTATAGAGAAAGTGGAGCTTCTGCCCTTTAAAAAAATGTGTGCTCAAAAATATCAGGCAATGGGTCTTGATTTTCCTTTTGCCTCATACACAGAGCCAAGCCAAGATGTAATTGATTTTTTGAATAATATATTAACAACTGCATAACAAGGAGCCGCTTTAGCTTCTTTGTTTTTGCCAAAATTCCAACGATTAAACTATTGTCAGGAGAATATTTATGGAATTATATAACGGACGGCCACGGGATACCTCGGGCAGACTGGAAAAAGAAATCAGGGTATATGACTTTTTAGATGCTCTTGGAATAAAATACTGTCGGGTGGACCACAGCGTAGCAGGGAAAATGGAAGCCTGCAAGGAAATTGATGAGACGCTTGGGGTTGTGATTTGCAAAAATCTTTTTTTGTGCAACCGCCAGAAGACCAAGTTTTATTTGCTTATGATGCCTGCCGACAAGCCTTATCGCACAAGAATTTTCTCAAAGCTTGCGGGCTGTTCAAGACTTTCCTTTGGTCCCCCCGAGGAAATGGAACAATTTCTTGATGTTACTCCCGGCTCGGTCAGTATTCTCGGGCTTATGAACGATAAAAACAACGATGTTTCTCTATACATTGACAAGGAGGTTTTAGACAGCGAATTCATCGGCTGTCATCCCTGTATAAACACCTCCAGCCTGCGAATGAAAACCGCAGACATTATTGAAAAATTTCTGCCTGCCGTTCATCATACAATGACAGAGGTTATAATGCCCTATGAGGAAGAGGAATAAAAAGTAACGAGTGCTTCTTTGGAAGCACTCGCCTTTTTTACTTCTCTGCTATAATCAATTCAACTCCAAAAGCCTCTGCCAATTCCTTACCCTTTTCCTCGCCCAAAACAACACAGGCTGTAGACAGACAATCTGCAACAAGAGCTGTTTCTCCCACTATTGTAGCACTTTCAACTCCGCTGTTTGATGGATACCCTGTTTTGCTGTCTATAATATGATGATAAACTTTATCTTCACTTATAAAATATCTCTGATATGTTCCCGCTGTAACTACTGCACCCTCATCAATCAGCACCGTTTCTGCACATTCGCTGCCCTCGGCAAAAGGCTTTTGTATTCCCACAAGCCACTTTCCGTCAGGTCTTGATGGATTTTTCCCTGTTGCATATATATTTCCTCCCAAGTCCACAAGAGCATAGGCTATGCCTATTTCTTTCAATGTATCTATTGCACAATCAGCGGCATAGCCTTTTGCAGCACCGCCTAAATCTATTTTAACATTATCCTCCGTCAGGGTTACAGTTTTGTTTTCCCTGCCTAGAATTATATTCTTATAATTCACCTTTTTTTGCGCCTCTTTTATATCTTCTTCTTTGGGAGGGTTGGGGCCCCCTTGTTGAATATTCCATAAGTCTTTAAGGGGTGCAATTGTTATGTCAAAGGCTCCTTCTGTCTTTTCGCTTATTTTCTGTGCCTCTTCTATTATAAAAAATACATCCTCGCTTACCGATACCGCCCGGTTTGCTTTTGCCTTGTTAATTGCTGTCACCTCTGATGAATCAGAATAGTAATCTACCTTGTTTGCTATTTCTTCTATTCTTGCAAAAGCGGCGTCTACTGCAGCCTTTGGATTTTTTCCGCCTGCTCTTACCGTGCATACTGTATCCATCAAAAGTCTTGTGTCGGAATACTCCTCTACAGGTGCTATCAACACCATTTGGTATGCGCAACCCCCAAGGATAAGAACAGAACATATCAAAATATATACTATAAATCTTTTCATAAAAATCCCTCTTTTAAATCTTCTTGAAAAATTTATGCCTGAACAAAAAAAGTCGCTTGTGCCATCTTTTTGCGTAAAGATTGCGTTTTGCGACTTTTAATATCTATAATTTTACTTGGGGTTTACAATATCTCTCCAACCCAAATCACCCCGGGCAATACCCATAATAAGAACCTCTGCTGTGGCAACGTTTGTTGCGAGGGGAATATTATGAACATCACAAAGTCTGAACAAAGATTCAACATTGGGCTCAAACTCCTGGGCTGTCAGGGGGTCTCTGAAAAACAAAACTGCGTCTATCTCATTATAAGCTACTCTTGCGCCAATTTGCTGGTCGCCGCCTTCAGGACCTGAAAGAAACTTATTTACAGGAATTCCTGTTGCATCTTCAACAAGATTTCCCGTTGTTCCTGTGGCGAATAATTTATGTTGTTTTAAAATAGCACTGTATGCTATACAAAAATCAACCATTAGCTCTTTCTTTTTATCATGGGCAATCAACGCAATATTCATACCATTCCACCTTTCTGTCATTAACTTATGCCTGATTCTCCATACAACGTCATAACCAAGCTAAAAACCTGTGATACAGCCATATACAATATAATCTGCAAATATTTGCCTGTATGCTCTTTTATAATACCACAAAATTTGCCAAAAGTCAAAACAAATTTGTCTATTGATTAAATATTATCAGCTATAATGTCCCCTCTCCCGCAAACTCGTTTCCCTGTTCTGTCATAGAATTTTGAGGGGTCATTCCGCTTGCACCATCTTTTTTCTCGCTTTCTTCCTTTTCTTCCTTTGTGGGCAGCGCCTCACTATAGCGGCTTTCCTGAACCTCTTCGCTCTCTTCCCTATCCTCTTCGTCGTATTTTCCATCCTTTATTTTCATAAAGGTATCAAACACATCCCTTGCAACCTTTGCCGCAAAAAGACTTTTTGCCCCATGCTCAATTACTACCGCTATTACAATTTCAGGGTTATCATAGGGGGCAAAGCCTACAAAAAGCACATTGTCCGCACCATCGGGAACCTCTGCCGTACCTGTTTTCCCTGCCGCTTTATATTTACTGGAGGCGAAAGCCTCTCTCGCTGTACCTATAGTAACAACCTGACGCATGCCATCCTTGATTGCATTGTAAGTGCTGTCAGAAATATCAATTTCAGATAAAACTTCAGGCTTATAGCCATATATTACTTCCTTTGTGTCATAGTTCACAACTTCTTTTACAAGATGCAAAGAATACCTTTTACCCTTGTTTAATATGGTGGTTACATAGGAGGCAAGCTGTGCCGGAGTAAACATATTGTCAGACTGCCCTATTGCCGCCTGCAACACATCTCCCGGGTACCACTCCTTTCCTGCAGCTTCCCTATTTTCAGGGCTTGCAAGAATTCCTGTACTCTCGGGGAGCTCAATCCCCGTGTTTTCACCAAGCCCAAACCTGGTGGCATATTCATCTATCGTTTCAATTCCTGTCTTTCTTCCCACATCATAAAAGAAATAGTTACATGAAACACCTATCGCCTCTGAAACCTCAATTGTTCCATGGGTCGCCCCTGCTGACGAATAAACAAGACATGTTGGCTGATATGAGTCATAGTAAGTGTATTTTCCCTTATCTACGATATAGGTATCAGGAGTAATTGTCCCTGTTTCCAGTGCCGCAATAGCAGTAAGAGGTTTAAAGGTTGAACCCGGGGAGTATGTGCCGTTTAAAGCACGGTTTATCAGGGGCTTCGCCTTTGATTTCAGCAAATCCTCGTAGTCGTCGTTAAATGTAGTCAGGTCATAGCTTGGATAAGATGCCATTGCAAGAACACCGCCTGTTTTGGGGTCTACAGCTACCGCCGCTCCTGCGCCGCCTGTTCCCACTGCGCTTGTAATGTGTTCCCTCAACGCCTCTTCCATTGTTTTCTGCAATCTGTAATCTATTGTAAGCCTTGCAAAATTACCGGGAGTCGGCTCCTTGCTCTGTAAAATTTGGGTAATACCGCCTCCTCTGTTCATTTCAAGGCTTTTATATCCATCCTTGCCCTTTAGATATGGCTCAAGAATTTTCTCAAGACCCTCTTTTCCGATTATATCGTTCATCCCATAGCCGTCATCTTTCATTTCGGCATATTCTTCTGCATATATTTTTCCTGTTCTGCCAAGAATGTGAGCAGCCATTGTTCCGTTTGAAAAAACTCGTACAGGCTCTATAACAAGCTCCACCCCCGGGAACTTCATAAACTGCTCTTTAATTTGCTGCCCCACAAGCTCGTCCACATCTCTTGCCAGAGTATATGGATTTTTCTCGCTGAATTTTCCTTTTTCCATTGCATAGCGCATAGCAATAACTGTAAGCGCCTTTTCATCGTCAAACTCGGAAGAAACCGAATATTTCTTCTCGTAGTGGTCAAGAATCTGGTCAATTGAAGTAAATTCCTTCAGATTATTTTCTTTCTTCCACTTTTCAAGAGCCTCCGCCGCTTTTTTCTCTACGGCTTCTCTATCCTCTGTTGTTTCTTCTATCTCCTCGTCTTCATCCTTTTCATCATCTTCTGATGCATCGGTCTTTGGAATTGCCGCCGACACAAGAGAAACCCCCTCAACTCTTCTGGTTCCTCCGTTGCTTTCTATATTAAAATCATATTCCAGCTCATCTGTAATTTCATTTATAACTATAGGAAATGTGCTCTCAATTTCGCTGCCGTAGGATGCAGCAAGGTAAGCGGCATCATAGAGAATTCTGTTAAGCTCGTCCTCTGTTCTGTCCACTTTTTGCACCTGAATACTGTAGCCCATACGATTTTCCACCAGGGGCTTGTCGTTGCAATCAAGTATTTCTCCCCTGGGGGCAGGCAAAGAATATGCACGAACAAGTCTTTGATTTGCCTGATTTTCGTATTCTGTTCCCTTGACTATCTGTAAATCAAAAAGTCTTATCACACAAGCAAGTGCCAGCACGGCAATCAATATCATCAATATACCGATTCTGGTAGTGTTTGCACCTCTATTCATTTCTTTGCCTCCTTTGCAATAATTTTATGGTTGCTAAAACATATTCCGTCTTTGTATAATTTTAAAGCTTTTTTGGATTGGAACCTTTAAAACTATACCAATTACCGCTGTATAGAACGCTTCGGGTATAATAACCCTAAAAAACGCCTTTATAAACCCAATGCCGGGCCACATCATAGAGTATGCAATGTAATAAACCAAGCTGCATACCGTGGACATAACCAAAAGCACAATTCCCGTCGTCAGAATGTCTGTGCCATTTATAAATCTTTCACACAGCACTCCTGCAAAAAATCCTGCATACATGAATAATATCATATTGACGCCAATCAATCTTCCTGTCATTAAATCAAACACAAGCCCGAATATGGCTCCGCATAAAGCACCGGCAGCCTTGCCTCTTACAAACGCCCCAAGGATTACAAATACAAAAATTAAATTGGGTGTTATGTTGAATATTCCTATCCATTGCACAACAGTAGTCTGCAAAACAGCAAGAACAATGAGCCATAGAGCATAAAATATAAAATTTACTATTTTCATAAAATTCTCCACCTAGGGTGACAGAAGTTATCTGAACTACGATTTTCAATGGTTAATTTTCGCTTCTGCCACGTTAAAATACTCGGTAATCCGTCAGGATTACCTGCGTTTTTGCCTTGCATAAGCATAAAATTCCCTCTTTGAAAATTCTTCGACCTTAAACTGATGAAATTTCGAGG
>JAFSDQ010000010.1 GCA_017436135.1 Clostridia bacterium | reverse complement strand
GTACAGATGATGGCTTTCGGTAACATGGGTGACGATTGCGGTACAGGTGTTGCATTTACCCGTGACCCTGCTACAGGTGAAAGAGGCCTTATGGGTGAATTCCTTGTAAACGCACAGGGCGAGGACGTTGTTGCAGGTGTTCGTACTCCTATGCCTATCGCACAGATGGCAGAGAAGTTCCCCGAAGCATTTGCAGAGTTCAACAAGGTTTGCGCAACCTTGGAGGACCACTACAGAGATATGCAGGATATGGAGTTCACTATTGAAAACAAGAAGCTCTATATGCTCCAGACAAGAAACGGTAAGAGAACAGCAAAGGCTGCTCTTAAGATTGCTTGTGACTTGGTTGACGAGGGTATGATTGATAAGAAAAAGGCAGTTGCTATGATTGACCCCAGAAACCTTGACACACTTCTCCATCCCCAGTTTGATGCAAAGGCTCTCAAAGCTGCAACTCCTGCCGGCAGAGGTCTTGGCGCATCTCCCGGTGCTGCTTGCGGTAAAGTTGTATTCACAGCTGAAGACGCAGAGACTTGGAACGCAAGAGGCGAGAAGGTAATCCTTGTTCGTCTTGAAACATCACCTGAAGATATTACAGGTATGAAGGCATCACAGGGTATCCTGACAGTTCGTGGCGGTATGACCTCTCACGCAGCAGTTGTTGCTCGTGGTATGGGTACCTGCTGTGTATCAGGTTGTGGTGAAATCAATATGGACGAAGAAAACAAGAAGTTCACACTCGCTGGCAAGACCTATGTTGAGGGTGACTATATTTCAATTGATGGTTCAACAGGTAACATCTATGATGGAATTATCCCCACAGTTGACGCTGAAATCGCAGGCGAATTCGGCAGAATTATGGAGTGGGCTGACGAGTTCAGAACACTTAAGGTTCGTACAAACGCAGATACTCCAGCTGACGCAAAGAAAGCTCGCGAGCTTGGTGCAGAGGGTATCGGTCTTTGCCGTACAGAGCACATGTTCTTTGAGGCAGAGAGAATTGCTGCATTCCGTGAAATGATTTGCGCAGATACAGTAGAAGAGAGAGAAGCTGCTCTTGAAAAGATATTGCCTTATCAGCAGAATGACTTTGAGGCTCTTTATGAGGCACTTGAGGGTAATCCTGTTACCATCAGATTCCTTGATCCTCCCCTTCACGAATTCGTTCCCACAGAGGAAGCAGACATTGCTGCACTTGCAAAAGCACAGGGCAAGAGTGTTGAAGATATCAAGGCTATTATTTCAGGTCTTCACGAGTTCAACCCAATGATGGGACACCGTGGTTGCCGTTTGGCTGTAACATATCCTGAAATTGCAAAGATGCAGACAAAGGCTGTTATCCGTGCGGCTATCAATGTTAAGAAGGCTCATGCTGACTGGAACATTGTTCCCGAAATTATGATTCCGCTTCCCGGTGACCTCAAAGAGTTCAAGTATGTTAAGAACTTTGTTGTAGAAACTGCAGATGCAGAAATCGCAGCAGCAGGTGTTGAACTTAAGTATGAAGTTGGTACAATGATGGAAATCCCCAGAGCTTGTCTGACAGCTGATGAGATTGCAACAGAGGCTGAATTCTTCTGCTTCGGTACAAACGACCTTACACAGATGACTTATGGCTTCTCAAGAGATGATGCAGGTAAGTTCCTTGATGCTTACTATGATGCAAAAATCTTTGAGAACGACCCATTTGCAAAGCTCGACCAGACAGGCGTTGGTAAGCTTATGGAAATGGCTATCACCCTTGGTAAGCCCGTTAACTCCAAGCTCCACGTTGGTATCTGCGGTGAGCACGGCGGCGACCCCGTATCTGTTGAATTCTGCCACAAGATTGGACTTGACTATGTTTCATGTTCACCTTTCCGTGTTCCGATTGCAAGACTTGCAGCAGCACAGGCAGCTATTAACAACTAATAAAAGCATTTTAAAACGCAGTTGTGAAATTCACAACTGCGTTTTTTTATGGAAATTTTGCAAAATTACAACGGACCGTCCTGGACGTCCCGTTTATCTAACAATAAAAATTTACTTGATAAATTGAAAAACTAATGATATAATATACTCACCACAACTTTTTTAATTTTAAACATTCTATATAAATATTTATTTACACAGAGGGGTACGCTATAGTAAAAAGCGTACACTCTTGTTTCATCATACCCTTTGTGTAAATATAGAGTGTGTATTGATTAAAAAAGTGTGTGGTAGCCTTTTTGAAACAGAGTCCCTGCGTTTTTTGGTGCGTGGCTCTGCGTTCAAGCGGGTTACGCACTTTTTTAATTAGCGGAGTATGTTATGGGAACAGAAAATGCGACCTGCTGTTTCTTCGGTCACAGAAAGATATCGGAGGCAGACAGGTTGAAAATCAAGGTGTATGAGGTAATGGAAAATCTGATATTGCACAGAGGGGTTGATACATTCCTTATGGGAAGTAAAAGTGATTTTGACTCTTTGTGCAGAGAGGTTCTTTCAGAGCTTAAAGAGAAATATACGCATATCAGGAGAATTTATGTCCGTGCAGAATATCCGTACATAAATGATGATTACGAAAAATATCTTTTGAGAAATTGTGAGGAAACCTATTATCCCGAAAGATTAGTAGGTGCGGGCAAGGCGGTATATGTTGAGAGAAACCGTGAAATGATAGACAAATCCGAATACTGTATTGTGTGTTTTAAAGACGGATATTTGCCCCACAGAAGAAAAAACAACAGACAGGACTTGTTTGATTATCAACCAAAATCAGGGACAGATATTGCCTATCAGTATGCATTTAAAAAAAAGAAAACAATTATCAATGTTGCAGAATGAATTTAAAACAGAGCGGAAAAAATAAATAAATATCTCCCGCTATGAGGGTGAATATTTTTTTGTATAACAAAAGGAATGAGTCCGGCGTAATACCGAACTCATTCACAAGCATAAGTAATATTTAATTTTGTCTGAACTTTGGGATTCACTATCTATATTTATCCCTTTATAGTTATCATAATGGGGCAAGCCTTATCAACAGAAATAGAAACAAACCCCTCATTTTCTGTAAACTGCAATGCCTTGCCGTCTGCGGATATACTTTCGATATCCTTTTCGCAATATATCAAAAGCTCACCTGTGGCATCAACGTTCATACAGTATTGCCCGTCAGCTTTTTCAATACTCCTCACGGTTGCGCCGCTGTTCATTTTATTTGTCAATCCAATAACTGCAAAACCATCATCAATGGGAGCAAAGGTTATAATATCAAACTCCGTTCTTTTGAGTGCAACAGCTATCTTTTCGCCACTTCTGATAACCTTTGCACAGTTATCCTTATAGCTGTATGCAGCATAGTCGCCGTCTTTATATCCGTCAATATCGGTAGGTGCTGCAGACACCGTTTTAATATCCTCGTGTTCTGTGGCAAATACGCCAACCACGCCGCTATGTTTGTTGGTGTTGAATATTTTAAAGGGTATTTTTTCCTCAATGGGATCGCGGAAAAGACAATCCGCTGTCAGCCTGGCTATATTCTCCGCCCTGAAAATCTTTCCGTTGGCAGAAACAAGCTTGTCAATAAGCGCAAAGTTGTGCTCATCAACTCTGTCAGATACATAGACGGGACCGCCGCTGATAGCTCTTGATGCGGCATGATATGGTGCATATTCGTGCTGTGTATGGAACATATCCCAGTCACAGCAGGTAAATTCGCTCATCCAGATACTGTTCATCCCGTTGATATAAATGTGTTGGGAATGAGATTTGGGGTTACCGGGCGAAAAATCCCCCGAGCTTCTCATAACATTTGTATCCTTGACATGATATATGGTATCATTGTTACAGGACATACAGTTTATAAGTTCGCCGCCAAAGTTTTTGTTTACCGAAGCTTCAAGTCCGTTCCTGAATGCTTGGGTAATCTTTTCTCTGCCGCCTCTTCCCGCAGCGTGCCCGACAATGGCACCCTGAACATCAATCTTTAAACCATCAACGCCTTCGCTCTTTAAATATGAATGATAGTCATTGTAAAACTCCCCTGCTTTTTCGGGGGCAACAAGCCCATAATCAAAGGTTTCATAATTCCAGAGTTTGGGGCTTACCTCTTTAAGCTCATGGGTATGTTTTGCGTTGCTGATTGTAGGGTTATATTTCTGCATATCGGGAGAATTAACATCAACGCCTCCCCAATATCCGCCTACGGCGTGCCATACAAAGAACCGCTCTACGCCATATTTTTCCTTTGCTTCATTTATTGTTTCGTGCAGGTTGTAATTGAACTTTTCGTTTGGCTTAAAGGAAGATAGCTTCCAATGGCCGCGGTCTTTTTCGCATGCATTTACGCCTTGCCAGCCATCGTCCAAAATAAGCAGTTTTGGCACAAAGCCTCCCTTTTTAAAGGAATCAAGTCCCGCAACAACATCATGGGCGGTTACCTTGTCATAAAAAGAGTCCCAGGTGCACCAACCAAAATAATCGACAAATCCTGGAAGTGCCTTTTTTGTTCTCAATCTTACCGTATTATAACGCCCGGAAACACTTTTTGCAGCCTTGTTCATCAGCTCATAAAAATTATCTCCGCTTATCTTATAAAGCCCATAGAATGAGTTGTCGCAAATATTGTCATCACCTGTCAGGGCAGCAACACAAATGCCGTTTTCCGAGCCGTAGAAAGCCGTGCGGAATTTATCCCAGGCAAGGCTTAAATAAATGCTGTAGGTATTGTCGGTATGCAATATTCCCAGCCATTGAGTTTCCTTTGGAATATCAGAAATTTTATTTCCCGCTGTTGCATCCATAAAAAACGGTTGGTTCATATATGAACAGCAAAAAGCCGCAAAATTATCTATTTCTTCAACACATATATCAAACTTGCTTTTTTTCTCATCTGCCTCTATAAGATAATATTCTCCGCCATATATATCTTTTTCCTTTACTATATTCATATAATAACCTCACTAAAAGACATTTTCACTAAAAGTATATAATACGAGTTTTTTAAAGTAAATGATAAAGTTATTACAATACATGTCATAATGTGATGTAGTCGTAAAAGGAGTGGCCTTATGAAAGGCATATATATAGTTTCCCTAAAACAAAAATTCATCCCCGTCGTGGGCAATGTAAACAGGGTATGGAACATCTTTATAATATTCTAACAGCTTCTTTTCGCCGTTTTCCGCATTCCATGCTTTGCCGACACGGATGTTCCAGTTTTCGGAAACATGGTTAAAAATCAGTTTCTTAAACCTTGATTTTTTGAAGTTATCAACTGCTTCTTCAGGCTTAAAATGGGTTGCTTCGCAGATGCAGGCATCAAAATCCGTTTCATAGGCAATTTTCGGGTAATCCTGCAGGTCGCTTCTTAAATCGCCGGTATGTAATACTTTAAGGTTTTCTTTTTTGAAGTAAAGCATGTATGCAAAGCTGCAGGGATCTCCGACATAATCATCTATTGTACAAAGATGCGCTGTCCTGATGGCGGTTACTGTTAAATTATCATCCTCATAGATTTTTCCGTCATCTACTCCTTTATACTCAACCTTTTCATAGTTTGCCTTAATGCGGACAGAAGAAAGCCAGCTTTTAAAAGGCTCAATTGTTTTTTCCTCTGCCATAAATAATGTGAAAGGCTGATTTCGCAGTGCTCCGTATTTAATAACCTGTCGCAGAAGTCCTGTAAGTCCCCCTGTGTGGTCGTCGTGCATGTGGGATATAAAGGTTGCTCTGACATGGGCAATGTTGAGCCCCTTTCTTCTTATAAGAGCCTCTACAGGCTCCCCTGCATCAATAAGATATAGTGTTCCGTCTTTTGTTTCGTACAGCGTGGAAGAACAAAATCTGTTAAAACAAGAATCACCATGGCTTGTTCCAAGAGTATAAATGCGCATAAATTTACCTCCATGTAAAAAATTTTTCCTTTATATACAAAAAGGATGAAAAGCATCATCCTTTTATAATTTATAGTCCAAGCAACCTTGTGGCAATATTAAAGAAGATCAAAACCGAGCAAGCATCAAGAATTGTAGACAAAAGAGGTGCCGCCATTAAGGCAGGGTCAATTTTAACCTTTTTGGCAAGCATGGGCAAAATACAGCCCATTGCCTTTGCAAGAAGCACTGTACCCACAAGACTCAAGCCTGATATCAGGGTAAGCTTTGAAAGGGAAATTTGCCCCAAAACATCAGTGTTGTTTCTGTACATTATAAATACGCGGAGGGCGTTTACAACAGCCAGGGTAAGACCTGACATAAGAGCAACCTTGCATTCCTTAAACAAAACCCTCCAAAAATCACGGGTTTTTAATTCCTCCAGAGCAAGACCGCGAATAATTGTTGTGGAGCTCTGGGAACTGCAGTTTCCTCCTGTACCCATAAGCATAGGGACAAAGGCTACCAAAATCGGAATTGCAACAAAGGCGTTTTCGTAATATTGAAGAATAGCCCCTGTAATTGTTGCGGAAAGCATAAGGAAAAGCAACCAGGGAATACGGTTTCTGGCGTGCTTCCAGGAGGGGATTTTAAGATAAGTATCCTCACTGGGTACAATTGCCGCCATTTTTTCCAGGTCCTCTGTATGCTCCTCTTGCATAACATCAATAGCATCATCGACAGTTACAATACCAACAAGGCGGTTTTCGGCATCCACAACAGGCATGGCAAGAAAACCATACTTGTCAAACATAAGAGCAACATCCTCTTTGTCGTCAAGAGTGCTGACAGAGATAATATTTGTTTCCATCATATCCCCGATTACTGCATCTCCGTCTGACAGAAGCAAATCCTTTGCCGAGGTCAAGCCCAGAAGATGCCTTGAACGGTCGGTGACATAACAGGTGTAAATAGTTTCCTTATCCACCCCTGTTTTGCGGATTCTGTCAAAGGATTGAGCAACAGTCATATCTTTTTTAAGACTGACATACTCTGTTGTCATAATGCTTCCTGCGCTGTCTTTGGGGTATTTTAAAAGCTCGTTAATGCTTTTGCGCATCTCGGGATGAGCGTGCTTTAAAATACGCTGAACCATAAGTGCGGGCATTTCTTCTACCAGGTCAACGGCATCATCCACAAAAAGATCATTGATGACGTCACTCAACTCCCGGTCAGAGAAAACGCTGATTAAAAGCTCCTGCTGGTCAGGGTCCATTTCCGCAAAGGTTTCGGCAGCAAGCTCTTTTGGAAGTATGCGGAAAAGAAGAGGAAGATGTTCTTCTTCTATTTCACCAAAGAGGATGGCTATGTCGGCAGGATTCATTTCCGCAAGAATACTTCGGACAAGCCCAAGTTTCTTGTCTTTTATAAGCTCTGTTATTTTTTCTGTAAGCTGTTCTTCAATAAATTCCTCGCCCACAAAATCACCCCCGATTTCAAAGATTTTACTAATATATTTTAACACAAAATTTAAAAATAATCAAGAGGGAGGGTGCTTTTTGTTGTATACCCGATTGCTGCCAAACAAAAAAGACTCTGCCAAAGCAGAGTCTTTTGATTATTTGAGCTATCGTTCCTCTCTGAAATAGGCAAGGCCAAGAGATGCGGGATGCTGATTTTCTTTCTTGTTTCTTACGCTTGTGAGTATAAGCACGACAATAGTAACAAGATATGGAAGCATATTGAATATTGCAACAGCACTTCTGCTGAGTCCTGAAATATAAGAATATGCAATATAAAGTCCGCCAAACACAAAGGAACCAAGAATACTTACATTAGGCTTCCAAAGAGCAAAAATAACCAACGCAATAGCAAGCCATCCACGGTCACCAAAGCCGCCGTTTGTCCAGGAGCCGCCTGTATAGTCAAGAATAAAATAAAGACCGCCCAAGCCTGCAATCGCACCGCCTACGATTGTGGCAATGTATTTGTACTTGGTAACATTTATTCCCGCAGCATCAGCTGTTGCAGGGCTTTCTCCCACTGCTCTTAAATGCAGACCCACGCGGGTACGGTTAAGAACCCAGGAAGAGAGCAGAGCAATTATAACGGCAAGATATGCTAAAAAGCCATAGGAGAAGAATATAGTTCCTATTGCCCCCAAATCATCTGCAAAGGGGAGGGGTGTCTTGAAAAAGTCAGCTGTTGTCTTTACCGAAAGATTTCCTCCATCTGCAAAAATCTTTGTAAGTGAGCCGCCGAAAAAGTCACCAAAGCCTACGCCAAAGGTGGTAAGAGCAAGACCTGTTACGTTCTGGTTGGCACGAAGGGTGATTGTCAAAAAGCTGTAAATAAAAGCTGCAATTGCCGAGCCAAGAATGGAGGACAAGAGGGGAATGACAATACACCAAAAGGGCTGGGGTACAGCAACAGCTTGCTCGTAAAGATAAGCGCCGATTACTCCTGCACTTCCGCCCACGTACATAATCCCGGGAATACCAAGGTTAAGGTTGCCCGATTTTTCTGTTATAATTTCGCCTGTGGAGCCATACAAAAGGGGAATGCCCTGGGCGATTGCTTTACTTAAAATAGTGGCAAACATTTCTATTCCTCCTCCTTATGCTTTGCGCGTTTGTTGATTTTGTACTGAACAAAAAATTCACTTCCGATTATGAAGAACAGAATTATACCTGTCAGAATATCCGCAACGCTTTCGTTAAGCTGAAAGGCTGTGGCAATCTCCCCTGCGCCTCTCTCCAAAAAGACTATGAGGAAGGAGGTAAGGGTCATAAGTATAGGATTAAACTTTGCAAGCCAGGAAACCATAATTGCTGTAAAGCCCATACCGCCAACTGTTCCCGTTGCTATGCTGTGGTCGGTGCCTGCAACAAGCAAAAGTCCTGCCACACCGCAAAGACCTCCTGACAGAGCCATAGTACGGAGAATTACTTTTTTAACATTTATGCCAATATACTTTGCAGTGTTTTCGCTCTCGCCTACAACAGATATTTCGTAGCCGTGCTTGCTGTATTTAAGATATATATACATTGCAATAGTTATAAGAGCAACAATCAAAATGTTAAGCAAGTATTTTTGACCAAAAATTGTGGGCAACCATCCGTCCATAGTTCCGCTGTTTATTACACCGACTGTATTGGAATCCTTTGGATTTTCCCAAAATACAATGCAGAAAGAAGTAAGCTGCATTGCTATATAGTTCATCATAAGGGTAAACAGGGTTTCGTTTGTGTTAAATCTTGCCTTAAAATAAGCGGGAATCATTCCCCATATAACACCTGCAAGAATAGATACAACAAACATTACGGGAAACAATATATAGCCGTTTACATTTCCAAGATAAATCATACAAGCGGCAGCGGCAAGTCCCCCTACCAGGGTTTGTCCCTCTGCACCTATGTTCCAGAATTTCATCTTAAAGGCAGGCGTAACAGCGAGAGAAATACAAAGGAGCATAGCAAGTCTTTGAATAGTGTTCCAAATTTTTCTTGTTGTACCGAATGTTCCGTCAAACATGGCTTTAAAAATCTGTAAGGGGTTGTAACCCGTCAGAAGAATAATAACAACGCTGCAAATAAGCATGGCAAACACAATTGCGGCAACCCTTATAAGCCAGGATTTATACCAAACCATCTCGCTGCGTTTTACAATCTGAAACCGTGGCTCGCGGATATGATTTTCGTTTTTACTCATCTGTATTGTCCCCCTTTCCTGTCTTTGTCATAAGAAGACCGACTTCTTCCTTGGTGGTGGTTCTTGCATCAACTATTCCGCTGATTGCACCACCGCATATTACCAATATTCTGTCGCATAATTCAAGCAATACGTCAAGGTCTTCGCCAACCAGGATTACAGCAACGCCGTTGCTTTTTTGTTCATTTAACAAATTATATATGGTGTAAGAGGAGTTTATATCAAGACCTCTTACAGGATATGCTGCCATAAGTACAGTGGGAGCTGCGGCAATTTCTCTTCCAACCAAAACCTTTTGTACGTTTCCTCCTGATAATTTTCTGACAGGAGTGTTGGCGCTTGGGGTTGCAACCTGAAGACGGCTTATGATTTCCTCGGCAAGACTTTTAGGAGCCTTTCTTTCAAGAAATACGGATTTGCCCTTTCTGTAGCTTCGGAGCATCATGTTGTCTACAATGTCCATATTTCCAACCAAGCCCATACCAAGTCTGTCTTCAGGAACAAAAGAAAGCCTTACACCCATATCGCGGATTTCCATAGGTGTTTTATCCTTTAAATTCTCCGCTTCCCCCGTTTTTGGGTCAAAATAGGTTATCTCCCCGTCGTTTACATACTGAAGTCCGGCAATCGCTTCTAAAAGCTCTCTTTGTCCGCTTCCTGCAATACCTGCAATGCCCAGGATTTCCCCCGAATATGCAGTAAAGGAAACATCGCTCAAAAGCTGTACACCCTCTCTGTTTATACAGTTAAGCTTATCTACTTTAAGTCTTTCTTGAGGGTCTTTTGGCATACTTCTTTCTATATTCAAGGCAATTTTTTTGCCCACCATCATTTCGGTAAGAGCAATTTCATCTGTTTCCGAGGTAGTTACAGTTCCTATATATTCGCCTTTGCGAAGCACGGCGACTCTGTCAGAAATTTCAAGAACCTCCCCCAGCTTATGTGTGATTATAAGTATTGATTTACCATCAGCTTTCATATTGCGGAGAACGGCAAACAGCTTTTTCGTTTCCTGGGGGGTAAGTACCGCGGTGGGTTCGTCAAGAATAAGAATGTCTGCACCTCTGTACAGAACTCTGATTATCTCAACAGTTTGTTTTTCAGACACCGACATTTCGTATATTTTTTTGTCGGGGTCAATCATAAATCCATATTTGTCAGCAATCTCTTTTACTTTTTTTGACGCTGTCTTTATGTCAAACTTTTCTTCGTTTTCAAGACCGAGAACAATGTTCTCTGCAGCAGAAAAAACATCAACAAGCTTAAAGTGCTGATGTATCATACCGATTTTATGATTAAAGGCGTCCTTGGGAGATTTAATAACAACCTCTTCTCCGTTGATAAAAATTTGTCCCTCGTCAGGGAAATAAATACCCGAAATCATATTCATAAGAGTAGTTTTTCCGCTTCCGTTTTCCCCGAGGACGGACAAAATTTCGCCTTTGTTTACAGTCATACAAATATCCTTGTTTGCAATAACGCTGCCAAAGGTTTTTGTAATATTTTTTAGCTCTATTGCCGCTGTTGAAGCCATAGCTTCCCCTCCTGTTTTGCCAATATAGTATTTTCGTTTTCAAAAAGACACACTAAAATATGCTTTTTTGAAAACGAAAACACCTCATACAAGGCATAAAGCCTTGTATGAGGATTGTTTATCAAACCATAACTTATTTAATGGTAATTCCGTCGATATCAATATCGAAGTAAGGTGCAGAACGCATCTCTGATTCGTGGAAGTATCCATCTGAAACAACTTGTGTATCAGGAGTAAAAGCTTCGTCAGAATCAACGTCAGCCATATATTCTGTCAAGGGAGCACCGCCAACTGTGAATGTAGCTGTGTCAAATACATTGATTTCGCCTGCAATAAGCTTTTCAGCAAGCTCATCGAGTTTAGCCTTTGTGCCTTCTGCAGCAACAGCCTCGTTAAGACCAAGTGTCTGAACAACGTTTTCCTTAAGACCGCCGCAGAAATCCTGTGTGATTTCCTTACCGTCTCTTACAGAAGTGATAAGGTGTTCAAAGTAAGGCTGCCAGTTAATCTTTGAAGAAATCAAAGCTGTGTTTGGACCCCATTCGCGAGTGTCAAGGTTGTAAGCAACGTTAGGAACGCCTGCTTCTTCACAAGCTTTAGGAGCACCCTCGGAGTCAGCATGCTGGCTGATAAGTACGCAACCGTCTGCTATCAAAGCATTAGCTGTTTCCTTTTCTGCAGCAATGTCAAACCAGGAGTTTGTGAACTTAACATCCATTGTAACTGAAGGGCAAATAGAACGAGCACCGAGGAAGAAGGATGTGTAACCGGACTTAACCTCTGCATAAGGATAAGCACCAACATAACCCATCTTTGCCTGGTCAGCTGTGATTTCACCTGCTTCAATCATCTCGTTAAGCTTCATACCTGCAGCTGCACCTACAAGGAAACGACCCTCGTAAATTGATGCAAATGCATTATAGAAGTTAGGAAGATTTTCTGTGTGAGCTTTTGTTCCTGTAGCGTGAGAGAATACAACATCAGGGAACTCTTTAGCAGCCTGAATAATGAAATCCTCGTGGCCAAAGCTGTCTGCAAAAATTACGTTACAGCCTGCATCAACAAGGTCAGCTGCAGCTTCGTAGCATTCGTTAGATTCAGGAATGTTTGTCTTAATCATTACCTGATCTGCAGTAAGACCTAAAGCTTCTGTAGCAGCAGTTGCAGCATCCATAAAGTTTTTGTCATAGGTTGAATTTTCATCGTGGAGGAAAATAAAACCAACTTTAACAGCCTTTGCTTCTGTTGCAGTTTCTTCAGCTGTTTCTGTTCCGCCACAAGCAACAAGTGCAGCGCATGACAAAAGCATTACAGCTACCATTAACAATGAAACAATTTTCTTCATAATAAAGAAACCTCCCGCCTTTTCGGCATAAATTTAATTTATGTAAATAATATTTACATCACACTAACGGAAGCGAACAGAGCCCTCTGACATTTCGTCGATTATTGCCAAGGATTCAACTTTGACTCCCTTTTTTCTCAAGGCATCTCCTCCGCCCTGAAAGCCTTTTTCTATTGCGGCAGAAACGCCAACCACCTCTGCCCCTGCAGACTCAACAATTTCTATAAGACCGCAAAGTGCACTGCCGGAAGCCAGAAAATCATCTACAATAAGGACCTTGTCCCCCTTGCATATATATTCGCTGCTGACACAAATTTCGTAGGTTATGCCTCGGGTAAAGGATTTAACGCAAGAGGTAAGCACATCGTGAGCCACATTGTTTGACTTACTCTTTTTTGCGAAAACGGCAGGAACCTGAAAATAGAAAGCCGCCGCAACAGCAATAGCAATACCTGATGCCTCTATGGTAAGAACCTTGGTAACACCGCAGTCCTTAAAAATGCGATGTATTTCCTTGCCCATTTCATGCATGAACTGTGCATCAAGCTGCTGATTTAAAAAAGAACCCACCTTAAGTATGTCCTTTGATATAACTTGTCCCTCTTTGAGAATTTTTTCTTCAAGCGCCTTCATTAAAATTCCTTCCCCCGTTTGTGTATATCAAAAACAAAAAGCATACTTAAATTAAGTATGCCTGCAACAAACTTTTGTAAAACCAATAGTCGCAAGCTTTAAATTAAATTCCGGTGTTGCGGTAGAAACTTCCGTACCTGTTTATGCGGAAATATATTGGCAATATATTTATGTTGTGATTATATCACTTTAAGCAAAAAATGTCAACAGTTGTCAAAATAAATTTTGCCTGAAAAAAATATAAAACCGCCATCTGAAAAAGCCGATGGCGGTTTCCTTTTATATAAATAAATGCCTTGGTACACCGTCTACCATAAATGGTGACAGCTCCCCTACTATCAGGGGCCTTGCGTAATCCTCAAACTCCTTTGTAACATTTGTTCCGTCACTTGATATCCAGGCTTGAGGAACCAGCTTTTCGGCGTTTGCAACCTTTTCGATATCGCAAAGCTCGGTTACAATGTTATAGGGATAGCTTGAAAGACGGCGAAAAGCAACCATTTTACCGGTTTGCCCGTTTATTGCTTCCTGGACAGCAGTTTCTCCTGCCATGTATGCCTCGGTTATGTCCCGTCTTGAAACAAGGTGCGAGGCGCATCTTTGTAGAGTGGAAAATACAATACCCCTTGATTTAAGCCCGGTGCAGTCTGTAATATAATCCGAGAGATACATAGCGGTACCTCCTAAAAGCTTGTGTCCAAAGGAGTCCTTTACAATATTCTTTCGGTTTTCCTCGCATACATACATTCCGTCTTTGTTTTTAAGTCCCTCTGATACGGCAATGGTAACCACCTTTTGCTGTTTCTTTTTCTCCTTAACTTTGTTAAGAAAATCTTCTTTGTCAAAGGGGATTTCAGGGAGATATATCAGGTCAGGACCCAAACAATCCTCTGCTCTTGACAGAGAGGAAGCCCCTGTAAGCCAGCCTGCATTTCGTCCCATAATCTCAACTATGGTAACAGAATCTGTGGAATAGGTTTTTGCATCGCAGATAATTTCCTTTACTGCTGTTGCAATATATTTTGCGGCGGAACCATACCCCGGGGTGTGGTCGGTAAGGGCAATATCGTTGTCTATGGTTTTAGGAATTCCCATAAAGCGTATATCCGAATTTATTTTTTCCCCGTAGCGGGAAAGCTTTGCTATTGTATCCATGGAATCATTACCGCCTATGTAGAAAAAATAACCTATGTTAAGCTTTTCCAGAATACCAAATATTTTTTCATAGGTTTTCGTATCATTTTCTTCGCTGGATAGCTTGTATCTGCAAGTGCCTAAAAATGATGCAGGGGTTCTCTTTAAAAGCTCAATATCAAGGTTGCTTTTAATGTGTTCTGATATGTCCGTATACCTCTCTTGAAGAAGCCCCTCAATTCCGTTGAGCATTCCAAAAACCTTTTTACAGCCTGATTCAACAGCTGTTTTAAATACCCCTGCAAGGCTGGAGTTTATAACAGTAGTCGGACCGCCTGATTGACCTACAATAGCGTTTTTCTTCATTATTTAACCTCCCATGATATACTTATGTTTAATATAGTACGGAACTTAAATAAAGTCCACCAACTTTTATATGCTCATATCTGCAAAATTATGTTTACAAAAATATTTGTATGTGATATATTTGTACATATAAACTACAGAAAGTGATGAAAATATATGGATAATCGGTTTTCAAGAACAGAGCTGTTGCTGGGAAAAGAAGCCATGGAAAAGCTGGCTTCCGCCAGGGTAGCTGTGTTTGGTATAGGAGGAGTGGGAGGCTATACGGTGGAGGCTCTTGCCAGAAGCGGAGTCGGATGCCTTGATTTAATTGATAACGACAAGGTTTGTGTCAGCAATCTTAACCGGCAAATAATAGCAACCAATGCCACAATCGGGTGCTACAAGGTAGACGTTGCAAAGGAAAGAATTATGGAAATAAACCCCAATGCCCGTGTTAACACCTACAAAACCTTTTATATGCCCGAAGAGGCAGAAGAGTTTGACTTTGGCAGTTATGATTATATAGTAGATGCTGTAGATACAGTTACGGCAAAGCTTGATTTGGTTGTTCGGGGCAAAGCTGCAAATGTTCCTGTTATAAGCTCTATGGGGGCAGGAAATAAGCTTGACCCTGCCGCATTTGAGGTGGCAGACATTTACCAGACCTCGGTTTGCCCCCTTGCCAAGGTAATGAGGTACGAGCTTAAAAAAAGAGGAATAGACAAGCTTAAGGTTGTCTATTCCAAGGAAAAGCCTATTGTGCCGGGAGAGAATATATCAGAGGACGGCAGACGGCAAACCCCCGGGAGCTGTGCCTTTGTCCCCTCTGTAGCGGGGCTGATAATTGCAGGAGAAGTAATAAAGGATTTAATAAAATAAAAGAAAACAGCTGTAGCTTTATTACAGCTGTTTCAGCGTGTAGAAAAACCCTATTTTAGCAAAAACTTTGCATATGAATTGCCGAACCCTGTTCCGATGTGTCAACCAATCAATCAGCGGCGTTGCCTTGATTTCTTGGGACACCCTGTATAGGTGTTGTTACCCAAATTAAAATTTGGACGACGCCTATGCGTCAGCCAGACCCTGACGCAGTTCATCGTTTCACTTTGTGAAACTCGAAAAAAGGGGCTCTGCCCCTTTAAAACCCCGAATTTATGGGGTTTGGGGCAACGCCCCAATCGTTTCTGCGAAGCAGAAAACGACTCCGCTCGGGTGGGCGAGCGGAACAGGACAAGGCGTAGAGGATAAAATATTTTTGCAAGACATAGACTTTTTCGACAGACCAAAACAGCCGTAGGAAACTACGGCTGTTTTTTTGATGCTTTGTGCCAGATAGAGGTCCTTATAATTCTGAAAAATGAGGAGGCTAAAATAAGCCCCAAGGAAATTGAACCGCCTATCTTCAAAGTGCTTAAAAGTCCTGTGCCGAAAAGCTGCAGCTCCTGGGTCAGGCACGCTTCCATAGCGCGGTAGATGGTAAGCCCGGGCACAAGAGGAATTATTCCCAGAATAAGATATACCGTAATTGGAGAGCGGCAAAGATATGCGGCAACTTCGGCGTAAATTGCTATTGCCATTCCCGAAATAAAATACGGGACAATCATTGATTGGGAAAACATTTCTGCTATAAGATAAATTGCCCAGGAAAAAGCTCCGCAAAGGGAGGCAATAATAATATTTCTGCCGTGAATGTTATAAATAAGAGAAAAGCCTATGCACGCAGTAAAAGAAACTATACAGGGCACAATAAATTTTACAAAATCCATAATTTTACCTCCAGATTACCGAAACTGCAACACCGAGAGCAATGGCGGCAGCAGTGAAAAATGCCTCTATAATTTTTGCCGTGCCGGCACTGTAGTCTGTGGCAATAAAGTCCCTGATACAGTTAGTCAGCAAAACTCCGGGGACAAGGTTCATTAAAACCCCTGTAATGGCTTGCTCTGTGTTGAAGTTACCAAAAAATTCCGAGAGAATTTTCACCAGAATAACAGTAGTCGCCGCCCCTGCGACATTAACAAAAAACGGCGGTGCCTGAAAATGGTTAAATAAATCTATGACAAGCTTTACGCAAAAGCCCACAAGAAAGCCTACCAGGAATTCTATTGCAGCGCCCCCAAAAAATACTGCAAAGGAGCCGCCAATCAAAGCGTAGGCAAGGCGTAAAACCCAGGGGGAGTATTGATGACGCCCTTCTATATTTTTTATTTCTTCTATGACCTGGGCATAGGATAATTTTTCATTGCATATTCTGCGGGATAAATTGTTGAACTTGTCTATTCTGTCAAGATTTGTGACAACAGACTTCACCCGTCTTGTCTGGGTGAGGGAAACGCCGTCCTTTTCTGTGGTAATAACAACAGAGGAGGCAATGGCGAAAACATGAATATAGTCAATACCATAAGCCAGACCGATTCTCCTGGCTGTATCCTCTGCACGGTTTATTTCTCCCCCGTTTTTCAAAATGTGGTAGCCCATGCTTGTAGCTATATCAAGAATTTCTCTTTGGGAAAGATTGTTTTCCATATACTTTATCACCTACTCAATAATATTATGGGGAAAGGCAATATCAAAAACCTTATCAAAAAGGTTATAGGTTATGCCTAAAATAGCATCCGTCTTTGTGTTATTGTACACAAGACTGATGTTGTCTGTAAGGGAAGTGTATGCCCGACGCTTCATTTCTTCTGCTGCGGCATCTATAAGGGAGGGACAGTCGGTATAATCCCCTGTATTTATTACTATGACAGATGGGTTAAAAAGGTTTACAAGAGTTTGCAGACCTATTCCAAGATATTGACCGCAATGAAGAATTGCCTCCCTTGCATATTTGTCACCCTTGCTTTGCAGATGTTGGATTTCTTCAAGGGTTGCGGTATGTCCCGACAACTCCTTATAGAGAGAAACAATCTGTCTTGGTGAGCATAAGGCTTCAAGACAGCCTCTGTTTCCGCAGAAGCAGGGAGGACCGTCCTTGTCAACTGTGGTATGCCCTATTTCTCCTGTTGTCGCTTTTATAATGGTACCATTCAGGTATTGCACGGCACCAACACCATTTTCCAAATCAACAAAAAGAGTATTTTCCTTGCTTACAGTGTCATTCTTTGCAAAATAGTATACTGCCTTTAAAAGGGAGGTGTTGTCAACAAAAACAGGAATATTTGTTTTTTCATTTAATACTCTTACAATATCAAAGGATTTCCATTTATGCCTTGCTGACATAACAAAGCGGTTATCAGGAAGAACAAGTCCTGATATGGCAATACCGATTGCCAGAATTTTAGAAGAAGCATTCACAAAATTTAAAGCATTATCGCAAAGCTTTTCGGTAATTGTATCAGAGGACATATCCTGTATTGAGAAATCCGTAGTTTCAAGAATATTTCCCTCTAAATCTGTCCGTGCAAGCACCACAGAATTTTCTCCAAAATATATGCAGAGAAAATCGTAAAGAGAGGGATTAAGGCGCAGAAGAGCGCTTTTTCTGCCGGCTCTCGTTACGACCTCTGTACCGCTTTGGTGCAGAATTCCAACAGATGTAAGATATGTAATTATATTTGTAATGGAAGGGAGAGATAACCCTGTTTCCTTTGCGATCACAGGTCTTGATGCGTTGGGATGCCTGCGGACATAATTTAAAACCTTAAGTCTGTTCATCTTCTGCATCAGCTGTGAATTTGCTACCTGTTTGTTCATAGATAAAACCTCAAAATTATTATATGTTCTGTATAATGACTTCATCAAAGATGAAATCATTATAGCACCCGACAAAAAGAATGTCAACAAGCTATTGACATTTTGAGGGCTTCTTGCTATAATTTATTTATCTTGTAAATAAATTAGTTTTGGAGGGCTTTCAGGTGAAAGATATACACTTGCTTGGCAAAAAGATTATTGCGTCAAAATCTCCGGCTTTGTTCTCTTATAACCCCGGCGAGGACTGGGAGCAATACTGGGATGTAAAAAGCGGTGAATGGAAGTATGAAAACGGCTATCTTATAGGCACAGAGAGGGGTAACCTTGGGGGAATTCTTCTTGGGAAAGAGAACTACAGGGAGAATGTTATGTTTTCCTTTACAATTGGAACGGTTCTTCCCGCCACAAGGGATGTAAATGCGGTTTTTTGTGCTAATTGGGATGATAAAACAGACTATCTCGGGGACTCTTATGTATGCGGACTCAACGGCTGGTATGAGGGCAAGTCGGGAATTGAGAGAAACATTGGCTATGGCTCGAATCTCTATTCTACCACCTCTTCTTATAAATACGAGGCAGGAAAAGAGGTACGAATGACAGCCGGGGCAATAGACGGACATAGCTTTATGGTGGTTGATGATGAGCTTGTAGCGGAGCTTATTGACCCCATGCCGATTTCAGGGGGACACCTGGGATTTTCCGCCTACTGTACTATGCTGAAAATAAAAGAAATAGAAGTAAGAAAAATATATTATGAGGAGTTCATACAAAAGTATGACCCCGAATTTTAAAAAGGAGAATGTAAAATGAGCGAAAAGAAGACAGATTTCAGGTACAATACCGGTGCTACTGCTGTTCCCTGGGCGGCTGTAGGTGAAAATTACAATGTACATGACTTGATGGAAATTATCAAGTTTTTGATGCAGGGCGAGGGTAAGGAATACGAGGACGCAATCAACGCTGTGTGGGAGCAGGTAAAGAAGCTTGACGCAGTTGCGACCCCTCCAGGAAAGCTCTCTCTCGGCTCAAAGGTTGAAGAGGCAGAGAAGCTTTGTAACGAGTATCTGGGAACAACCACATCTACCTTTGTTACCAACGCAACATCAGGCTTTGAGATTGCATATAAATATGCAAACCTGAAGGCAGGAGATGAGGTTATTGTTCCTGCTATAACCTTTGTAGCAACAATGGCTTATCCTTTGGCAATTGGAGCAAAGCTTGTTTTTGCTGATGTTGACCCCAAGACTATCAATATGGACCCCAAGGATGTAGAAAAGAAGATTACATCAAAAACAAAGATGATAGTTCCTGTACATATCGGCGGTTATCCTGTTGACCTTGATCCCATTATGGAAATTGCAAAGAAGCATGACATTCTTGTATTAGAGGATGCGGCTCACGCTTTCGGTGCAATGTATAAGGGTAAAAAGATTGGTACAATCGGTGATTTTGCGGCATTCTCTCTCCACGAGGTTAAGAATATTACCTCTTTTGGTGAGGGTGGAATAGTCACAACAAACATTCCCGGCTTTGGCCCCGAAATGTCAAGAGCGAGATTTTTGGGACTTGACTTTACTTGTCCCATCAAAGATTGGCTCTACAATATCACACCTATTCCCGGTAAGGAAAAGCCTTTTGTTGCAGGCAACTATTCCACAACGGAAATTCAGGGTCTTGGTCTTACACTTCAGATTGCAAGAAATGAAGAAATTATTGCAGAGAGAAGAGCGGCTGCTGAATATCTTACAAATCGTTTTGCAGAAAACGATGCAATAATTCCCCAGGATTTGGGCAATGACCAAATCAAGCCTACATTCCACCTCTACCTTTTGCAGATTGACCCTGCAAAAGCCGGCGGAGATATTCAGGTTCTTAAAAAGAAGTTAGAAGAAAAGGGAGTTACCCAGATTGCACACTTTGGACCTTTGTACAGATTTAAGGTTGTTCAGGATATGGGCTATGATTCAGACGAGATTGCAAAGACATGTCCCGTATGTGAAGAGGTATTTTACAAGAGATTTACTCACCTTCCTCTCTACGGATTGTCACAGGAGCAATTAAAGTATATGGCAGACGCTGTTTTAGAGGCTGTTGCTGAAATGCAGAGCGGTAAATAAGAAAGGGGATAAATATGAAGATTAAGTGGGGCGTTATAGGATGTGGCGGTATTGCCGACAGAAGAACTTTGCCCGGGATGATGCTTTGCGACAGCGCAGAGCTTGTGGCTGTAATGGACACAAACAAGGCTGCGGCAGAGAGCTGCAGAGAAAAATATAACGCAAAATATGCTTTTGATAAGGCAGAGGAGCTTCTTGCTCTTGAAGAAATAGAGGCAGTATATATCGCTTCCCCTGTTTTCTGCCATAAGGAACAAGCCTTTGCGGCGGCAAAAGCGAAAAAGCACATACTCATAGAAAAGCCCGTAGGTCTTACTGTTGCAGAGGCAGAGGAGATTGCAGCTGTATGTGAGAAGGAAGGGGTTTTGCTGGGTGTTGGCTTTATGATGCGCTTCCATGCATACCATCAGAAGATGAAAGAAATCATTTCTTCAGGTCAGATTGGTGAGATTGTAAGTGCAAGAGCACAGTTTACCTGCTGGTACCCCGAGATGGAAAATTGCTGGCGTCAGGAAGCAAAGCTTTCAGGAGGCGGCGCTATGATGGATATGGGCGTTCATTGTATCGACCTTATCCGTTACATATCGGGTCTGGAGGTAAGTGAGGTTACAGGCTTTGCAGGCAACCAGATTTTTAAGTACGAGGTTGAGGATGCAGGCTGTGCAGTTTGCAAAATGAGCAACGGCGCAACTGCTATGGTTGATGCAAACTTCAATATTCCCGATGCGGCAGCAAAGTGCAAGCTTGAGTTCTACGGAACAAAGGGCAGTATTTTTGCCCAGGGCACACTCTCTCAAGAAGAGGGGGGAGAGGTTGAGGTTCTCTGCAGCGATGACAGTTTGGACTATGATGCAAGCCAGAACAGAGGGGATTTGAAGCCCCTTGAAATATCAGTTGAATTTGGTAATATGTATACCAAGGAAATTGATGCTTTTGGCAGAGCAATAAAGGAAAACAGTCCTGTACCTGTTTCGGCAAAGGACGCGATTATGTCCCAAAAGGTAGTAGAGGCTCATTACGAGAGTACTAAGAAAAAAGCAACTGTAGTGCTTTAAAAAACATAATAAAAGGGCGGTTCAGAGAACCGCCCTTTTATATTATTTAAATCATTTAATTGATAAATTCCCTGACACGGAAAGAAACTCCGCAATCCTCTGCAATTTTCCGACAGGCTTCTATTTCGTCTTTTTCCATTATATCAACAACAGTAAACACAACCTTTGGAACATACTGCTTTGCAAGCTTTGCAAACTCAAGAAGAGCGGGATATGCTGCCTCGCCATAGTCGCTGTAGCAAACGGCTTGGTATTTTTCTGCATTCTCTCCGTTAAGGCTTATGGAAACACAGTCAATCAAGCCCTCTAATTTAGGTGTAATATCCTCGCCGCAGATAAGGTTTGCCTGCCCGTTTGTATTTATTCTGATTTGCAAATCGGGCATTTTTTCTTTAAGCCATTTTGCAACCTCAAGTAAATCGTAGGTTCTCATCATAGGCTCGCCGTAGCCGCAGAAAACAACTGCATCATATTTTTCTAAATCCCGGGTTTCAAAATCCTTTTTAATTTCCTCAACGGTAGGCTCTCTGTCAAGCCAGAGATTATCCTTTCCGTTTACCCCATCATGGTCATTTCTTACGCAAAAGCTGCAGGAATTACTGCAACGGTTTGTAATGTTCACATAGAGCGAGTTTCCTAATTCGTATGTAATTGTCATTAAATTTCACCTCCCGTTTATTCTATCACAATAAAGTGTGAATGTCAAAGGGAATATGGAATTGCCAAACACAAAAGAAAACGCCCAACTCGAACGAGTTGGGCGTTGATGTTTTTTAAGATTAGATTTCAGCAAAATATTTGATTGTTCTAACCATCTGGCTTGTGTAGCTGTTCTCGTTATCATACCAAGAAACAACCTGAACCTCGTAAAGGTCATCAGAAATCTTTGCAACCATTGTCTGTGTAGCATCGAAGAGTGAACCGTAGGTGATACCAACGATATCAGAAGAAACGATTTCGTCCTCGTTGTAACCGAAGGAAGCGGAAGCTGCAGCCTTCATAGCAGCGTTGATGCCTTCCTTTGTGATGTCCTTGCCCTTAACAACAGCTGTAAGGATTGTTGTTGAACCTGTCGGAACAGGAACTCTCTGTGCAGAACCGATGAGCTTGCCGTTTAATTCAGGAATAACAAGACCGATAGCTTTTGCAGCACCTGTTGAGTTAGGAACGATGTTAACAGCACCTGCT
>JAFSDQ010000009.1 GCA_017436135.1 Clostridia bacterium | reverse complement strand
CTTTTGTTCTGCCTCGATTTGTATTTCTTTGAGCATCTCAATTAAATCTGTTATTTTATTAAACAGATTTAAATAGAGTTCCTTGTAGTCCATATTAACTTTTCTCCTTTCCTTTTAAATAAAATAAAGGAGTTTACGTAAATTCCAATTAAAAAAGCGCGCCAATCGAGATTGACACGCCGAAAAACGCAAATCCCGATTGTTTGTCGTACAATTTTAACAGGCTAATCTTTTTAGAAAAAGCTTGATAGGAATTTGCATTTTTTCCGTATACAAAGCTTTTTCTAAAAATGGGCGCAAAACACCCGTAAAAAGATTAGCACATTTTATTTAGTTGTTAAAACTATACGACTATTGCATAATACCATATTTTTCCAATTTTGTAAAGAGGTTTTTGAAAATTTTTGAAAACTTTTTATATTTTATGCAAAATCCAAACTTTTCCTACAGGCTGTCCGATATGTAGGGCAGCTCTCTTTTTTTGAAAAAATATCCAATTCCCGCAAACAAGGCGCAAATTGTCAGCAAATATGCTATACCCCTTAAATCTGCCCCCTTGCCGTACAATATGGCATATCTGTATCCCTCAACTATGATTGCCGCAGGATTTAACATTACCAGTTTAGATATTGTGCTGTCGAGTCCGCCCACATTCCAGAAAACAGGTGTCAGCCAAAAGCCTGCATTCAGAACAATTCCCACAGCATTTGCAACCCCTTTGTGCTTTGCGCAAAGGACAGCCGTAATACTGCCCACCGACCAGACAAGCATCATTGACAAAACTCCAAAAGCACAAAAGGACGGCAGATGAATTTTAAGCTTTCCCTCTATGATACACAGAACAATAACTATAGTCAAAAATATCAGGTGGGAAATAAAAGCCGAAAACATTCTTGCCGTGGGCAAAGTGCTTTTATCTATCGGTGTTTTTTTCAGCAAAAAGGAATAGTCCCTGTAGCAGACTGTCACAGAGCGTATCCCCTCTGATATAAAAAACCATGGGGCAATTCCCACAGACAGCCACAGATAATAGGGTATATCGCCACCCTGACCGCCAACTGCCATTGTATACACAAACCAATATACAGCAACCGTAGCCAAAGGCTCGGCAACCGCCCAAAGGGCGCCGAGTGCCGAGCCTTTGTATTTTGATTTGAAATCATTTAAACCGAGGCTTAAAACAAGGATTAGTTTTTTCTTCATTTTCTCTTTTATGTTATTCACTTCAGGCTTAAAGGGATATAAAGGATGATGCAAATATAAGCAACAGGAAGATTGGGGCAACATATTTTACCATAACCTTATACAGACCCTCTCTGCCAAACTTTTCTCCGTTTAATTTAACCTCATCTATTATACCCTTTGGCTTATATACCCAACCCACAAGAATACAGGTTACAAAAGCAACTATAGGCATCAAGACATTGTTTGCCGCATAGTCAAAAATATCAAGAATTTGTCCCTGTACACCGTTTGGCAAAGTATATTCAAAGTACCACGCATTATATCCAAGACAGGTTACTATTGCAAGTGCCATTGAGAAAATAACAATTACCGCACAGGATTTCTTTCTTCCCCATGAGGTCTTGTCCATGATAACTGAAACTATCGCCTCTAAAAGCGAGATTGAAGAGGTAAGGGCAGCAAAGGCTACCAAAACAAAAAACGCTATACCTATGAAATTTCCTATAGCCCCCATAGCCTCAAAAACCTTTGGAATTGACACGAACAACAAGCTGGGGCCTGATTTTTCAAGCCCTTCTACACCCTGAAAAGCATATACGGTAGGAATCATAATCATTCCTGCAATTATAGCTACCCCTGTGTCACAAAGCTCAATTCTGTTAACCGCTTTAACAAGGTTTGTATCCTTTTTGGTATATGACCCGTAAGTAATCATAATTCCCATTGCAAGGCTCATTGAATAAAACAGCTGACTTGCCGCATCCAGCATTATTCCCATAAATTTACCAAATGTCATTCCCGTAAAATCAGGAATAAGGTAAATCTTAAGACCATCCCATGCGTTTCCGTGGGGCCCTTCGATGGTAAGGGCAAATATTGCAATTCCCACAATTAAGATAAGTAATGCGGGCATAAGTATCTTGGAGAATTTTTCGATTCCCTTTTCTACTCCTACAAATACTATAGCTGCACTTACAAGCATATATATCGCACACCAGAATATTGGCGACCATTGAGAGGTTATAAAGCCTGTAAAGTATCCGTCAGCTACCGTCTGCATTCCGTTACCTATAATGAATTCCGTCATATACTTTGCAACCCATCCTCCGATTACACAGTAATACGGGAAAACAATAAAAGGAACAGCTGATGCTATGTATCCAAGAAACTTAAACTTTTTATTTAACATTCCATAGGCTTTCACGGGACTTGCCTGTGTTTTTCTTCCGATTGCAATCTCGGTTGTCATAAGGGCAAAGCCAAAGGTTAGCACCAATATTATGTACGCCAAAAGAAATACTCCGCCTCCGTTTTTTGCCGCAAGATACGGAAATCTCCATAAATTCCCCAAACCTACAGCAGAGCCTGCAGCAGCCAGCACAAAGCCCAGGCTTCCTGTAAATGACCCTCTTTTTTTCTCCATAATAATCTCCCCTCTACTTTAAATACACAAATCCGCCCTTTGGCGAAATTTTTTTGAGAACATTTTTATTCTGCCGTTTTCCAATTAGGAAGCCCTGTCTGTATTGCATGCATTATCTTTGTCTTGAAAAACTTGTCCTCTCGCACTTTTTCATTTATAAATTCTTTCATATCCTGTCGTTTGGAAATTCCGTCCATAGGACAGGGATTTTTGACTATGGGTAATTTTTCCCTTTTGGCAAAGCCTCTTATATCCCCCTCGGGAATATAAATCATAGGTCTTATAACGTGCACATCCCGCCTTGAAAGATAGGTAACGGGCGAAAAGCATCCGAGTCTTCCCTCGTAAAACAGGGAAAGGAAAAAGGTTTCCAGCACATCCTCGTTATGATGCCCCAGCGCCACCTTGTTACAGCCAAGCCTTACCGCCACATCATTCACGCCCCCCCGTCGCATCTTTGCGCAAAGAGAGCAGGGATTTTTTTCTTTTCTCACATCAAAGATAACCTGGGCAATATCTGTGTTTTCTACTACATATTCTACCCCCAGGCTGTGACACAGCTGTCTTACCCCGTCAAAGCTGACCCCGGGGTATCCCATGTGAAGAGATACCCCTACTAAATCAAAATTTTTCGGATAAAATCGTTTTAAGTTTGCAAGGGCGCAAAGCAGTGTCAGACTGTCTTTGCCCCCAGATATGCCCACAGCAATTCTGTCGCCGTCCTGTATCATATTATAATCATCAACCGCACGACGAAGCTTGCTTAAAATCTTTTGCATAGCAATATCCTTCCGATTTTTATTCTTCTGTTACTTCTGTTGCCTCTGTAGAATTCTCTGAAATTTCTTCTTCGTCTTCATCAGATTCCTTTTTAACACACGCAACAGTAACAACCTTAATATCCTCGCCAAGGCGCATAAGGCGCACGCCCTTTGTTACCCTTCCGTAAGTGCTGATGTCCTCTGTGTCCATACGGATAATTACGCCCTCTGATGTAATAAGTATTATGTCATCCTCGGGGGTTACAACCTGCATTCCTGCAATAGCACCTGTTTCCTCCGTTACACGATAGGTCATCATTCCCTTACCGCCTCTGTTCTGACATTTGTATTCCTCAAGCTCGGTTCTCTTACCATAGCCGTTTTCGCTGACAGAAAGAAGCTTCGCTCCCTCTCTTCCAATACACATGCCAACAATGTAGTCATCATCTGTAAGAGTCATTGCACGAACACCTCTTGACACACGGCCCATATTACGGACATCCTCTTCATTAAAGCGGATAATCTTACCTGAATGCGAACCAACAAAAATATCGCTGTTTCCGTCTGTCATATTTACTCCGATAAGCTGATCGCCCTCGTCAAGACGAATAGCAATCTTACCCGCTTTGGGAGCATTTTCGTATTCCATAAGGTCGGTCTTTTTAATTACCCCCGCCCTTGTGCACATAATAAGGCTCTTGTCTGCCTCATACTCTCTTACAGGAATTACTGCCGATATACTCTCTCCGCTTTCAAGAGCAATAAGATTTATAATAGGCGTACCCTTTGCCTGTCTGCCGGCTTCGGGAATTTCGTATGCCTTTATACGATACATTCTTCCCGTGTTTGTAAAGAAGAGAATATGTGCATGGGTAGAGGACACAAACATAGAGCTTACAAAATCCTCTTCCTTGGTCTGAAGCCCGATTATTCCCTTGCCGCCTCTCTTCTGACTCCTGTAGGTATCAACAGACAAACGCTTGATATATCCCTGATGAGTGAGAGTTATTACATTATCTTCTTCCTCAATCAAATCTTCTATGTCTATCTCGTCTGCAACAGGCTCTACACTTGTGCGTCTGGAGTCACCGAATTTACCTTTTACTTCTGCAAGCTCTTCCTTAATGATGTCAAGAACCATCTGCTCATTATTCAGCACGTCCTCAAGGTGAGCAATAAGCTTCATAAGCTCATTATACTCGCCCTCAATTTTTTCTCTCTCCATTCCTGCAAGTCTTGCAAGACGCATATCAAGAATTGCCTGTGCCTGAATATCAGTAAGCCCAAATCTGTCCATCAATCTTTCCTTGGCATCATTATAGCTGTTTCTGATAAGATTGATAACCTCGTCAATATTGTCAAGGGCAATCTTCAAGCCCTCTAAAATATGAACTCTCGCCTCTGCCTTTTTCTTATCAAACTTTGTTCTGCGAACGATTACTTCCTTTTGGAAATCAACATAGTTTACAAGCACCTCTTTGAGGTTGAGAACTCTCGGGTCTGTCTGATTTACAAGGGCAAGCATAATAACACTGAAGGTATCCTCAAGCTGGGTGTATTTGTAAAGCTGATTTAAGACAATCTGTGCAGGAGCGCCTGTTTTAAGCTCTACTACAATTCTCATACCGTCACGGTCTGATTCATCACGCAGGTCAGATATTCCCTCAACCCTCTTATCGTGAACAAGCTCTGCTATCTTTTCGATAAGCCTTGCCTTGTTTACCATATAGGGTATCTCGGTTATAACAATACGCTGTCTGTTTTCTTTCCAGTCCTGAATTTCCGCTCTGGCACGGACACGAAGCTTACCTCTTCCTGTATGATATGCAGCACGAATTCCCGATACCCCCATAATAAGACCCCCTGTTGGGAAGTCAGGAGCGGGAATAAACTCCATAAGCTCATCAATGCTTATATCAGGATTGTCTATAAGAGCAACAATTCCGTCAATTACCTCGCCTAAATTATGAGGCGGAATGTTTGTTGCCATACCAACTGCAATACCGTTTGAGCCATTAACCAAAAGATGAGGAATACGGGACGGAAGCACTACAGGCTCCTTTCTGGTTTCGTCAAAGTTTGGCATAAAGTCAACAGTTTCTTTTTCAATATCTGTCAGCATATTGAGTGACAGCTTTGACATACGGGACTCGGTATAACGATAAGCTGCAGGGGGGTCACCGTCTACAGAACCAAAGTTACCATGTCCGTCAACGGTAGGATAACGCATAGAAAAATCCTGTGCCATACGAACAAGTGCATCATAAACTGATGCGTCACCATGGGGATGATATCTACCCAAAACATTACCCACGGTGGTTGCACACTTACGATATTCCTTATCAGGGGTAAAACCATCCTCATACATTGCGTAAAGAATACGCCTGTGAACAGGCTTAAGTCCATCACGCACGTCAGGAAGAGCACGTCCAACGATAACCGACATAGCATAGTCTATGTAGGATTTTTTCATCTCGTTGTTAAGCTCCACAGGAACGATTTTCAATTTGCTTTCATCAAAAATTCCTTCCGGCATAAACAAAACTCCTTATCTGTTTGTATTTTAAAAAAATCGAATAAACTTCCTTCCTTTTTATATTCGCCAAAAATTACCGATTTCCTCTTTTTAAATCGAAAAATACCTTAATTTTTTAAATTTCCTTCCTTTTTTTAATTATTTAGCAAATAATATTAAAAATTCAGCCGACACAGATACTGTCGGCTGCTTGAATCTTATTTCCGTTTTTATTTTTCAGACAATAAAATAAAAAATACAGCCAACAGCATTTGCTGTCGGCTGCCTGATTCTTATTAACCATTTTTACTTTTCAGACAATAAAATAAAAAAATACAGCCAACAGCATTTGCTGTCGGCTGCCTGATTCTTATTAACCATTTTTACGGGCATTCGCCTTTGCGCGAAGCTGATTATTCAAAATTCTTTTCCGCATACGTAAGCTCTCTGGAGTAACCTCCAACAGCTCGTCCTCTGCAATGAATTCAAGACAAGCCTCAAGGCTCATTATCTGGGGAGGGGTAAGGCGAAGAGCCTCGTCGCTTCCTGACGCTCTTGTATTTGTAAGCTGCTTCTTCTTACACACATTTACATTGATATCCTCGGCTTTAGGCGACCAGCCCACAATCATACCCTCGTATACAGCTGTACCCGGAGTAATGAACATTGTTCCTCTGTCCTGAATCTTAAATATGCCGTAACCAACGGCCTCTCCTGTTTCAAAGGATACAAGGGAGCCTGTATGTCTTGTGGTGATTTCACCCTTAAAGGGCTGATAACTGTCAAACACCGTATTCATAATTCCCTCACCGCGGGTATCTGTCAAAAATTCATTTCTGTAACCCAAAAGCCCTCTGGCAGGAATTAAATATTCAAGCTTCATTCTATCCCCCTGGGGAGTCATTTGCACAAGCTCTGCCTTGCGTGAGCCAAGCTTTTCCATTACAGAACCCATAGAAGTTTCCGGCACATCTATTAAAAGCCGCTCTATCGGTTCGCACTTTACTCCGTCCACATCCTTATACAAAACCCTCGGGGTGCTGACAGCAAACTCATAACCCTCTCTGCGCATAGTTTCAATCAGGATTGAAATGTGCATTTCGCCTCTGCCTGCCACACGGAAGCTATCTGTGGTTTCCCCCTCCTCCACACGGAGAGAAACATCCTTTAAAAGCTCCCTCATAAGGCGGTCACGAATCTGTCTTGAGGTAACAAATTTACCCTCTCTCCCTGCAAAGGGGCTGTCATTTACCGAGAAGGTCATCTCTATAGTAGGTTCGCTTATTTTAACAAAGGGAAGAGCCTGTGGACAATCAACCGCTGTTATAGTATCACCGATTGTAATATCCGTAACACCCGAGAAGCAAACTATATCTCCGACTTTCGCTTCCTCTACAGCATTTCTGCCAAGTCCGTCTATCTGATAGATATTTACTATTTTAGATTTATAAGGAGCGTGCTTTTCGTGATAGTCACAAACCATAACATCCTGACTTTTCTTCAGAACACCTCTCTCAATTCTGCCAATTGCAATTCTGCCCACATAATCATTGTAGTCTATAGACGAAACAAGCATCTGAAGAGGACCGTCTTCGTCACCCTCCGGAGCAGGAATATAATTTTTTATTGTTTCAAACAGAATCGTCAGGTCCTCTCCTTGTTCGTATTGGGAAAGCGAGGCTGTACCCGACCTGCCCGAGCAAAATATTATGGGACTTTCAAGCTGATCATCATTTGCCTCAAGGTCAATCAGTAAATCAAGCACCTCATCGGGAATTTCGTCAAGGCGGGCATCGGGCTTGTCTACCTTGTTTACCACAATGATTACCCTATGGTTCATTTCAAGAGCTTTCTGCAGAACAAACCTTGTTTGAGGCATAGGACCCTCTGCAGCATCTACAAGAAGTATTACACCATTTACCATTTTAAGGATACGCTCCACCTCGCCGCTGAAGTCAGCATGCCCGGGGGTATCAATAATATTCATTTTAATATCCTTATAGTAGACAGATGTATTTTTGGCGAGAATGGTAATTCCCCTCTCTCTTTCCAAATCCCCGTTGTCCATAACCCTCTCTTCCACTACCTGATTTTCTCTGTATATACCGCCCTGCTTCAGCATTTCATCAACCAGAGTTGTCTTTCCGTGGTCAACATGGGCGATAATTGCAACGTTTCTTAAATCTTCTCTTTTCATTTAATTCCTCTTCCTTTTATAAAAGCATAGTATTATAATACCACAAAAATCTCTTCTTGTAAATGTAAATATTGCTAAAATATTGTATTATATTCTTCTCTTTTTATAATTTTTAAGCCCGGGGTGACAGGAGATATCCAAACCATTGAAAATCTATATTTAGATATCTCCTGACACCCTATATTTAAGAAAACTCCCGAAATATTTTGAATATAAAAACCTTTTTCTTCATATTATTGTTTCAAGCAGCCAATGTGCATCTTACACAAAAAAGATTATAATAACCATAAAAAGATTGTCTTTTTATGGACTTGTTTTTTTAAAAATTTGGTATATAATTATAATTGGATGTATTTGCGGATAAATCCATTTTACACAAAAAGAATAATAATGATCGACCTTGTCGATGTAAAAATAAAATTTTTAAAATTGCGGAGGATATTGCTATGAAGGCAATCATTGTTTTAAACTGCATTATTTCCATTGTTTTTACTCTTTGCTATGCGTATCAGTTCTTCTATGTTTTTGTAGGTCTTTTGAAAAAGCCTAAAACCTTTGTTGCCGAAAAGCAGCATCGCTTTGCCGTTGTGGTTTCAGCAAGAAACGAAAGCAATGTTATCGGCAATTTAATTAAAAGCATCAGAAACCAAAAATACCCAAAGGAGCTTGTTGACATTTTTGTCATTGCAGACAACTGCACCGACAACACAGCAGAAGTTGCAAGAAATGCCGGCGCCATTGTTTATGAGCGGTTTAATAAAGAGCTTGTAGGCAAAGGCTATGCCCTTGATTGGTTATTTAAAATAATCCAAACAGACCACGCTGACAAGAACTATGAAGCATATATTATTTTTGACGCAGACAACGTTCTTGACCCCAACTATATTGCTGAAATGAATAAGGTTTTTGACAACGGATATTCAATCATTACAAGCTATCGTAACTCCAAAAACTTTGACGGTAACTGGATTTCAGCAGGATATTCCCTGTGGTTTCTCCGTGAGGCGAAATTCCTCAACAATGCAAGAATGCACCTTGGCACAAGCTGTGCCGTATCGGGAACAGGCTTCCTTGTTGGTTCAAATATAATTGCTAAAAACGGCGGTTGGATTCACCACCTTTTAACAGAGGATATAGAGTTTACCACAGACAGTATTATCAAAGGCGAAAAAATCGGCTACTGCGAAAATGCTGTTCTTTATGACGAACAGCCCACCTTGTTCAGTCAGTCTTACACACAAAGACTTCGTTGGGCAAAGGGCTTTTATCAGGTATTCAAAAACTACAGCGTTAAGCTTGTAAAGGGAATTTTCAAAGGCAATTTTGGTTGCTTTGATATGCTGATGACTCTGTCACCTGCAATGCTTCTTACTCTTATGAGTGTTATTATTAACATTGTTGCAATTCCCGTGGGGATAATTACTAACTCCCCTCACCTTATGGATCTTGTAAGCACTTTGGCACAGACATTGCTCAACTTCTACGGAATGTTCTTCTTCCTGGGTACTATTACAGCAATTACAGAGTGGAAGCAAATCCACGCTTCAGCAAAGAAAAAGGTTCTCTATCTGTTTACCTTCCCCCTCTTTATGCTGACCTATGTTCCAATTTCAATTGTTGCTCTTTTCCGCAAAATTGAATGGAAACCCATTACACATTCTGTTTCAAAATCACTTGATGAAATTTGCGGCGAAGAAATGCCCATACAATAACGAAAAACAGACTCGCTATGCCGAGTCTGTTTTTATGTTCAGCATAAAATCCACAAAAAAATGGGCTGATTTTAAAAAAACACTTTTTTGTTAACAAAATGTTAATATTATCCAAACCCCACGTTTTTTGGCGGTTTTTCCTATTATAAATGCAACTTATATTGCTCAAAAACGGTGTTTTTCCCTCTGTCGGCTTGACAATTTTTCAAAAAGAGTGTATAATAACACCATATTATGCGGAGTTTTATTTTCTCCCATGATAATCTTTTGAAAGAGAGGTGTAATCGGAAAACAGAATAGTATACTTATTTAATTTGGAGGTTATTTATTTTGAATTTTTTTGAAACGAAGATAAAAAGAATTGTTGCACTTGTTTGTGTATTGATGACTGTATCTGCGTTAATGATAGTTCCAGCTTCAGCAACAGAAGAGCCTGTTGAGTTTGGTCACCTTTACGGTGTTGTAGATACGACTGCACTTAATGTAAGAGAGTACGCATCAGAAAATGCACCCATTGTGGCAGAGCTTTATAAATACACATACGTTAAAGTAAACTGGGTTGAGCCGGGTTGGGTTTGCGTAGCATATAATAATGATGGTTTGATTGGTTATGTATCATCAGATTATATTAAAGTTTTTGAGGGCGATATGCCTGATATGTCCTCTACTGCAGGTCAAGCTGCTGTTGAGGTTGCAAGAAGATATTTAGGCGTTCCCTATGTATGGGGCGGTACAAGTCCATCAGGTTTTGACTGCAGCGGTTTGATGCAGTATTGCTATAAAGAATTAGGTTATAGCATCAATCGTGTGGCAGATGCCCAGATGAAAAACGGCATTGCCGTTTCAAGAGAAGATTTGGCACCCGGAGACTTGGTTGGTTTCTACAGCAGTCCCGGAAGCGGTTACGTTAGCCATATCGGTATGTACGTTGGTGACGGAATAATGATTCACGCTCCTCATACCGGGGATGTAGTAAGGTATGCAAGTATTGATTCCGACTACTACAGTGCACGCTTTGCAGGCGGCAGACGAATTATTGTTGAATAGTATGAACAGGCGGTAATATTACCGCCTGTTTTTTTGTAATAAAACCCATTGACTGTTAACCCTCGATAAGTATAAATAATTGACTAAAAAGGATATGTGTGTTAGAATAATCTCGTGTATAAAATGATTTTTGTTAAGCGAGGTGAGATAAATGAGCAAAAAACGGCAAAAGCTATTGCTTACACTTTGGATAATTGCTCTTTGTCTTTGCCTTATTGCAAGCTATCTCACTTTTATAAATTGCGGATATACAAAGGTGTGTTTTCTTGATGTTGGTCAAGGGGATTCCTGCTATATTAAGACAGAAAAAGGAAGTACAATTCTAATTGACGGCGGAGATGATGGTTCGGGGAAATATGTTTTATCTCCTTTTCTTCGCACCGAATTTGTCAAGGAGCTGGACGCTGTTTTTCTTTCACATCTTCACAATGACCACATTATTGGTATAATCGAGCTTTTAGAGGCTGATTTTCCCATAGAAAAAATATATTTATCCGATAAATCACCGGAATCCGATGATTACGACAGACTGTCTGCTATAGCAAACTATGGGGGTACCGAAATAGAGCTTTTATCTGATGACGCAAAGATTTATATTGATAATATAGAATTTTCAGTTATATCTTCAGGCTATTCAAAAAGTGACGACGAAAACGATAATTCTCTTATACTTCGAATGGATTGCGGGGAAAATTCCATTTTATTTACAGGTGACGCCACACGAAAATATGAAAATCAACTTCTTGAAGATGCTGACCTTGATGTGGATTTTCTAAAGGTGGCTCACCACGGCTCTTATACCTCGTCAGGGACAGAATTTATATCTGCTGTAAGCCCTGAATTATCCATTATAAGCGTAGGTAAGGACAACCGATATAACCATCCCTCAAAGCAAACCCTTAATACTATGAGGGATATGGATATTCCTGTAATGAGAACGGATTTTGACGGAACAATAACTATTATTATGACTGATAATGATATAAAGAATATCAGCGGAAGTCGGGAAAGGAGCAATACAAATGAAAGTTGAAGAACTAAACAGTGCCATAAAGAGCAAAAAGCTTTCAGGAATCTTCTTCTTTTACGGAGAAGAGGACTATCTTCTTAACGAGAAAATAAACGCTATTGCAAAAAAAATTATTACCCCCGGCACAGAGGCATTTAACTTCTTTAAATTTGAGGGTCCAAAGGTTTCTGCAGCAGAAATTTCAGCAGCGATTGACCAGTTTCCTCAAATGTCGGAAATGAAGCTTGTTCTTGCAAAAAACACCAAGCTCCTCAACAACGCCGCCTACTCTGATTTCAAGCTCATAAAAAGTCTTTCGGAGCATATTCCCGATGATACGTGTCTTATCTTTGTGGAAAGCGACTTTGATAAAAACAGGCTGAAAAATATAGAATTCATTGAAGAAAACGGCGGGATAGTTAATTTTGAATATATCCCCATAAACAAGCTTTGCGTATGGATGGAAAAGCTCTTTGAGAAAAATGACAAAGCTATTCTGGACAAGGACATTTCATATATTATACAGCTTTGCGGACAATCTCTTGGAAAGCTTACAAAGGAATGCGACAAGCTGCTGAACTATACAGGAGAGCGACGAAAAATAACCCGTGATGACATTAACGCAGTTGTTGACAAAACCGTAGAGTATCGCGTTTATGATATGCTAAACAATATGGTGGCAGGGCAGAGCGCAAAGGCCCATGAGCAGTTGAAGTACCTGCGGGACAGAGGAGAAAAGCCAATTATAATTCTTCGGCTCATGACATCAAGGCTCTCGGAAATTCTTATGTGCAAGCTCCTTAAAGAGGACGGCTTGTCCCCCTCGGAGATTTCCAACTATTTTGACTTCAAAAGACCCCTGTTTGCAGTAAACAAAACAATTGAGGAAAGCCGTAAATTCGGTGAAAAATATTTAAAACGCATGATTGACAAGGGACTTTACTATGATTTGGAATGTATCAGCGGTAAAATGGACCATTGGTCTGCAGTAGAAATGTATCTGGCAGAACTGACATTATAAAAAAGAATGAATCTTCATCTGAAGATTCATTCTTTTTTATTCCACATTTAAAAATGCCTTTTCTGTTTCGTGCTTCCGGCTTCGGTGCATAAGATTCGGCACCGCCTCTTCTACAGGCATCCCCTCAAACAGCACCTTATATGCCTCGTTTACAATAGGCATCTCTATTCCAAGTTTATCCGAAAGCTCCTTTGCAACACGACAGGTTTTCACTCCCTCTACTACCATTTTGACCTCCTTGGTGGCCTCCTCACAGGATTTTCCCTGACCGATAAGAATTCCTGCACGTCGGTTTCTGGAGTGCATACTCGTACATGTTACTATCAAGTCGCCAATCCCCGAAAGCCCATTAAAAGTTTCGGGTTTTGCCCCCATGGCAACCCCTAAACGAGCAATTTCTACAATTCCTCTTGTCATAAGTGCCGCCTTGGTGTTGTCCCCAAGATTTAATCCGTCAAGCACTCCTGCGCAAAGGGCAATTACATTTTTAAGAGAGCCTCCAAGCTCTACCCCAAGCATATCGGGATTTGTGTAAACCCTGAATGTGGGATTCATAATTATATCCTGAATTCTATTGGCAATTTCTTCTGTCCTTGCAGCAACAACATTTGTAGTGGGGATTCCCCTTGACACCTCTTCTGCGTGGCTGGGCCCTGACATAATTGCAATTTCGCAATTGGAAAGCTCTTCCATAAGCACCCGGGAAAGAGTATAATGCGTGCCCTCCTCAAGCCCCTTTGATATGTTCAAAATCAGCTGTCCGTCTTTGGTGTATGCGGAAAGCTTTGCCGCAGTCTGCCTTACCGCATGGGAGGGAACCGCCATAATTATAACGTCCGCCTCTCCGCAGGTTGCTATGTCCCATGTAAATTCAACATTATCGGGGATTTTTATTCCGGGTAAAAACGGCTTGTTTTCTCTGTATTCAGAGAGAGCCTCGCTCTCTTCCCGGAGGTATGACCAAAGCCGAACATTATGCCCGTTTTTTGCCAGCATAACTGCAACCGCTGTGCCCCAGCCCCCGGAGCCGATTATATTTATTTGCGCCATTTATATCAAACCTCTTTCTTTTTGTCTGTTATTTTACTCTCTGTGCCTTTTATAAGTCTTTTAATATTTGCCCTGTGGCGATATATTGCAAGGGATGATATAATTATAGCATATACTATATAAGAGGGTGTTTCTCCCTTGAATATAAAACCGCAGATTATAAACAAAGCGGCACCGACTATACTGCCCAAAGAAACATACTTTGTAACAGCAATGATTATCAAAGAAAATATAGTTATACCAAGTGCAATTCTCCAATCAGCAAACATATATGCAGTAACAGACACCAAAATTCCCTTTCCGCCCTTGAATTTAAAGAAAACAGGGAAGTTATGCCCAAGAACCACACCAAAGCCTGCAGCATAAACGGCATATAGCTGATTTTCTATTCCTATAGAGGTTGTTCTTGCAATAACTATTGCAAGGGTACAACAGATAGCAGATTTTAGGCAATCTCCTACTGTTACTAAAGCGGCTGCAGCCTTGCCGTAAGTGCGAAGCGCGTTAGTCGCCCCTGCATTTCCGCTCCCATGGGAGCGTATATCGTCACCGCCTATAGCCTTGCCCACAATTATTGCCGAGCTTACGCTCCCTATAAGATACGAGCCAAGCAAAATTACCGCAAACCAAAATATTATCATATAAATCACCTTTCCTTGATTATTTATCTCCCTTTTCTCTGATTATAAACTTAAGAGGCGTACCCTCAAAGCCAAACTTTGCCCGAAGCTGATTTTCCAGGTAACGAACATAAGAATAATGGGCAAGCTCTGCGTTATTTACAAACAAAATAAAGGTAGGCGGTTTTACCGACGCTTGTGTAGCGTAGTAGATTTTAAGTCGCTTACCCTTGTCAGAGGGTGGCTGAACCATTGCAATTGCTTCGTTTATAACATCATTTAAAAGTCCTGTGGAAATACGTTTTGAGTTTTGGGCAAGGGCGGATTTTATCATATCAAAAAGGGTGTCTACCCTCTGCCCTGTTTTTGCAGAAATAAACGCAGACGGGGCATACATCATAAAATTAAAGCCCTCTTTTATACGAAGCTTAAAGTTGTTCATTGTATTGGTTTCTTTTTCTACAATATCCCACTTGTTTACAACAATAATACTTGCCTTACCTTGCTCATGGGCATAGCCTGCAATCTTTGTGTCCTGCTCGGTTACACCTTCTTCTGCATCTACCATAATAAGACAAACATCTGCACGCTCTACTGCAGACAGGGCACGCACAACACTGTATCGCTCCACATCCTCGCTTATCTTACCCCGCTTTCTCATTCCTGCGGTATCAATAAAGATATATTTCTGTCCGTCCTTTTCAAAAACACTGTCTATTGCATCTCTTGTTGTTCCTGCAATATCGCTGACAATGACTCTGTCCTCCCCTAAAATACGGTTTACCAAAGAGGACTTTCCCGCGTTAGGCTTACCGATTATAGCAACCTTTATTGCATCCTCTTCTTCGTTTTCCTCGTCTTTTTCAGGAAAATAAGATATTACCTTATCCAGCAAATCCCCCACACCAAGTCCGTGTACTGATGAAACAGGGAATGGCTCTCCCATGCCCAAATTGTAGAACTCATACATTTCCATAGGCGGGTTCCCGGGGGCATCCACCTTGTTACATACCAAAAGAACCGGCTTTCCGCTCTTTTGCAAAATAGCAGCAACATCCTTATCAGAGGCGGTCATTCCGTCTTTTATGTTTACCATAAATAAAATAACATCTGCCATATCTATAGCAAGATTTGCCTGATTTCGCATCTGGGAGAGAATAATCTCCTTGCTTTTCGGCTCAATTCCCCCTGTATCAATAAGGGTAAATTCCCTACCAGACCATTCTGCATCAGCATAAATTCGGTCACGGGTAATTCCGGGAGTGTCCTCAACAATAGAAATTCTCTTTCCCGTTATTTTGTTAAAAAGTGTGGATTTACCCACATTGGGTCTGCCCACTACAGCAACAATCGGTTTCATATTCAATCCTCCGTTTTAATCAAAGCATCAAACAGCTCATAGCCGTCATTTGCAACAACCTCAGCCTTTACATTCAGCTCTTTTTCTATATCCTCTGTGGTAACGTTGTCAAGAAGCACATTTTCATTGTGCCGAAGCATAGCAGAGGATAAAACAAGGGTTTCACCCAAATTTTTTCCCCGCAACTGATTTATAATATCTCCCCCTGTCAGAAGTCCCGTCACAGTAATACTGTGACCGAAGAAATCATTTGTAACAGGGATAACATCAATCATATCTCCCTCTATTTTGTCCACAAGCATTTTAATCACAGGATAGGAAGCAACCCCTGTGACAATGGTTTTTTTCGTCGACGGCAATTTTCTGTCAGCCATAGAAAGAGCATCTTCAAATTCATATATCAAAGATGAGCAAAGCCCCACTCCGTTTTCAATTTGAGGAAAGCCATCATATTCTGAATATTCAGGGAAAGGAAGCCCTGCATTGAGATAAAACTCATCTCCTGCATATATAAGGTTAAAGCCAAGCTCCTCCTTGAACTTTTTTTGCCACTTTTCTATTTGTTTTACCACCTTAAAGGAGGACTCCTTATCAAACGGGGTGAGCTTTTCAAGGCCTTCTCTGTGAGCAGAAAGTCCCACAGGGACAACCGATACACTCTCTACGCTGTCGCCCAGCGCCCCAATATCCTTTATTGTCCGCTCAAGCTCCTCTCCATCATTGTAGCCTCTGCACAGCACAATCTGTGCATTTATATTAAGACCGCCATCTGCAAAGCGCTTGAGATAATCAAGAACCGTCCCTGCATTTTTGTTGTTCAGCATTTTGCAACGAAGCTCGGGGTTTGTTGTATGAACAGAAATATTTATCCTTGGAATATTATACTCAATTATTCTGTCAACATCTTTTTCTGTCATATTTGTCATGGTAACATAATTGCCTTGAAGAAATGACAGACGATAATCGTCATCCTTAAAGTAACACGTATCACGCATTCCCCCCGGCAATTGGTCAATAAAGCAAAAAATACACTTATTTCGGCAAGCCTTTGGCTCGTCTATAAGCAAGGTGTCAAACATTATTCCAAGAGGTTCAAAGTCATAGTTGGTGATATTTACGCATCTGTCAGCAAGCACAAGCTCAACATTCTCACTACAGGATGCATACATATAGTCAAGATAGTCATTTATCTCTGTCCCGTTTATTTTCAGGATAATATCCCCCGAAACAATCCCTGCCTCTTCCGCAAGGCTTCCCGGGTCAACAGATGCAATTCTTGCCGACATTCCTCTCACCTCTTTTATATGATATACTGAATTCAGTATATCACATTTTAAATATTATTACAAGCACAGAAACAAAAATGAAACAAAAAAACAACCATGGCATTGCCACAGTTGTTTTACTGTCCGCTGTACGGATTTAAGCTTCTGTAGAAATAACTTCCTTACCCTTGTAGTATCCACAAGCCTTGCAAGCTCTGTGAGGCATTTTAAACTCACCACAGTTGGGGCAAGCAACCACGCCGGGAAGAGTAAGCTTCCAGTTAGCTCTTCTCTTATCTCTTCTTGCTTTTGATGTTTTTCTCTTTGGAACTGCCATAGTGTATTACACCTCTTTCTCAATTTACTAAATATAAGGGTATTACCCCAAAGGACAAGGCACCGCCTTGCATATTCTACATATTTACATTTTACAACAATTTGTCCAAAATGTCAAATCTTGGGTCTGTATTGTCGTCATCACAGTCACATTCCTCTTTGTTAAGGTTTTTCCCGCAAACAGGGCACAGACCTTTGCAATCCTCTCTGCACAATGCTTTTGATGGCAAATTCATATACAAATTTGTATATAAAAGTTCACCCAAATCAACAGTAGTGCCTGAAAGAATAACCACATCCGGATCCTCCTCTTCATCAGAAAAGGCATCCTCTTTTTTAAGCTTTTCATCAAGGTCAAACTCTACTACTTCTTCAAAGCTCTCTGTGCATCTGTCACACACCATTTCAAGCTGTGCTGTAGCTTTTCCCGTAAGCTCAATGGTACCGCTGATATTAACAGCCTCGCCCTCAAAATGAATGGGAGCCATAAAGCGAAATGTGTCATTTTCCGAGGCTGTACTTTCTACATCCTCCAAGATCTTTATTTTTCTTCCGTCGAAGTTCAATATTGGTAATAAGTTAAGTTCCATTTACTTCCTCCGTTTAGACGAAAAATAACAAACAGACGGCAATTATTATATAATATTGTCGCCGATTTGTCAAGAGTTTTACTCCAATTTTTATATTTTAATCTAAAATAAGCTGTCTAATCTGCTTTTTTTATATGCAGATTTTTGTCATTACTTCGTTAAAATACTATGAATTTCCTACCGTAAAGAATTATTTGGAAGCCAGATATGCGTTAATTTTCTCAACCAACTCGTCTGCATTTACACCATGAACAGCAGCAGCCTGTTCGATACTCTCTCCTGATGCAGAGGGACAACCAAGACAATGCATACCTATCTCAAGAAAGAAGTCTGCTGTACCCGGATCAAGCTGAAGAGCCTCCATAATAATTGTATCCTTTGTTACCTTTGCCATAATATATTCCACCTTTCATTTTTCTTATATTATCATACTTGTCCATTATACTCCATTTAACACAAAAATTCAAGTCTTTTTCTTGTAATTGCCAAAGAAAATTTATACAGATTTGCCCCCTTTGTAAATATGTGTTGTTGCATTATGCACAAACTCAACTCTTACCTATTTACAAGCCAATGACAAACGTGTATAATATCTATTGAACGATCGCATAAATATACAGAAAGGAAACTGATATATGCTTACAGGAAAACAAAGAGCCACTCTTCGAAAAATGGCAAATCAACTTCCTGCTCTTTACCAGATTGGCAAAGACGGAGTTACAGAAAATATTTTAAAACAGTTTGATGAAGCACTTGAGGCAAAAGAGTTAATCAAGGTCCACATTCTTGACAACTCCCTCCTTGAAATCCGCGAAACTGCTGACGATATTGCCGCACAGCTCGGGGCGGATACCGTACAGACCATAGGAAGCAAGTTTGTGCTTTATCGCAAATCACAGGAAAATCCTCAAATTGAGTTATAAAGGTGGTAAAAATTATGAAAGCTTACAAATATTTGCTTTTTGATTTGGACGGCACCTTGACAAACCCCTACGAGGGTATTACCCGTTCTTTTCAATATGCACTCAACGCCTATGGCATCGAAGAGGAGCAAAGCAATCTCACCTTTGTAATCGGTCCGCCCCTTACAGATGTTTTTCGGGACGTCTATGGCTTCAGCGAAGAAAAAGCTTTAGAGGCCCTTGCAAAATACAGGGAGAGGTTCAACGAAGTTGGCTGGAGAGAAAACGAAATACTTCCGGGTATTCCTGAACTTTTGTCAAAGCTTAAGGCCTCCGGTAAAATTTTGTGCCTTGCAACCTCAAAGCCCGAGGTATATGCTCTTAAAATAATTGAACTGTTTGATATAGCAAAATATTTTGACATAGCCGTTGGCGCAGAGCTTGACGGAAGTGTATGCGAAAAGCATCAGGTAATCAACAAGGTTCTCTTTAAGCTTGGCAATCCCCCCCTTGAAGAGGTTTTGATGATTGGTGACAGAAAGCACGATATAATAGGGGCAAAACAATGCAGCATTGCATCTCTTGGCGTCAAGACAGGCTTTGCCAAAGAAAATGAGTTAGAGAATGCAGGTGCCGACTATATTGCCGACACTGTAGAGGATTTGGAAAAATTATTGCTTGGAAGGTAGGATATAATTATGTATAAGCTTTGCGTTTTTGATATGGACGGCACAGTAGTAGACTCTGTTGCAGACATTGCAGCTGCAATGAATCGTTCTCTTGCCACTCTTGGGTATAAAACTTACAAAACCGAGGAATACTGTCATTTAGCCGGCAATGGCATGGAGGTTCTTTGCCGCCGGGCTATTCCGGGGCGCACCGAGGAAGAGGTTCAGAAGTTGATTTCTCTCTACAAAGAGGACTATCTTGCTAACTGTTGTGTGGACTCATCAGTTTATGACGGAGTTATTGAGCTTCTTCAGGATTTAAAAGAAAAAGGTATGATAAGAGCCGTTTTGTCCAACAAGCCCCATGACCAGGTTTTGGGTGTGGCAAAAAAATTGTTCACCTCTGACTCCTTTGATGAAATTATGGGGTATACCCCCAAATTTCCTACAAAGCCTACACCTGATTCCCTCTTCTATCTTATGGAAAAGTATGGTGTAAATAAAAGCGAAACGGTATTTATTGGCGACTCTAATGTAGACATACAATTAGGAAAAAATGCAGGAGTTTATACCATTGGCGTTTCCTGGGGATTCCGTGGAAGACAGGAGCTTGAAGCGGCAGGTGCCGATTGTGTTGCAGATAATATGGAAGAATTAAAGAAATTTTTAAAAATTTAGCAAAAAGGTATTGACAAATATTTAAAATGCTTGTATAATGTATGAGTTGGTTTTAATAACTGACTCAATTAAATATATAGATGCGAGCATGCTGGAACCGGCAGACAGGCACGTTTGAGGGGCGTGTGCTTATGGCGTGTGGGTTCAAGTCCCACTGCTCGCACCATTATTTTGCCTGATAGTGTAACGGTTAGCACAAGTGACTCTGACTCACTTTGTCTGGGTTCAAATCCTAGTCAGGCAGCCAAAAAAAGCGTACTGAATTCAGTACGCTTTTTTCATATAACCATTAAAAACTACAAGGACTTTTTATACATAGAAAGAATTGGTTTTGTGAGGAGCCACAACACTATGGTAGATATTATAATTTCGGGCAGCATATATCCCCCGTTATATAATAAAGAATAAGCCCACACAGAAGTCCCCTCGGGAGCATATACACCCCATATGAGAATTCCCGACAGAAAATGGCATACAAACCTTATCATCATAACTATTGCGCCCGAGATAGAAATAGCAAAGTCGCGCTTTTT
>JAFSDQ010000001.1 GCA_017436135.1 Clostridia bacterium | reverse complement strand
TGACAGAAGTTATCTGAACCACGATTTTCAATGGTTAATTTTCGCTTCTGCCACGTTAAAATACTCGGTAATCCGTCAGGATTACCTGCGTTTTTGCCTTGCATAAGCATAAAATTCCCTCTTTGAAAATTCTTCGACCTTAAATTGATGAAATTTCGAGGGGATTTTGGTGCGGAAGATGAAGCAAGGCTGACGCCTTGCAAAGATGACAAGCCGAAATACACCGAAATTACGCAGTTTAAGGCGTGGTTCGGATATCTCCTGTCACCCTATAGTTTGCTCCTGCGAATTCCGCTTATGCGGAATTCGCAGAATATTTCAAATATTAAACAACACCGTATGCCATCATGGCATCTGCAACCTTTTCAAAGCCTGCAATATTTGCACCTGCAACAAGGTCATCACCAAGACCATATCTTTTGGCAGCATCAATAGAGTTCTTAAAGATGTTAGCCATAATACCCTTAAGCTTTTCATCAACTTCTTCTGCTGTCCAGCTGTATCTCATTGAGTTCTGGCTCATTTCAAGACCTGATACTGCAACACCGCCTGCGTTTACAGCCTTTGAAGGAGCTATGATTAAGCCCTTTTCCTTAAGATATGCCATTGCCTCGTTGGTGGTAGGCATATTGGAAACCTCGACATAATACTTAATGCCGTTTGCAACAATCTGCTCTGCTTCTTTTACATCTATTTCGTTCTGGGTTGCACAAGGCATAATGATATCAACCTTTACGTTCCAGGGCTTCTCTCCTGCATAGAAAGGAACGCCAAACTTATCAGCATAATCCTGAACCTTATTACGTCCGGAAGCTCTCATTTCAAGTAAGAAGTTAATCTTCTCCTCTGTGTTGATACCGTCTTCATCATATATGTATCCGTCAGGACCGGAAACTGTAACAACCTTTGCACCAAGCTCTGTTGCTTTCTTTACTGTTCCCCAAGCAACATTACCAAAGCCTGAAACTGCAATTGTCTTACCCTTTATGCTGTCACCAAAGTAGTTGAGCATTTCAACTGTATAATAAACTGCACCAAAGCCTGTTGCTTCGGGACGAATAAGAGAACCGCCATACTGGAGGCCTTTTCCTGTCAATACACCTGTAAACTCATCCTTGAGTCTTTTGTACTGACCGAAAAGATAACCGATTTCTCTTGCACCAACACCAATATCCCCTGCAGGAACGTCAGTATCTGCGCCAATGTACTTGGAAAGCTCTGTCATAAAGCTCTGGCAAAATCTCATAACTTCCCCATCGCTCTTGCCTGTGGGGTCAAAGTCAGCACCGCCTTTACCTCCGCCCATAGGAAGTCCTGTGAGAGAGTTTTTAAATGTCTGCTCAAAGCCCAGGAACTTAACAATTCCCTGATATACAGAGGGGTGGAAGCGAAGTCCGCCCTTGTAAGGACCAATCGCACTGTTAAACTGTACTCTGAAGCCTCTGTTTACCTGTACATTGCCATTATCATCAACCCAGGGTACTCTGAAGCTGATAACTCTTTCAGGCTCTGCAAGTCTTTCGATAAGGTTTGCCTTTTCGTACTCGGGATGTGCTTCAACAACAGGCTCAATTGATTCAAAAACCTCTTTTACTGTCTGAAGAAACTCAGGCTCATTTTTATCTCTGGCTGAAACCTGGTCATACACCTTTTTAAGATACTCATTTTTAAACGCCATACTAATCTCTCCTTTTACTTTTCAGTTTGGATGTCACTGCCGTTTTGGCGGTTTCACTCAAGCTATAATATATATAATTTTATTTTTTTTACTGTTTGTTTTTCAGGTATTCATCTATTGATTGAGCAGCAGTCTTTCCTGCACCCATGGCAAGAATTACAGTTGCGGCACCTGTTACCGCATCTCCGCCTGCCCACACTCCCTTTTTGGTTGTTTCACCTGTTTCCTCTCTGGTGATGATACAGCCCTTTTTGTTGGTTTCAATATCAGGGGTGGTATTCTTTATGAGAGGATTGGGGGATTGGCCTATGGCGATTACCACAACCTCTGCATCTATCAGAAATTCACTTCCCTTTACCTCAACAGGCCGTCTTCGACCCGAGGCATCAGGCTCTCCAAGCTCCATTCTGATACACTCAATCTGCTTTGTCCATCCATCCTCTGTTCCAATTATCCGTGTAGGATTGCAAAGGAGGCAGAAGTTTATCCCCTCTTCCTTTGCGTGGTGAATCTCTTCCGCTCTTGCGGGCATTTCAGCTTCACTGCGTCTGTATACAATGCTTACATTTTCTGCACCAAGCCTTTTTGCGCACCTCGCTGCGTCCATTGCCACATTTCCGCCGCCTACAACAACCACGTTTTTCCCCATATAAATAGGGGTGTCATATTCAGGAAAGCGATACGCCTTCATAAGATTTATTCTGGTGAGAAACTCATTTGCAGAATAAACGCCGTTTAGGCTTTCTCCATCTATTCCCATAAAGCTGGGAAGTCCCGCACCCGTACCTACAAAGACCGCATCAAAGCCCTCTTGGCAAAGAAGCTCTTCTATTGACAAAACCTTTCCTATAACCATATCGGTATGTATTTCTACCCCAAGTCCTTTAAGCTTATCAATTTCAGTCTTTACAATATCCTTGGGAAGTCTGAACTCGGGAATTCCATACACAAGCACTCCTCCCGGAGTGTGAAAAGCTTCAAAAACAGATACTGAATATCCAAGCTTTGCCAAGTCCCCTGCGCAGGTAAGACCTGCAGGACCTGCCCCGACTATGGCAACCTTCTTGCCGTTTTTAACAGGCTTTTCATTCCTCGGCTTTCCGTTTTTCATAAACCAGTCTGCCGCAAACCTCTCTAATCTGCCAATTGCAACAGGCTCACCCTTTATGCCTCTTACGCAATACTTTTCGCATTGACTTTCCTGGGGGCAAACTCTTCCGCATACAGCAGGAAGAGAGCTGGTTTCCTGTATCTTATAATATGCTTCCTCAAATTTGCCCTCTGCAATAAGAGCAATAAATTCAGGAATTTTTACATTTACCGGGCATCCGCCCATACATGGCTTATTTTTGCAATTAATACAACGCTGTGCCTCTTCAATTGCCATTTCCTCGGTATATCCCGTAGCTACCTCAAGAAAATTTTTATTTCTTACACAAGGCTGTTGCTCCGGCATAGGAACCTTTTTTGGGGACATATTAGGCATTTGTCATCCCCTCCATTCTGCATTTGTGTCCCTCTCGGGATTGACGCTCTTCCCTGGAAAACATCTTTGACCGCCGAATTGCTTCGTCAAAATCTACAAGATGTCCGTCAAAATCAGGACCGTCAACACAGGCAAATTTAGTTTCTCCTCCAACTGTAACACGGCATCCTCCGCACATTCCCGTACCATCTATCATAACAGGATTCATACTTACAATGGTTTTTATCCCATGCTTTCTTGTAAGCTCACAGACAGCCTTCATCATCACAAGAGGCCCTATAGCAATTACAACATCATATTTTTCTCCTGCCTCGATAAGCTCTTCCAGCTTTGCGGTAACAAAGCCGCCATTTCCGTTAGAACCATCGTCTGTCATAGTATAAAGATTTGCAGAAGCTGCTCTGCACTCCTCTTCAATAATAATCAAATCCTTATTTCTGAAGCCGTTTATCATATCCACACGAACGCCCATAGAATTGAGTTTTTTCGCTTGAGGATAGGCAATAGCCGTTCCAAGACCGCCGCCGATAACTGCAGCACTCTTTATTCCCTCAAAGTGAGAAGCAACCCCCAAAGGACCCACAAAATCCAAAAGGAAATCCCCCTCCTGCATTTCGTTGAGCTTTTCTGTGGTCATTCCTACCACCTGAAAAATAATGGTAACCGTTCCCCGTTCTCTGTCATAGTCAGCAATAGTGAAGGGGACTCTCTCGCCCATTTCATCAATTCTCAATATTATAAACTGCCCCGGCTCTGCTTTTTTAGCAATGTAAGGGGCTTCAACCTCCATCAAAGAAACTGACGGATTAAGCTGCTCTTTTCTCAAAATCCTATACAATCCGGCTCCTCCTCTACTAAACACGGTCATCTTTCTTAAAAGCCTCTTCCAAGTCTGTTGTCCATCTTGCTTTATAAATCTATTTATTATATCACATAAATAAGATTTACGCAAGATTTTTTTGCACAGACATCTATATATTTTCCTCGCCGTATTCCTTGAGGACATACTCCTCTGCCGCAATCTCCTTGGCAGTCTTTAACATTCCTCTGCCAAACTCCTCTTTAAGCCTGAATATAGTGTCGTTTAAAATCTCTGATTTTTCTTTTGCCGTCTCATCCTCAAATGTCACTTGCTCATAGGCGGTATCCGTTAAGTTAGAGGTAGCTACTCCTATAAGTCTGATTGGTTTTTCAATCTGTTCTGCCATCAGAATTTCTTTGGCAATCCTGTAAATCTCGTCACCGCTCCGCACATATCGGTCGGAGCGGGAACGGGTTATACTCTTCATATCGGCATATTTTATTTTTAAGGTAACAGTCTTGCACCACAATCCCTTTTTATGTAGCCTGTAGCCCACATCCTCTGCAAGAAGAAGCAGGGTATCACACAAAAGCTCTTTGTCCAGAGTATCCTTTAAAAAGGTAGTTTCTCTTCCTATGGATTTTGGCGGTGCCTCAGTGATAACTTCTCTTTCATCAAGGCCCATTGCGTGTTTCTTCATCTCAATTCCCATATTCCCAAAGGGATACAGTCTGTCAGGAGAAGCCTCTGCCAACTGTCCTATAGTTTTTATCCCCATTCGGCACAGCTTTTCTGCCGTTTTTACTCCTACTCCGTATAATTGACCCACAGGTCTGTCTTTGGTAATTTCCATAAATTCTTCGGGGGAATTTATAACAAAAAAGCCTCTCGGCTTTTTCTCCTCGCTGGCACATTTGGCACTCATCATAGAATATCCCACCCCGACAGAACAGGTTGTCCCTACTGTTTCAAAAACCCGTCTTTGAAGCTCTTTTGCAATATTTTCTGCACTTCCGAAAAGAAGCTCACTTCCGCTCACGTCCATATACCCCTCGTCAAGAGATACGAACTCTATCTTATCGGTATATTCAGCCATAATTGCGTGAACAAGTTCAGATGCCGCCCTGTATTTTCCAAAATGAGATTGAACAAAAACTGCATGAGGGCATCGTCTGTAAGCCTCGTTGCTGCTCATGGCAGAACGGACTCCATACTCCCTTGCAATGTAATTACAGGTAGACACTACCCCTCTTGTCCCCGGAGGCGCACCCACAATAACGGGCTTTCCCCGAAGCTCCGGATTGTCCCTCTCCTCAATTGCTGCAAAGAAGGCATCCATATCAAGATGAATTATTCTCCGTCTGTTTCCCATATCAACCACCGTATCAACCACCGTTTAGGGCGACAGAAGTTATCCGAGCCACGATTTTCAATGGCTAATTTTCGCTTCTGCCACGTTAAAATACTCGGTAATCCGTCAGGATTACCTGTGTTTTTGCCTTGCATAAGCATAAAATTCCCTCCTTGAAAATTCTTCGACCTTAAACTGATGAAATTTCGAGGGGATTTTGGTGCGGAAGATGAAGCAAGGCTGACGCCTTGCAAAGATGACAAACCGAAATACACCGAAATTACGCAGTTTAAGGCGTGGTTCGAATATCTCCTGTCACCCTAACGAAATAATTCCTGCCAGTCGCCCTGTTTTCTCCTTGTGCTTTCTGTAGGAATAATATTTATCACTTTCACAATAGGTACATGCTCTGCTTATATCTATATTAGATGGAGCAATTCCCGCCTCTGTCAATCTGTCAAAATTGTATTTCCACAAATCAACTCTATAGGTATCCTCGCCCTCTCTTCTGCAATAACCCTCACCAAAATACTCAACCGCCTCTTTGCCGAATTCAAAACAGCAAGGGCCGATTGAGGGTCCTATTGCAACCTTTATATTTTCTGCCTTGCAGCCATAGTTGTTTTTCATCATCTCTGCACATTTCGGGGCAATTCCCTTTATACTTCCTCTCCAGCCCGAATGTACAGCTGCTACAACCCCTGCATCTTCATCACACATCAAAATCGGTACGCAATCGGCAGAAAAAATAACCAATGCTATTCCGGGTACATTTGTAATAAGTCCGTCTGTATCCTCTATATCGCTTTCCCGTACCACACCTTTCCCCTCATCAGCCCGGGTTATAAGGCGTATATTATCTGTATGAGTTTGCTTTGACAATACAATTTTATTTATATCTATATCCAAATCCTTTGAAAGAAGCCGATAGTTTTCCCTTACAGCCTCGGGCTTATCATCCACCCTGAATCCAAGGTTGAACCCCGAAACAACACCACGGCTGACACCTCCAAGTCTGGTAGTGAAGCCGTGTTTGATTTTATTGCCTGTAAACAAATCTGATTTTAAATATAGTCTGTCCTCTGCTTCATATTCGAAAAAACTCATCTGTTCCTCCCCAATGCTATAGCCGATTAAACCTTAATCTTTCCACACCTGTTGTCTTCCCGCTTTTTTCATCAACCTCAAATATACAGCCGTGGAAAGTAGCTTCCCCCTGTGCCTTTTCAAATCTGTAACGCTTTACAGCATTGTAAAAATAATCAATTATAATTTCTTTCTTCACCCCGAGAACAGAGTCCTCTACCCCTGTCATACCAAGGTCGGTTATGTAGCCCGTGCCCAAAGGCAGAATTCTCTCATCTGCTGTCTGCACGTGGGTATGTGTTCCAAAAACAACACTTACCTTTCCGTCAAGAAAGTTAGCAAGGGCAATCTTTTCGCTTGTAGCATCTGCATGCATATCCACTATGATTACATCTGCCTCTATCTTGGAAAGAGCTCTCTCTGCCCCGTGAAAAGGACAGTCCACGGGAGTCATTCCCACTCTTCCCGACAAATTTAAAACCGCAACCCTTGTGTATCCAAGGTCAACTATGCAATAGCCGCTGCCCTCCAATTCTCCCGGGAAGTTACAGGGTCTTATAACATTCTCATTTTCCTCCAGCACAAGAGCTGACTCCTTATGGTCAAAGGTGTGGTTTCCCATAGTTATAACATCTACTCCGCACCGAAAAAGAGTGTTCGCAATATCCCTTGTAATCCCGTTGGGTTCTGCAGAATTTTCACCGTTTGCAACACAAAAATCAATATTATATTTATCTCTTATTCTTCCAAGATTGTTATACACAAACTCTCTTCCGTCTTCTCCGTTTATATCGCCAATTGCAAGAATTCTCATTTTTATACCTTCCTGAAATTTATTTTATTCTCTGTCTTACCGCTTCATAGAGGAGCACCCCTGCCGCAACCGAGGCATTCAGTGACTCGGTCTTTCCAAGCATAGGAATTTTCACAAGAAAATCGCAATGCTCGCGGACAATACGGCTCATGCCCTCGCCCTCACTTCCTATTACTATGCCCATAGCGCCTGTCATATCACATTCATAGCAAAGCTGTGTTCCCTCAAGAGCTGTCCCCACTATCCAGAAGCCCTCTTTTTTCAAAACTTCTATCGTCTGGGCAATATTGGTAACCCTTGCCACAGGAGTATGCTCTATTGCGCCTGCAGACACCTTTGCCACAACCGAATTAAGGGAAACGCTTCTGTTTTTGGGAATAATCACCCCATGGGCGCCTGCCGCATTTGCAGTTCTTATAATGCTTCCAAGATTATGTGGGTCAGTTATTCCGTCAGCGATTACAAGGAGAGGCTGTCTGTCTGAATTTTTGGCTCTGCTAATTAGCTCTTCCAGCTCTGTGTAGGATTGTGCCGCCGCCAGGGCAACAACCCCCTGATGATTTTCTCCTTCCGCCATTTTATCAAGCTTGCGCTTGTCTACAAATTGATAAACTATGCCCCTCTCCTTTGCAAGATTTCTTATGTAGCCTATCTGGGAGTGGCGAAGTCCGTCCTGAATCAGAATTTTATCCATTGTATGGTTGGTTTCCAGCGCCTCTATTACAGGATTTCTGCCATAAATTATATCGTTATTCATAATAATCTCCATTCCGCCGCTCTGCGTCGGCACAAATAGTAATGAATTTTCTCTTATCCGCAGAGCAAGGAATGATAAGAGATTATTTCGTCCATGTGCATTTCCGAGCATTTATGCGAGGAAAATTTTGCACGGACAATTAAATCCGCCGGAGGCTTAACGGAAAAGGAACTTTTACGTTTTTTCCTCGCCTTTCATCTTTATTCAAAACGCTCGTTCCTTATCAAATCATTTGCTTTTAAATATCATAACATAATTTAAAAAATTGTGCAATGGTTTTCACAAAACCATTGCACAACTCATTATTCCATTGTATTGCCTAAAAAGCCTGCCGCAGTTTCCGCCAGCTTTGACTCCACCTCACCCATTGTGGAAGACGGCTCTGCTATAAATACAACCGCCCCTATACTGTTTCCCTCGTGGACAATGGGAGCCACAACTCCTGCCTCGTATTTATCGGTTTCGTCAGAAACAGATACACTCTTCTGTCCCGGATTGGCAAGGAACAGGGATTTGTTCTGCATAATTCTCTCAAGCCCGCCGGAAATCTTCTTCTCCCGAAGCTCCTTTTTAGGCATTCCCGACACAGCAATTACGCTGTCCATATCGGTTATGCAGGCAGGAATTCCTGCTGATTTTGAAAGTGACTCTGCATACTGTGCGGCAAATTCCCCAAGCTCTCCGATGGGAGAATATTTTTTGAAAATAACAGTCCCGTTGCTCTCTGTGAATATTTCAAGTGGGTCTCCCTCCCGGATACGCATAGTACGGCGGATTTCTTTAGGTATTACTATTCGACCAAGGTCGTCTATTCTTCTTACAATTCCTGTTGCTTTCATATATAAATGCTCCTTTGATAATTAGAAGCCCCCTTGCCTAAAGGGGGCTGGCGCCGTAAGGCGACTGGGGGATTGTTGTGTTTTAAAATCCCTCCACCGCAAGCGGTCCCCCTCCCTCTAGGCTAGGGAGTCTTTTTTGAAATTTGATTTTACAACACTATTTTGTGCAATCAAGGAATTTTTATGTAAGGAAAAGCTTGGGAATTTGTTGACGTTTTGTGATAATTATGCTAGAATTATTGTTGTTTTTGAAAGAGAGGGGATTTTAATGTTTGATACAGCTAAAATTATTGCACTAATACGTCTGGATATCTTCCCCAAAAAAGAGCCTCAAACTATACAAGAAACAGCACAGTAAAATTACTGTGCTGTTATTCTTTGCGTCAGATTATGTATCGAAAAATATTGCTTGCCGAAAGGTGTCACCATTATCTGTGATGGAACCGCCGGACTCTGCGCAATATAAATTGAATTACCTTTTAATCCGCTACTTCATATAATCCTTTGGTGATTTCCCTGCAAACTTTTTAAAGACACGTCCAAACTGCGCCGAGCTGGAATATCCAACCCTCTCTGCTATTTCATAGACCTTTAAATTTGTATTTTTCATAAAATGAATTGCTTCTTCCATTCTCACCTTTACCAAATAATCAGTAAAGCTTATACCAATGCTTTTCTTAAACACTCTGCTTAAATGACCTTTACTGATTTGCACATATTCAGCCACATCCAAAAGCTTAATAGGTTCGCCGTAATGCATTTTTATAAATGTTTTTGCTTTATTTGCAATGCCTCCGTCGCCCATACATTCAGCAATTTTGTTGATTGCATCCGTTATCCATTGATTCAGCTCTATAAGGTTTCCGTTTTCACCTATGTCTTGTTCGTAGCTATCCAGAATCTCCGAAACAAGCAGATAGCAGTTATTATTCTTTGAATAATTTAAAAGCTCGTAGTGATATATATCAAAAAGCCGCCTGATTTCCCTTACATTGTTAACAGACTGCTTTGACATCGAAACCTTCAGTTTGGGCAGCCATTCAATCAGCGAAGAGCCGTCTTCTGCCTTTAGTGCATCTTTTAAATATTTTATCTTTATTTCTTTATCAAAGTCCGCATTGTGTCCGTCCTTCAATACATCATCATAGCTTACCAAATGCCCTGTATCCCTGAAAAACGAATAGCATATTGCACTTTGTGCCTGGTTGTATAAATTTTTGCAAGTATATCTGCCCCCGTCTGCAACCGAATATCCACCACGAATTGTCATTCCAAAGCATTTCTTTATTGCAGCCTGTAATTCTGCAAAATATTCATACAAAGACGACAGTAAATCCACCTTGTTTTCTCCATGAAACAAAATCGCATATTCATCAGGGAAGCTACAAAAGCAATAAACCTTGGGATATTTTGAGGCAACCTCCTCCATAACATTTAATATTGCAAATTTCATCAGCTCTCGATTACCCTTGTACATATTTGTTTCCGTGACATAGTACCTTTTAAACTCCACCACCAAAACAGCCAGATCTTTTAGTGAAATTATTATTCCTTCGGCGGCAAGCTTATCGTTGAGAGCTTTGTCCGCATTGCCCCATACATACTCCTTGAGAAGTTTCTCCTTTAATACCATCTTGTTTTCAAACAGCTTTTGTTCTATTGCGGCAATATCTATTGCATCTTCATTATTTTTAATAATATTTATCTGATTTTTCTCAGCGGACTTCGCAGCATTAAGCAAGCTCTCAAGTAACAATTCAGCCTTTAGTTCCATCTTCAAAAGATAGTTGCACGCACCGAGCTGGTAAGCTGTGTTCACAAGTGTATATTCATCAAATTCACTGATTACAATAAACTGCAACTCCGGTTTGATTTTTTTCGCAAGCTTAATAAATGTCAATCCGTCCATCACAGGCATTTTTATGTCGGTAATGACTATATCAACATCACTGTCTCTTATCATATCAAGAGCTTTTTCAGCATTTCTGAATGTCGCAACTAAACGTAAATTATTTTCTTCCCATTTAATAAGTTTTTCAATAGCAACAGCTATCAACGGATCATCATCTATAATCAAGACATTTACTAAAGGCATAATATTATTTACCTCCTACGAAACTCCACATCGTGGATTTTATCATATTTCCCCACACAAGTCAATAACATGCCTGCCCACTGACGGGGCGATAATTTTTGTTCTTCAAAATATTTATTGAATTCCGCAAAGGTTTTCGCCAACCGGATAACAAACGGAGAAGGCCAAGGCCACAGCCAGATAAGGCAGTAATGGTTTTGAAGCCTGATTTTTCGTTTATGCTTCGCAAAAAAGCAATTTTCAGGACAATACTTCCTTGTCCGGTTGTGACCGTAGCCTTCCCCTTTTACTTGTTTATTTAACTTTCTTTAAATAGTCTTCCACGTTCTGCATATAATCCTTGTTGTTCTGAGTTGACCAAATTTCGTTAATTTCGTCAAGCAGCTCCTGATTAAGACCGTTGCTGCGAGATGTGTTAAGAAGCGTCTGATACAAATTCTCAAACTCCTCTTCGCTTGTGGCAGCCAAAACCCTGGTCATAGCTGTTTCAAACGCGGTTCTTGCACCCCAGAATATTTTTGCATTTTCGCTTTGATTTGTAAAGTCATAAATGCTGCAACCAATGCTATGGATAATTTCCATTGGGTCGAACATACCTGTCGAATAGAAATAATTCATACGAGAGAGGTTTGGCACATAGTCATAAATGTATATCGGCTTCCATTTATTCGGAACGCTGGGATATCCGGGCCACTGTTGAGCATTCAAGCCGTACTTAAGCTGTGCGTCGTTTGCAACGCCATATACAGCCTGGTCCTCGACTTCCTTGTTGGTGAAGCGTCTGCCGTTTTCTGTCTCTTCAAAGAGCCCTGCACTCCTCGGACCCCACTGCGTAAGTTTTTGACCTACATCTGTGAGTAAAAAGTCAAAGTAACGAAGTATCTGCGGCAAATCTTCTTCTGCTATACGGTCCTTAAGGAATGCGAACTTATAGCCGCCCTGAAGCTGATTTTTAGCAGGAAGGAACTTCTCTGTGTTATATGGGATATTGAGAATTACCTTTCTGTATTTGTAGCCCTGTGAGGTTTCATTAAGCTTGTTTGGATCGGGCGCTGTTCCGCCGTAGAGAACTGCATACTGACCGCTTGCACACTTTTCTTCATAAGTAGCTCTGCTGTCTATCAGCGAATCCTGCGAAATAACATCTTCCCGAACAAGCTCTGTGAGTTCTCTCATAGTTTCCTTGAAGAAATCCTGTTCGAGCATAGACTCGATTTTTCCGGTTTCCACATCAAAATAGGTGAAATAGTTGTTTCCCGGGCCATTAGGGTAGGTGTTCCAGCCGTTAAGACCGCCTGCGAGAACTGTTAAGAAATCCCAGTTGTCAGATGCACCGAACGCGTATGTCGGATACACCTCCCTGTTGCCAACCTTTACGCCGAGAGCCTTAACATCACGAAGGAACTGATAGAACTCTTCCTTAGAGTTAAATGCCGCGTTCAAAATTTCTTCTTCTGTGAACTTGCCGTTCTTGTTGAAGATTTCGATAAGCTCATCCTGTGTGTAAGCCTCGGGCTTGAGCTGCTTCAAGATATCATCTCTTACTAAAACATAGCCTGTATTTGAAACCGGAACCTCTGTTCTTGCAAGAATTTCAGGGTCCATTTCGGGATAAGCGTATGTAACCGAGGGATTTACATCTATCTCATAGATTTTGCCATCCTCCATTATTTGGCTGCTCATAAAGCCACGCTCCATCAGCTTGTGAAGATGAGGCATATATTTGGGGATAAGCTCTGACAATTCCCAAAGCAAGCCCTTACTGCTAAGCTCTTCTGTGTTCTGTCCGCCTTTGATAACATCAGGCCAGCTGTTGGTTGCTATAACCTTTGCCATTTTAGCATCCTGTGTTTCGCCGTTGTTGTCATACGAATCATCTGAAAATTTTACGCCCGTAACACGATAAATTTCAGGGGTAACAACATCGTTTGTAGAAATGTTGTTCTTGTTAAGGGCATACGAACCTGTAGCATACCACATAGTAAGCTCAAGCTTTTTGCCTGTCCAATCGGGAAGGTCTGATGAATCCTCAACTGTATCAGCAAGCTCGTTTACCGCTACATCACTTATTTCGCCTGTATTTACTTCCTCGCCTTTGTTACAGCCGGCAAGTGTCGATACCATAAGCATCAACGCAATAAGCAGTGTAAATAGCTTTTTCATAATTTTACCTCCAATAATCTATTTTTTGTTTGTCCTTTCATCCATATAAATATAATTATTACTTCCTGTTCTTTATGGCTTTATATTAAACCACAATGTCAACTTCTTTTTTACTGTCATCAAAGGGCACAAGCACCTTTTTGTTTTGAGTAATGGTAATGTTGTACTTAACACCTCTGAATTCACGGGTGATTTTTGCAGGAAGCATTTCCTCTGCAAGGCACGAATTTATTTCAAGCCCGTCAAATCTGGGCTTGATGCCGAGCATATACTGTGTTACAGCTATATACATCCAGGATGCAGTTCCCGATAGCCACGATACATTTGCAAGGCCAAACTTATCACTTTCAGGTCCGAATATATTTGAGGAATATACATAAGGCTCTGCCTTATATCTCCATTCTCCCGCTTTCTTTTGCGCTATCATAGGCAAAAGCTGATGATAGTAGTGATATGCTCTGTCAGCTCTTCCAAGCATACATTCGGCAATAATTGCCCATGTGTTTGCGTGGCAGAATATCGAGCCGTTTTCACTGCAACCCGGCTTCTCATAAGAGAGAGGGACTTCTTTGTTTGGATAATCATTTGTCATTGACGGATGAATTTTCTTTATGCCGAGCTCTGTGTTGAGGTATTTTTTTACACTGTCCATTGCTTTTATCTGCTTATCCTCGTCACCAAGCCCCGAGAGTACCGACCAGCTTTGAGAGTTGAGCCATATTTTTGCCTGCGATTCTTTTTCAGCGCCGATAAATCTGCCATTATCAGTTATACAACGTATAAACCATTCGCCGTCCCAAGCTATCTCGTTCACTCGTTTCTTCTGGTCTGCGTAAAGTTTATTAAACTTCGAGTCATCTTCACCCTTTAATCTTGCAAGCTCTGCTATCTGTCGCAGAACTGTTCCAAACTGCATTCCTGTCCAGATGCTCTCACCCTTGCCCTCTCTGCAAACTCTTGAAAGCATATCATTCCAGTCAGACGCAAGCATAAGCGGAAATCCGTTTTCGCCAAGCTGACTCTCTGTGTAGTCTATCGACTTCTTTATGTGTTCCCAGACAGTTCCTTCCCCTCCGTCATAGTAGGTGACAACCTCGTCAAGATAGTCAAGGCTTCCTTCCTCCATAACGATATTGTATGCCGTCATAATAAACCAAAGGTGGTTATCCGAACGTATTCCCGTTACAGGCTCCCACCCCTCATTCGGGAAGAAATAGTGGTTTGAGTGTCCGTCATTATACTGCTGGGTAAGGAGCAGGTTCAGCTGATTTTTTGCTCTGCGCAAATCAAAGGGAATCATTGAAAGTATATCCTGTGCAGTATCTCTTACTCCAAAGCCCCTGAACGTACCCGTTGCATAGTAGCTGATATTTCTTGAGAACTGGAAGTTTCTCTCCGCCTGATACGGGTTCCAGATATTAACCATTGTTTCTGCATCCTTGTCGGGCAGCTCTGCCTGGAATTTGGACAAATGTTCGTTCCAATGCTCTTTTAAGCCCGCAAAAGATTTATCAACAAAATCAGCCTCTCTGCAATGATCGACAGACTTTTTAATATCTTCTTCGGTCATAGCAGTACCGAGGAATATGTTTACAACTTTCTCCTCGCCTGCTTTTAAATCAACTTCTATCTCAAGGGCAAAGCAAGGGTCACCACCGAACATTGTTGAGTTTGTGCATTTGCCCTGCTCTACTCTCTGCGGATTTTCTTCACTTCTGTAACCGCCGATAAACTCATCTCTGTCACAATCAAAACCGCTGACTTTCTGATTTGCTGCAAAGTACACAAGCGGGGTTTCGTCAGGCTTTGGCTGGTCCTCTACGCCATATTCATATACCAAAATGTCATCCATATTATAGCACTCAAGCTGATGCTTGCTGTAGCACTGCCATTGAAGTTCGCGCATAAATTCCATCATTCCAAGCTCTACATAGGGGAAGAGCTTGATTTTTCTGTCAGTATCCGACTTAAACTTTAAATTCCAGATAAGACAGTTTTCATATTTACCCACAAAATATGTCGCTGTAACAGAAAGTCCTTTTCTCTCGGCTTCAAATCTCGTATATCCCATTCCGTGAGTTGCCTGCCATTTTTCAGGTCTGTCCTTTGTTGGCTCTGCCGTTGGACACCATACAGAATCCCCATCCTTTATGTATGCATAAAATCCGCTTCTGTCGGTTGGGAGATGGAAAAACCTATAGTGATTTATTCTCCATATCTGGGGCGATTTATAGAACGCAACGCCGCCCCCTGCCTGACTCATCATTGTATGGAATGTTCCGTTTGACAGGTAGTTCATCCATGGCGTCGGCGGATTTGATTTCTTTATTGTTATTTCTCTTTTTTCGTTATTGAACTGATACATTACTTATTTCTCCTTTGAAAAAAGACTCATTCCTGTAAACTCCGCTTTGCCCATAATTCTGTCAACAAGCATTTTTACCGTTTCCTTTGTAGCGCCTGTATTCATTTCGATAAAGGTGGGGTCTTCGGGGAAAAACTCTGATGCAAAGTATGGCGAGCCATAGTTTACAATAATCTTGTTCTTCTTATCGAACTGATGCGACCCCCATATCATCATATGTGCATCGCTCCACTCTGCAACGAATGAGCAATTTACATTAAAGATTACAAGGTCATAATCTTTTGCTATTGCATCGGTTTCGGTCTGCCAGCAAACCAGCGAGAATGCCTCAAATACATCTCTGCGCACATCTGCTTCCATTCCGTATTTTTCAAGCTCTTCTTTTAAAAGCTGTGCCGAAGTTCTGTCATTGTCAGTTACCTCAACGATGAGCACCTTTTTATACTTTTCGGGTGCAATCGGTAAAAGTCCGATATTATTGCGAAGGCAACAGATACCGTGCTCCGCAACCTGAAGCATTGTGTTATCCGCAAACTCCGCATCAGGCTCATCATAGCTGTGCTCTTCAAGAGCCTTGTTACGGAAGTTTTCCATTTTTTCTATTCTTGCAAGAGCATCGTCTAATCTGCTCATGGGGATTTCGCCGTCTAAAATAGCCTTCTCGATTGCCTCTGCTGCTTCAACGGGGGGCCAAAGGAGCAAATCTGCACCTGCTTTAAATGTCTGCACCATTTCGGCAATCTGGTCGCCTGTACCGTTACCACCCATAATAAGCGCATCAGTAACAACTGCACCCTCAAAGCCGAGCTCGCCCTTAAGCAAGTCAGTAGTAAGCTTTTTGGAGAAGGTGGCAATAGGATAAAATCCGTTGTCGCCATCCGGGTCATAGGATTTCAGAGTAACATGAGTTGTCATAACACTCATAACATTTTCCTTGAACAACTCTTTGTATGTATAACCGTAGGTTTTCATCCATTCGTCGAAGTCTAACTTATTAGAACCGGGCGCAATATGCATATTAACAAAATATGTGCCCAAACCGGGAAAGTGTTTCAAAGTAGCACATACACCCTGGTCCTGTATTCCTCTTACAACCTCGCGGTAAATCTTGACTATAACTTCGGGATTGTCGCTTGTTGTAGTAAGATACATAAGCGGGTCAAAACACATATCAATAATAGGTCCGAGTACCCAGTCAACACCCTTATCATTCATCTGCATACCGATTGTCTTTCCCCAGTTATATGCATCCTCTAAATTTTGAGATGCACCGAGCGACTCGTTGCCGCCCACCCTTATTTTCTGTCCTCGCACCGACGCACCGTCCGCACAAACAAGCAGCTTATTGGGTGAATACTTTTTACATTCGTTCAGTGTATCCAAATCAAGCTGACTGCCCATCAGCTTGCCTTCTTTATCACGAAAGCCGTCTGCTTCGCCGTAGTACATACCGCCGACGGGATACTTTTTAAAAAATTCCTCCGGTCCGCCGTGAGAATTTATCTCACGAATTGTTACTATAAATGTTTTCAATATTTTTTCTCTGAGTGTCATAGTAGAATTCTCCTTTTGTATAAATATATTTTAAAACCATACTGCCTTACAGGCGGATTTCTCTACCTTCCTCTGCCGACTTATACATTGCCTCAAGAATTTTTATCATATTAACGCCCTGCTCGGGAACAAACATAGGCTCTGCTCCATTGAGCACGACATCCGTAAAGTGTCTGAGGTTAGCTTCGTGAATCTGAACTCCGTTTTCATTTGCAATATTGGGAATATAATCAACAGTTGCTCCGCATTCTTCGGTATATATCTTGAGCTTCTGGTCATCACTTGACCAACTTGAACCTGCCTTGTCGCCACGCAGCTCGACAAAGAATTTTTCCTTTTCAACGTTTGATGCCCATGAAAATTCAATCTGCATACAAGCACCGTTATCAAATCTGATAAAGCCCATTGCCAAATCTTCAACATCGAACGTTCCGTCTGCGTTTTTATCGCCATATTTTGAATTTTCAGAATCGCTTATCTCTTCGGAATTTGCAAACTTGTTATATGTACAGCCACTTACTGCAACGGGGACAGGATTGCCCATTAACCACATAGCAAGGTCAATCATATGTACACCGAGGTCGATGAGAGGTCCGCCGCCCGAAAGCTCTTTTGTTGTAAACCAGCCTCCTCGTCCCGGGATACCTCTGCGTCTGCGCCAGCCGCAGCGTGCAGTATAAATCTCACCCATCTTGCCTTCTTCAATATACTTCTTCAAGAATTCAGATGTCAGCCAGTAACGATTATTTCTCATAACCATTAACACCTTGCCGCTTTTTTCTGCTGCCGCTTTCATTTTTTCTGCCTCTTCAACGCTGACAGCATCGGGCTTCTCGCAAAATACATGAATGCCCTTTTCAAGTGCTTCGCAAGCTATGATAGAGTGGTAATAGTTAGGTGTACAAATATCTATTGCATCGAGCCCATCTATCGCCAAAACATCCTTGTAATCAGTATAAGCCTGCGAAATATTATACTTTTCAGCTGCAGCTTCTGCTCTTTCTTTGATAACATCGCAAACTGCAACAACCTCGGCATTTTCAATATTTGCCCAGCCGGGTAAGTGACAGGATTTAGCTATGCCACCGTTTCCAATAACTGCAACCTTCAGCTTTTTATCCATAATTTTGTTCTCCTTTCATCTACTTTAAAAGTATTACATTCATCAAATTTTTAACAAAATTATTGACATGTTTAATTCTATACAATATGATTATATCATAAGAAATATAAGTGACTCAATAACAATAGCCCATATTAGCCCATATTTATATAACAATATTTCACAGAAACAGAGAAAAGCTTATGTATACTTATTTTAAAATCCCACCATACAATCATAATAGTTTCCCTATATACATCCTGATAAATGGCAACTTTATCACTTTATCTGAAGGACAGGACCTTTTATAAATTCAAATCAAATTCATTCAAGCTTTATGTTTCCTTATATTGTATTGCACATTAAACTATCTGTCAATTGTAATTTATTTTGTGTGCAATTTTCTCAAAAGCACACCATAAATATTATAATTCTATTGGAAAAATTTCAGGGCATAAACGCTCTTTAAATCTGTATGTCGGTGCCACCCATCGAACTGCGTTTGTAATAATCTTCTGAACATTTTCGTTATAAAATGTAGGATACGATTCGTGCCCCGGCTGGAAATAAAATATTCTTCCGTTGCCTCTTTGGTAGGTGCAGGCACTTCTGAACACCTCGCAAGTAGCATAAGCACCTATCATCAAAAGCTCCTCGGGTGCAGGAACATCAAACGGTTCTGCATAAACCTCCTCGGGCTTTAAATCAAAATACTCGCCTACGCCTTGCATAATCGGATGCGATGGGCAAATATTCCACAGTCTTTCATTGCCGTCTTCACGCCAGGACAGATAACAGGTTGTGCCCATCAGCCTGGAAAACGGCTTTGAAATATGGGCAGAATGGAGAAATATTGCACCCATACCACAGTTTACCGCCTTGCAAACCTTTTGTACCGTTTCGTCTGCTACATCTATATATTTTCCATGGCTCCACCATATTAAAACATCGGTGTTTTCCAAAAGCTCATCTGTGATTCCGCAGGTTGCATCCATTTCCCCTTTATCATTATACATTGTTACGCACTGTACTTCTATATCATCATTTTTACCCAAAAAATCTTTGATTGCACCATGCATACCATCGGGATAAAGCTTTCTTACTTCTTCCTGAAATACTTCGTGCCAATTTTCGTTAAATATAGTTACCCTTATCATTTTAATCCCCCGTTTATATTTTAGCATTTACAAACTGTCGCAAAGCAAGCGGTAATCCGAGCAATTATATTTTCGAATTACCGCTTTAGCACGAATAAACTTTTACAATCATTTCATAAAAGTGTTGTAAATCATTTGTGCTGCTTCTGCACGTGTCGCATTGTCAAGAGGAGCAAATATGTTATCGCCGACACCCTTTACAATGCCCTTGCTGTAAAAATACGCAACCGCTTCTGTTGCATAGTCGCTTATATCACTTCTGTCCGCAAACGGCAGTGCAAGTTTTTCTGCGCTGTCTGCCCCATAAGCTCTGTATAAGATGACAGCCATATCCTGACGAGAGATAAGCTCATACGGTCTGAAAAGATTGTTATCATCTCCGATAATCAAACTCTCTGCCTTTGCCGCATTTACATAGGTATAAAACCAATCATATGGCGAAACATCGCTGAAGCTGTCCGTTGTGTCTGCAAGTTCAATGCCTGTCGCAAGTACAGCCATCTTAATAAATTCTGCCCTTGTCACATTGTTATCGGGATTAAAGTTGCCGTATTCGTCGCCGCAAATAATGTTTCTTTGCTTTAATGCCGTAACTGCTTCGTTTGCCCAGAGAGCACCTGCCATATCAGGGAAGGGCATATCATCTGTATCTTCGGTCTGCGTGGTAATCGGGTCTTGAACAACAGTATTATATCTGCCTCCTCCGCCGCCTCCACCGCCTCCGGTGTATCCGCCGCCTTCATCGTCGTCTGACAAATAGCCCTCTAACAACTGGTTGAATCTGTTGCCTGCCGCCGTATATGAAGCATAATCTCCTTTGGCAGAGGTATACAGTGCACCTTCTTCATCGCTTCCTATCTTTCTTAAAACCTTTGCTAAATTGGAAGTGTTTATCCCGAATACTTCGGGGAAGTTATCATACAATCTTTTTACTTCCGTATAGTGATTATTTTTTACTATAGTCAGTGCAGCCGCCTCCAGCAAAGCAGCAGTTGCCTCCTCCTGATTATATACTGTGGGGTAAGCCTTTACCTTGGTCAAAAACGTCGCTTCGCCAAAGCAATCCTTCACAAGCTTATACAGCTCATTTTCGTTTACATCATCGGTGTCGGGATTGTCTGCATCATAGATATGCTTATAATTCGTTATCCATTCAGAGAGTGCTTGTGCACTTGAAATATCGTTGAATTTTGCAGCGCAGAAAACATTATTCCAGCCTTTAGAAACCTCGTTCATACTTTTAATCAGGGCTTCAATATCTGAATCGGTCACTACATATCCGTCAGGGATTGATGTAAGTGTCGGGTATGTTTTTATTGCGAAAAACCTGCCGACTACATCCTTGCTGTCCGAAGTCAGGCTATTGTAGTCTGTCATATCAATGGGAAGAGCATCAGAATACTTCGGGTCGGTGCTCTCAAGCACAGAACGGACCTCTTCAGCGGTGTCCGCCTTGTTCAATTCAATCAGGGCACGTATTTGGTCAAGAGCCCCCTTGAATTCAAAGGTCATCATATCTGCAGTACCCAAATCCTCCCCATAGACAAATACCTTGTATGTGCCGCTGGCATTTTTAGGATGCAGCTTAAGCGCAGGGAAAGTAAAGGTATTGCCGCTAACCAGCATCTGGTCAATATAAACGGTTTTATTTACGCTGTCCTTGACTTCTAACGAAACATAAAGATTTTCTCTTTCACCGTTTAGACTGCCCGAAACAACATAGCCGCCGCTTACAGAATCGGATTGCATACGGGCAATTATATCAGTGTTTGCGGCAGCAACTGCCGAAGAGCAGAAGGTTGTAATCATTGCAAATGCCACAAATAATGTAAGTAATCTATTCTTCATTATAATCACCCCAATCCTCTATAATATATACAACATTTAATGTTCTGTCAATGAACTCAAAAACAGCAACATCTCCCGGCATAATGGAGCTTATTTCAATCCCATTTACAACGTGAACCTCGCTCGCTGACCGGTTGCCTATCGTAACACCCTTGCTGGTATTCAGGTAAATATGATCCGTTCCTTCTGTACCCATAGGAGTTACCTTTAAATATTGTCCGTTTCGCTCTGCAACTGTTCCGTATACGTATCTCTCGTATGATGCAGAGTTCTTTGTTCCTGTTGATAAGCTTGAAGTGGCAGATAAGCTCGGTCTGATTTCACGTAATTCACCTTCGTATGAATATGTACGGCTCTCCGCCGTACCATTTATGAACATCAGTTTAAAATCTGCCAGTTTTTTATCTTTGTCAAGATATGGAACAATTATATCACCTATCTTCAGGGCACTCGCCTTATATTGCAGCTCGGGATATTTATCATCAATGATATAAGTAAAATCCTCTGTACCGTTCATAGTTTTAAACATGATACACTCATCGCCTTCTGTATTAACAGCCGCCCCTATAGATGCAACCACCATAGATTTTCTTGAAGCCCCCTCCGAGCGTACATCGTGGTTTATCATAATGTCAACCATTCCAAAGGAGAAGTCATAGCTGTAGGCACTTATCCTTACACTGCTGTCAAGAGAATTGTATTCAATCCAATAATAATTTTCGGGATTTGTTTCGTTCTCGGGCTGACAGATAATGGCAACATCCTGTGAAATAAAGCATTTATTTGTCATATCTTTGCTGGAGAGCAATACCCTGTCGGCACGTCCAATTACAAAACTTTCTTTATCAAACGCCGATTCCAGCTTGTCGTTGTCGCCGCCCTCACCCGGTTTGATTGTGTCAACCATAGTTATTTTTCCGTTTGCGAGCTTATATCTGATGGGTTGATTGAGCATATCCTCGCTGAACACATTCTCGCCCTCTTGCATCTTTCTGCCATCAATGGTGCATTTTTCTGAAAGGATGTATTCATTGATGCTGTTGTCCCTGTCAAGCAAACGAACCTTCTTTTCGCTATTGAACGGGTCGCTTTGATTGTTATAGTTAACAAACCATGCAACTCTCTCTGCCGTTGTATTGCCGCCCGCGATATACTTGATATCAATAATCTCGTCAAACATATTGACAATACAGGTCGCATATTCGCCCAGAACAACCGTTTCTTTCAATTCAGACGCAAGGGTGTACGGTTTGCCATCAATATAAACCTTTTCATCGGTTCTCAAATTAAATGTGCCCGTTACTTTTTCGGGTATAATTTCAATTCTGGCAAGCTTTTTGCCACTCTTGTTTTTGGACTCATACAAAAGTGCACCCGAGCCAAGCGCTATCTGCTTGTACTCAACCGCAACGCCGTCCATTGTATAAAAAGTATCATATTCCTCTGTTTTGAAATAATATGCTTTAGGCTCTATGGAGTCGTAAATCATTCTTTCCTTTTTATACGCCGCGTCAATAATAATATTTTTGTATTCGTCAATTACCAGAACGGTACTTTCAAGGTTCTCTATGTAACGCACATATCCGCGGAAGTTTTCCGAGATAAGATTTGACAGTCTGTCATCAATCGCCTTGCCATTGTATAAAATATGTGTTCCCTCTGCGATTTTCAAAACCTTTTCCTTGCCCACATTTTCGGGAATATATTTAACCTCGGTTGCAGAGATGGATATTACCTTACTGTGAAGTGTATCAATATCCGTCAAATCAATATTTGAAAGAGGTGCGACAGCAAGAACAGTCTTTTTGCCACCGTCTTTTTTATAATAGAGCTCACATTCAAAGCCCAGAAGAGTATTTGCGATGGTTTCGCCAATCAAGTAGGTTTCGCCGTCTACCTTAATCTCGTCAATCTTCAGAGAGGTTTCGGGTGTTGAAAGCCCCGAAATTCCGCTTTCCGAAATCAAGCCCTCAACCTTGAATATATTCGAGGTTATGCTCAGAATTCCGTCATCGCTCTTTTTATACACAACTCTGCCGTTTGAGTAAATTCTCTCGGGGTCATAAATGCTTGCATCAATGGCATTTTTGATTACCCTTGCCAGAGTTTCCTCCGTCAAAACTGCATCAACAGGAACGCCGTCGAGCAGCTCGTATCTGTTTGCAAGAGTCATTACATTGCTCTCGCTGATGCCGAAAATCTGGTATCCGAGCATACGGCACATAACAAGTGCTGCATCGTGGGCTGTAATAAAGCCCTCGGGATAGAAATTGCCGTCATCGGAGCCGTTCATATAATTCATTTCTGCCATAGTGTTAATGGCGTTTGCATAAGGTGTTTCGCTGTTTACATCAGGGAAACGTCCGCTTTTGCCCGCAATTGCGGAATCCCCCAGCATTCTGCAGGCAGCCTCGGCAAACTTACCTCGGGTAACGGGCATCTTGGGATAATACATATCATTCTCAATTGCAGGCAAAAAGCCAAGCTGATTAATAATTTCTATGTCCTCTTTATACTCGCTATCGCTGATATCCGAAAACGAGCTTTTGTTCGGGTCATATCTGTTATACACAGCATTTTCCATGCTTTTTTCATTAAAGGTTATATTATAAAAGTTAACTCCGTCGCCGCCTGTCACAAGGTAAACATCATGTCTGCCCTTAACTATCCCTGTCAGCTTGGCGTATTGCTCAACAACAACGCCCCAGCCTGCACCCTCGGTCAGGATTGACGCAATAGGAGTTCCCTTGGGGTCATCAATGTAAAGATTAAAAGTTGTATCGTACTGGGGTACCGTATCAATACCGACAATTACGGCATCGGCACCATCTTCGCCAAAATCAACATCTTTATAAGTATATGTCTGCTTTGAACCTGATGAACCCAGCTTTCCGTTTGTCGTGCATTTTGTCGATGTTGTTTCATCAAAGCCGTACGCTGTAAATCCTGCGTAAGCATCTCGCTTTGCAGCAAAAACATTTGTAACGCTTATGCATGAAAGCAACATAACTAATACCAAAAGTATGCATATCTTTTTCATCGGTCATCCTCCATCCGTATTATGTGATTTAAGCAGGCATTACTTTGCCGCTTTAAATACATATCTTGTTTCCAAAACTAAATCAAGCTATCTCTATACTGTAATCTACTGTTCCGCTTTTCAAAAAGCTGTGTGCCAAAGTATCTACTTCGATATATTCTACGCTGTCACCATTTACTGTAAAATTGTTTGTGCCGCAAAGAATATTATTGTCATAAATTTTCACATTTCCGTTTTTTGTTGTCCCTGTGGCATTTGCAATGCGCACAACGGTTGTAATTCCTGTCTGCTGTGCTATATCATCAACATATTGTCCGTTTTTCTTAAAAAAAATTGCTGTACCCCCAACGCTTTCCGGCTCTGTTTCTGCCTTGTCAAGTGCGACAGATGCGAAGCTGAGTACCGTAGCATTTCCGTTAACATCCGTCAGGTTTGAAGAAACAGTCACCGCCTTGTTTTTTGCCGCCTCGTTTAGGGTAACATCAAGCTCTATCTCTCCTGTCCGGGGATTATAATAAACATCGTTTACACCAACTGCTCCGTTGTAGGCGTCAAGGACAGAGAAATTCTCTGTCCTTACGCTTGCTGCGGCAAGGTTTTGGGTTGATAAACCCAAAACCGATGCCGTTGTCAACTGACTCTCTCTATAGTCCGCTCTTAAGGGATTTTCCAATAGCGGTCTTATTGTTGTTATGCCGTCAAACACAAAGAGCAACGCATAATCTCCCTCCTCGCATACAACATCGGCAAGGGGAAGTGTAACCTGGTTCTCGCCGATTGCAACAGCAACCTTTTTCAGCATCTTATCCTGACTGTAAACTGCCAGGAAGAGGGTTGTTTCCTCTGTCATTTTGTGTTCTGCATAGGTAGCGGTAATTTCAGTGGACAGATTTGTGAAATCGCTGATTGCAGCTATTTCAATAAGGTCCTCAAATACTACTCCCTTTGACGAGAACGCACCGTCGTTTGTACGCAGCCCCGCAAGCGATGCAGGTGTCGATACATATTCCTTGGCTGTATTCAGCGGAATTGTGAAGGTACGGGTCGCTGCATTGTAATTTGACTCAACAAATATTCCTGTTTCGGGGAACTTTGTTATATCGTCATTCATTATAATCTTGTAGCTCTCGCCCGCCTTTTCTGTTGCCATTATTCCAAGGGGTGTAATTCTGTAGATATTAAAGCTTCCGTAATATGTTGCGTTTTCTGAATATGTTGTCTTGCCATCGTTAAACGCAACAAACGAACCAAAGGACTCAAACTTATCAAAATCTACCATTGCAGAAGCTGTACCCGAGCTCATCTCCATATCAAAGTTGCCGTCGTCACCCATACAGGATGCAAGTCTTACATCATACAATCCGCGTGTATTCTCCTGTAAATTCAAGGTTGTGTTTGTTCCCTCTGCAAGCTGAATCATAGGGTTGTCTGCAGTTGACTCGGTAAGCTGAATTTGTGTTCTCGGCTCTGTTGTTTTAGGCATAATAGTAAAGGTATTGTTATTTCCGTCCGGGTTCATAGCATACGCATCAGGTGCTATTGTAAAGTATCTGCCGCCTGTGCCCGCTGTGCCTAAATCTTTAAAACTGAATTCAATTGCGAAGTCAGTTGTGATGGTGTTTGTCAAACCGTTACTTACCAAATAGCTGTACTTATCTGTTATCCTTGTAGTTGGCTGATAAAGAGTCATCTCCGCTTTATTATCGTAAGCTGACGAGCGGTCAGTTCTGTAGCGCACCTGTCCTTGCGCAACATAAATGCCGGTTTCAAGTTGTGTACTCCCAGAATATTCGGCGTATGTTTTGCCAACGGTTGAATCCAGCATATAAGGAGCAGATGACTTAACTCTGTAGACACTCTGGTCTGTCTTTACATCAATAACTACAGGGTCTGCAACTCCGTATTCCCCCGTTGTATCGAGTATGCCCGAGGCAAAGGTCAGCTTGTAGGTTACATCATCCTCAAGGTCGCCGTGGGTAATAATAACCTTTTTGCTGTCTGTCGGGTCTAAAGCTGCAACAATCTGTTCTGCAGTCTCGCCGCCGTCCTTTACCAGAGAAACCTTATTTTTTAATGTTTTTGCATCTATATTATGGTCTAATTCAACACTGAATTTTCCTGCCAGCTTTTCTATGCTGACGCTCTCTGTTACCGCCTCGATAGGCAAAATAGTGCTTACCGCCAGGGTTTCGTCTGCAAATGCACCGTCATCACTGCGGAGCCCCTCTAAAGAAACAGTGAGGATTGCAGGCAAATCAGCCTTTTGAATGGTAAAGGTTCTTGTCGCACTGTTATATCTCGCCTGTGTCAGCACAGGATTTGTACCAAACTTGGCGATATCGTCGTTCATTGTGATTTCGTACGCTGTTCTGTCACTGTTAAAGCCGTGCTTTAATATTGCAAGTGGTGTAATCCTGTAGATATTGAAGCTGCCGTAATATGTTGCGTTATCTGCAGAGGGAGACGCAGTATCGGAATAAGCCCTGAACGAGCCAAACGAGGTGTACTTTTTAAAGTCTACCATTGCAGAAGCTGTGCCCGAGCTCATCTCCATATCAAAGTTCCCGTCATCACCCATACAAGATGCAAGTCTTACATCATAAAGTCCCCGTGAGTTCATCTGTAAATCCAATGTTGTGGGTGTACCGTCTGCAAGCTCAATTTTCGGATTTGCTGCAGTTGAATTAGCAAGATTTATGCTTGTTCTCGGCTCTGTCGTTGCTGACATAATAGTAAAGGTGTTGTTATTTCCGTTTGGGTTCATAACATATTTATCCGATGCAATTGTAAAGTGTCTGCCGCTTGAGCCTGCACTACCCCTGTCTAAAAATGAAAACTCGATTACAAAATCGGTTGTGATGGTGTTTTCAACGTGACCGCTAGCATTATAATGGCCCTTATCTGTTATCATTGTACCTGCCTGCCAGAGAGCCATCTCCGTTTTACCATCGTGACTCACCTTTGAGCGGTCATCTCTATAGCGCACCTGTCCTGCCCCAACATAAATACCCGAGTTTAACAGACTCCCTGCAGCATGTTCGGAGGATGCAGGTGTATACGGTGCTTCTGACTTAACTCTGTAAACCGACTGACTTGTGCTGATTGTGACAGTCTTATCCTCTGCGAGGGTGTTGCCGTCTTTATCCTTGATGCCATCTTCTCCACCGACAAATTCCAGAGTATATTCCTCGCCCTCAACAAGGTCTCCGTAGCTTACATCAACCTGTGTTTTGGTTGTTTCGTTTACTGTCGCATAAATGGGTATTTCACTGATGCCTAGCATAAGATGTATATTGCCGTCAAGAGTTGCCGGGTCAACCTCTGCACTAAAAGAGGCTGAAACTGTCCCTGCAAGCTTTTCTGTCTCCACATCCGCCATAGTTATTGTAAGTGAGGCATCCGCCCATACTGTGGCAACGCACAGATTGCAAATAAGCATTGCAACTATCGTTAATAAGGATACAAATTTTTTCATAGCTATTTCTCCTTTTCTGTTTTATTTATAAAATATAACATCATCTGCCTGCATCTATATGTCTGCATCGGTTGCTATCTCTGCAACATTAAAGAGTGAAACTCTTTGTTCAGCAGATGTATTCTGCCATACATAACATTTCAGTTTATATCCCTGCTTGATTGTCTGTCCGCTCAAGGTGGCTGTCACAGGTGAGGCAGTTGCCGATGCTGTGCCTGCCTGCTCTGCAATACTTACAATCAAGCCCGTATCATCATACAATATCAAAAATACTCTGACACTGTTTTCTGTATTTCCTTCCTCGGAGGCTATGCTTGCTGTAGCCGAAAAGTCTCCTGTGCCTGTCTCGAGCTCGGTTATTACCTCGCTTCCCTTTTTAAACACAACGCCTTCTGTTTTAATACCCGTACCGCCTGCGGTAAAGCTATATGAATTGTTCACCGTTGCCTTATCACCGAGCACACTTTCAAGGCCCGTAAAGCTCAATTTATATTCCTCCCCCGAGGTCAGGTATTCCTTCAGCTTCAGGCGTACTGTAGCGGTTTCTTCATCGTAGGATACAAGCTCGGTTTTAATCTTTGCCCCGTCGGATGTCCGTGTAATCCCGAACAAATCTTCGGTTACACTCTCGCTCTTTGCGGGGATAGAAAGCTTAGCAACTATTTCGTCTGCACTTCTGCTGATATTATCAAGGTTTGAGTTGTCTGCATCAACCTTGGGGGATAAAACCTTTGTAAGCTTAAACTGTGCAATATTAAAATATGTACCCTTGTTCAAATATGCGGCACCGCCGTATTGCTGACACGTAATATTCTTCAGCGATGCAAGGTTGGCGTCTGTTGTAGCTATCGTTGTATTCAATGATTTAAGTGCATCATAAACCTTTACATCGTACTTTCCGTCTGTGCCTCTTTCAAACAGATATCTCAGATGATAGTAGCCAAACTCATCCTTTTGCGCAGAGGGTGCACTCATAAGGTTGTGTACTATATTACTTTCCACACGAATTCCCCGGCTCTGGGGAGTGGGACCCTCAAGCTTGAATATCAAATCAAGCACAACATCCTCTTCTGTTACAGGAGTCGGGAATGTGTATCCGTAATACGAGTCCCTGACAATGCTGCCGTCAATTCCCATTTGCAGATACTTCAGGGTCTTTGAGTCCTTTGTTGCGGTTTTGACCGTCAAATCCTTTGTGCTTGGCTTTGTTGTTTCAAATGTGCTTTGCAGATACATATTTGTGTCTGCATCTGTGTAAGGACCGTCCTCCATCTCGCTGTAGGTCTTGTCGAGAATTTGTTTCTCTTCCAGATATTCCTGATAAATGTATATATCTGTTATAAGCTTTATTTCTAAATTCTTATGCAGCCAATAGTCGGTATCGGCATCTAACGCGCAGATACATCTGTCCTTGTCCATTGTGTCATTACCGCGGAAGCCTAATATATAGGTAGAGTTTTCTTCAAGTGTCGGGAAGACTACCACAATTTCTTTTTCGTTGGATTCTGACTTTGAAGCGGTAACTGCTATCTCGTTTGATGTCCCTTGCTTTTTAAGATAAACATTGCCATCAATTGATGCTTCATCTATTACGTTGTCAAATTCAACGCTGAAGGTATGCTTGTTTTTCTTAATATGATTTTCTACATTAACAGATGCACCAAAGCCCAGATTGTTGTTGACAACGATTGTTTTGTTAAGGTCAAGTGTTACCTTGCCTGTGCTGAATGCACCGTCATCAGTCTTTAGACCTTCAAGAGATATCGGCATTGAAACACTCTCCATCTCGGACATCGGGATAGTAAATGTTCTTGTTGCCGCTTTATAATTCGACTCAACAAATATTCCTGTTTCGGGAAACTCTGCTATATCGTCATTCATTATAATTTTATATCTGCTTCCGTTCTTACCTGAATCAAGTACACCAAGAGGTGTAATTCTGTAGATATTAAAGCTTCCGTAAAATGTTGCGTTTTCTGCATAAGTCGCTTTACCATCGTTAAATGCAGCAAACGAACCAAATGACTCATACTTATCAAAATCTACCATTGCAGAGGCTGTGCCCGAGCTCATCTCCATATCAAAGTTGCCGTCGCCACCCATACACGAAACCATTTTTACCTCGTAGAGCCCTCTTGTATTCTTCTGCAAATTCAGGGTTGTGTTTGTTCCCTCTGCAAGCTGAATCATCGGGTTTGTTGCGGTTGACTCGGTAAGCTGAATTTGTGTTCTCGCCTCTGTTGTTTTAGGCATAATAGTAAAGGTGTTGTTATTTCCGTTTGGCTCTTTAGCAAATTTATCAGGTGCTATTGTAAAGTATCTGCCGCCTGTGCCCGCTGTGCCTAAATCCTCAAAACTGAATTCAATTGCAAAGTCGGTTGTGATGGTGTCTGTCAATCCGTTATCTACCAAATAACTATACTTATCTGTTATCATTGTATTTGGCTGCCATAGAGCCATCTCCGCTTTATTGTCGTAAGCTGCCGAGTGTTCGGGTCTATAGCGCACCTGTCCTGTTGCAACATAAATGCCCGAGTCTAACAATTTAGGTGAAGAATGTTCGGCATAATTCGGGGTGTACGGTGCTTCTGACTTAACTCTATATGCACTTTGGTCTGTTGTAAAGGTCACTGTAGCATCACTTTCAAGTGCGCTTCCGTCAGCCGCCTCGATACCCGCCTTTAAGGTCAGGGTGTATGTCTGATTTTCCTCCAGCTCACCATAGCTGATTGTCAGAACATTTTCAGTAACAACGGTGCTTATCGGGACTTCTGCAAGCCCTGTCTTTAATATAACTCTGTCCGTCAATGACTCGGGCAAAATTTCTTTACCAAAGGTTGCATCTATGCTGCCTGCAAGCTTTGTGACCGAGCCGACCTCCTCAATACTCACAGTGAGTGCATCTGTTGCGCCTGCGGAAGAAGCGCCCATTGAGAGCAGCAATGCCACCGCAAGCAAAACACTGAAGATTCTTTTCATTTGCCATATCACTCCTTTTTTAGAATGTAATACATTTTATAACGTCTATATTACTGTTTTGCAGCCGGGATTTCGTTTATGAAACCAAACTCAAACAAGTTACAGGTGCCTGCTGCTTCGTTTGTACCTTTTCTGAATTCAACATAGATATCAAGCGGCGCATCAGACGGAATCGGATTTTTCAGTACAACATACTGTGTATCATCCTTTGTGTCCCATCCATTATTTGTTGTTATTACCCTTGCAAACTCTACATTGTCGGACTCGCCGATAACATTATAGCTGAATACAATTTCCTGTCCGTGATACGCACCCGAAACACCAACATTTACATAAAATACTTTTGCATCTACCGGCATCTGTACTTTTTCGTATCGTAGAATTGTTCCGTCCCATACATCCTTAACGTGGGGTTTGGAAATGTTATCAAATACAGCATTGGCTTTTGTTCCGCCCGACTTTACAACGCGGTCAAACGTACCGCCCGGGATAGATGCCGGGTCGTGTTCCTTCTGCATAATATTGCAATGCTTAAAGGTAATTCCGTCAATGGTAACGGGGATGGTGCCTGTATTTTCCACATAGACATTCATTACCCCCTCTTTCGCATTGAAAAACTCGTTAAACATAGCAAGCTTATCGCTGATATCCGCACGCACAAGTGTTTCACAGTCATAAACATCTGCATCCTCGCGCGTTGTACCGAAGCCTATCTGAATTTTACGCCTTTCGCCCGGGAATCTGTCCCCTCTGATATAGAGCTGGAAGGTGTTAAGCTCCTCCTGACCGAAATCTACATTTTCAAATACAACGTAATCACCCTTTTTAGGAAGAATTACTGTATCTGTTACCTCGATGTCCTCTTCCGCAGAGCTCTTTGCGTAAGTGGGCTTTATAAGCTTAAAGCTATTGTAATCTGCCTCATAGTTTTTCATAAACGGCTCACTGTCTAATTTGCTTCCTGCATAGAACGGGAGTCCGTATGGATATTGGTCTACTCTTAAATTTTCGGGTCCGCCCGCAACGTTGTCGTTTTTAAGTTCCTGATTGTTCCAGGCGTTGTTAGGTGACAATGTGGGGTTTATGAACATATACGAGTTTGTGAACATTGTTCCCTCTTCGGTTGTGAAGATTATGTTATCAAATGTATCAATACCCTCTGTATTACCATCGTGATACAGACCCATACTGAACGGATTTGTTTCGGGTCTTGTATAATACAGATAATTGTTATGCATTCTCGTATTTAATACATCCGAGTTTGCACTCATTGTATATTCATAGGTTATGCCGCCGTCAAGAGAGAACAGCAATCCATCGTGAAAATCATTATACGCCATCTCATACGGCAAGAACTGTAATATTCCTGAACCCCAGTAGCTTTCGAAGTTCTGCAGGTTAAAGCAGCTTCTTCCGCAGTTATATACTGTGTTGTTATATATAGCAAAGCCGCCCCGTTTTGCATCCTTTGCCTTTTCGGGCTGATTTGTTACTGTAATACCACTGGTATATGAGCCCATATATCCGCAGTTGCTTATAATATTATTTTCGATATAAGCATATGCGCCTGTCAAAATAATTCCTGCCGCTGCACTATGGTCTATTTTTGAGTTTACAATATGGTTGTTAAATCCTGCCACATATATACCCGATTCCCCTCTGTGAAGCGAGGTATCCGATGGATTTTCTTTAACATCTGCCATTTCTCCGTTATCGATAATACCCTCACGTTGGTTCTCGCTGTAGGTATAATGGCCGATATAGCTCATATCCATATCCTTTAGCATACAGAATTCACTGTCCACCATAGTAACAGAGCCGCCTACTGTCTTCATACCCTCTATATGAACGGATTTTCTGTTGTTTAGATTTATAACGGTCTGTCTTTTTTTGACCTCTGCCTTCAGGGTTTTTGCAGTTTCACCCTCCGGCGGTATCATAACAAGCATTTTATGCTCCATAATCCACTCGCCCGGGGCGTCAAGACAGTTTTTGTGTCCCGAAAGGTATCCCCAGCTCCAAAAATCCACATCTCTTGCAGTATGCCAAAATCTGAACGGGAGGTCGGTGAGCCGAAGCTCGCCTTTGGTTGAGGACTTAACATGTGCCGTACCCAATGTCCACGCCTTTCCGTGCATAGTTACAAAGGTTGCACCCTTCCAGTAATCGTCTTCCTGATTTAATAAGGTGTCACTTTTAACAAGAGTGCTGTCCCCTACCTGCATATGCAAATCGCCCATAACAGGGAACAAGTTCGAGAGCTGCTCGCCGTTCTCTGACATCTCAATCCGCGGACCGTTAGGATGTCTTGCCTCAATAAGGCAACCGTCCTTATAAAATACCTGGTCTCTGCCCGCTCCCAATGTCCAGGGAACGCTTGCCGCAACTTTTCCGTCACCAATTTCGGCAAATTCTGTAACAGCCTCTGCCGCACTTATCGTTACGCTCTCGCCATCTGCCGCCCTGAACACTATGGGACTCGCCTCTGTGCCGTCGTTTTGAGGTGTCAGGGTTTCGCGGTAGATACCCTCCCGAACGATAACTGTATCGCCTGCTTTTGCAATACTTGCCGCTTTTGCCAGAGTTTTAAACGGAGCCTCTGCCGTTCCCGCATTTCCATCATTTGCATTCTTGCTCTGTGCAACATAATATGTGTTTCCGGCTATTTTTTCTTCCGCCCCCGGTGCGAGCTGCTCTGCAATATAGCTCCTTACTGCCGAGCTCTCTAATATATCCTTCGTACGGTTTCTTGAGCCGATAACTATAAGCCCGTCTTTGTAGGCTACTGTCTTGCCTATAGCTTCAGCAAAGTATCGGAGCGGCATATAGTAATTGCCGTTTATAAGCTTTGGCTGTGCATCTGCCTCTACAGGCTCATCATGCTTATCCTGTCTTACCATCTGTCCGTCACGATAGATAAACGAAAGCTGTTCAAGCCTTAAAAGACAATAGTTCTTGTCGGGCATTGATTCGTGATAATATCCAAGTGCAAGTGCAAGGGTCTTAATCGGCAAATAAACTCTGCCATCAAACTCCATCGGCTTTTCGTTTATATCCTCAAGATTGATATATCTCTTTGCTCCGTTTACCATAAAAACTGACGAATCAGTTTTTACTAAAACCTCTGCCTGTATTGCTTTTTCGTTTTCTGTAAGAGCAACAGGGGCTCTGTTGTAATTTGTATATCCGTCAAGGACATTCGCAATAAGCTTTACGGATGTCACCATTACATTGCCTGTAAAACGCAAGGTAAGATAGTTGTCGCCGCTATGCTGAACAGCAGGAAATGTATATGTAATCGTATCTTCGCCTGTCATAGCAAATGTTTTAGCCTTGTTGCCGTCAGGCTCAACGGTTACACTTGCGCCTGTCGCATCCTTATACTGTATTTCCATTTTAGCCGCATCAAGTGTTGTAAAATAGTCATAGCGTACATATCCGTCGCCTGATACAGTAATTGTATTCTGACTCAAGCTGACATTTTCAAATTCAACCGCACTGTCTGCACTAAATACATACTCGGTAGCCCCGGGTCTTACATACGCAAACGCAGGAACTATGGATGTCAACATAATGCTTGCTATCAAGATGCCAATAAACAGTTTCCTTTTCATAAACAATCTCCTATCTAAATTTTTTATTTTCTGCTACGATAAATCAATTTTGCGAAAATCCAAACGAATGGAAATTTGTGGTTGCTGAACTTTGTGATGTAAATTTTACATATATATTATATGTGCCTTGAGGCAATGTACTTTCAAGCGCCACCTGTCTTACTGTTCTGTCATCCCAGGTGCTTTGCTCAACCGTATAAGTCGCAATAGGTTCAGCATCGGGACTTCCTATTCTGAATTCCATAGAAATAGGGTTATGCTCTGTTTTCTGTGCCACTGCAATATTTAAGGTGTTTACATCATTTTCAACAACAACGTTCTTATACAAAACTGTGCTTCCACTATATGTGTTTATCAAATATGAATATCCATTCTTTTCATATGTTGGCGAGATAAACAAATCCGCCATGGAGCCAATCTTGTATATATGGCTGTAATCCACAGCAAGAACATTTGCACCATCACGCCCAGCGTTAATATTTTTTCCGTCCGAGGTCACACTCATTCCGTAAAGATGAGGTGTTCCTCTTGTTGTGGTGACCTTCAGCTTAACATCATACACGCCTTTATCCACATCAAGCGCAAGGTCTGCCATATCCATTTTGTATAAATCCTTTGCCTTGGTATTAAGAGGCAGCTCATATATATCCGTATTCGCAGAATCTTGTACTGTTACCGAAAGTATATCTGTTTTACTTTTGTCTCCGCCGAAATAAAATCTTAAATTATTTCGTGTGCCTGTAATTTCTACATCATTAAAGGTCAATTCTGCCGATGTATTACCGAAGACAATTCCGCCGTCATCTGTATTTGTGATGCTTCCGCTTTTTGTCCCCTCTGTTGCGGACAGGTAATATACCTTCTCGTCATCTTTAGTGTAGTTCGCCGTATAGTCGGTCATATTCTGAAGTGCCCCTGCGTAAAACGGCTTGTTCTTCGGGAAGTTTTCTGCGGTCAGTGCCGCCACTCCGCCTGATATATTGCCTTTAAGCTGTGCATTTGAGTTGAGTGTACAAGTTGACTGATTCTTATTCTTATATGCATAGCCATGTGTAAATATTGTTCCCTGCTTTGTTGTAAAAATCAAATTATTATAGCAATCAATTCCGTTAGAGCCACCGTCGCAATATATTCCAAAGCCCATAGGGTTTGATTTTGATGCTGTGCTGTAAACATAATTGTTATGTACTTTAGACACTCTTTTTGATGTTGCCGCATTGATACCGTATGCATATATATTACCTACATCCGTCGAATAAAGACCGCCATCGTGAAAATCGTTATACGCAACCTCTATCGGCAAAAACGGTGTGCCTTCGGACATACCCTGAATCATAAACAGGTACCGCCCTGAATTATAAACTGTATTATTATAAACAGAGCAGCCGCCTTTGGCAATCAGTTTATCCTCCCACGGCTCATTATATACTGTAATGCCGCTGACATAGCTTCCCATATATCCGCAGTTACTGATGATATTGTCATCGATATATGAATACAGCCCTGCCAGATACAGTCCTGCCGCTGCACCTGTATCAAAGCTCGAATGAATTACTGCATTATCTCTGCCGCTTATATATACGCCGACCTCGCCCTTTTGAGGTGCACTGTCCTCTGTTCTCACAGACGCATCATCTATATATCCGTTTCTCTGGTCATCACTGTAGGTATAATGCGAAATGTACTTCATATCTACATCATTTATCACGCACATCTCACTATCCTTCAAGATTGCACTTCCGCCAAAGCTATTAATTCCAACTACCTGAATGAATTTTTTGCCACTTAAATTTATAGTTGCCTGTCGAGCCTTCATTTCAACAGAAAGGCTTGCTGCGGTTTCGCCCTCGGGAGGGATAATATACAGCTTGTTATCCTTTACTGTCCATTCGCCCGGCTCATTAACAGCATTTATATGGCAAGTCAGGTATCCGTAGTTCCACACATCGCTCTCTGAAACCGAATGCCAATAATTGTGTGATGTATCGGTTAAGGTAAGCTCGCCCTCCACAGAAGAAGCTACCCTTGCAGTCGAAACAGTGTACGCCTTACCATGAACCGAAACAAATATCGCGTCTTTCCAGTAATCGGTTTCGGTTTCTTTAAGCAAAGTATCAGAAACAACCTTTGAAGAATTTTCTGCACTTACCCTCAAATCGCCCGTAATGGGAAATAGCGACGGTAATGCTTCATCAACGTCCGCCATATCTCCTTGTGAAGCGTTATCGGGATATCTGCCCTCTGCAATCCCCTCGCCGTTATAAAAAACCTGATTTTTTCCTGTTCCCAAATTTTTAGGTATTGATGCAACCGCAAAGCTTCCTTCCTGAGTAAAACTGTCAACAACCTCTGTTGCAGAAATTACAACACTTCCGTCATTGGCTGCTTTGAAAACAATCGGATTGGTTGGTGTGCCGCTTTCTTTTGGAGCCAACTCTTCACGATACACGCCTTTATGAATTATAACTGTATCCCCTGCCGTTGCAACAGCACAAGCCTTCGCCAGGGTTTTGAACGGCTTTGCCTCTGTCCCCGGGTTGTAGTCTTTTGCCGCATCGGTCTGGGCTACATGGTATACCCTTCCCTGACCCTGTTCGGGTTCAAAGCCGTCAAACAAACTCTTTACATACGTAAATAAGTTGTTTTCCATCAATGCATCCGCAGAAGCTTTATCATCAATTATTACAATACCGTCTTTATAATTTACCGTTTTACCAAGCAACTCTGCTACGCCTCTGACCGGAAGATACACATCTCCGTTTTTGTATATTCCCCTGAAATCAATAGGGAGCTTGCTTCCCATTTCGCTCTGCTGATAGCTGCCCTGTGAAGAAAAATATAATTCCTTTCCAAGCTCGTCATTACGAAAAAGAATATAGGTTTTATCGGGAAGATTTTCATAATAGCATCCCAGCGCCAGGCTCAGGGTTCGTGCCGGAAGATATAGGCTTCCGTCTATCAGTTCAGGAGTTTCCTTCGGATTATTGTAATTTATATACCGTCTTGCGCCCGAAACAACAATGCACGACGCATTTATGTCAATAAGCACACTGTTGGAAATTGCCAGCTCTTCACTCGTTTGTGTGCAAACAAGAAGCTCTTCTGCCCCATTTACACTAATGTGGCAATTTGCAGAAATCACCGACAAAAGCAAGCTGCATACAATAAATAATCTTAATATTTTTTTCACGCTACATCCTCCCTATCGTTACTTTGGCATCCCCATAATCCGGAGCAAGTCTGCCAATAATGAATATGGTAAAATTCCTTTTATCGTGCCGTCGACACGCTGTCTTCCAAAACACAAAGCATCCTCTATATTACAATTTTAACATCAAATTTTATGGCTTTCCACGATGTTTTATGACATTTGTTGTGTTTTCATCACATTTTTGTGACAAAAATATTATTACATATATATAAGGAAATGTTGCGAATTGGTTTCATTATAGACTGCTTCTTAACGGTTTGTCGGAAACCGCCGAACCCTGCTGGTGCGAGTGTTATTATAGGATTTATTTGCAAATCCCGTAAAATCAAGGGTTTTATACATTGTTTTTTATAAAATAAGTGTTTTGCAAAGCAAAACTACAGACAACTTTTCTCTATTCTCTTTTATCGCTTATCTGGAAACGACAATTTTTAGTAAAGAGTGAAGAGAGAAAAGTGAATAGTTGGAAACTTGTATAATAAAAATGGACTACCAAAAGGGTGAAAATATGATATAATATTTTCAGGAGAGTGAGTACGATGGAAAGAAAAGTGAATTACACAAAGGAATTCAAAATCCAAGCATGTGAATTGGTAGTCAAAAACGGACTCAAAGTTAAATCGGTAGCAGACAAAATGGGGATAAACCACATAATGCTCTACCGTTGGATTGACCAATACAAAACCTATGGAAACGATGCTTTTGTTGGCAAAGGAAATCTTCGCCCTGAAGAAGCAAAACTTAAAAAACTTCAAAAGGAAAACGAGGAGCTTCGTCAACAGGTAGAAATATTAAAAAAAGCAGCGGCATACTTTGCGAAAGAACATAAAAACGATTAGAATTTGCAAAAACCGAATTATCCGAGTATGATACCAGCTTGGTATGCCGACTTTTAAAGGTGTCAAAAAGCGGATATTTCAGTCATAAATGTAAGATAGATAGTGAAAAAACTTTCGTCGAAAAAGAAGTTATTAGCTGTTTTGAAAAACACAATGGCAATTAAGGTAGAATTCGTATTAAAAAGGCACTTGAAGAAAAAGGTGTTTTTGTAAGTGAAGCTAAAATATCGAGGATATTAAATGAAAATGAATTGGTTGCAAAGGTAGGAAGAAAACGCAAAATCAGAAAGAACAAACCTACTGATGAACAATATTTAAGCGAAAACCTAATCAGAGATAAATTTGAAGAAACAATGCCAAATACACTTTGGTGTACTGATTTATCTGAAATGCAATGCAAAAATCATAAAATATATGTTAGTGCAATCATTGATGTTGCATCAAGAAGAATAGTGTCAGCTGTGGTAGAAAAGCATAGTCGCCAAGAAATTGTGCAAGAAACGATCAAAATGGCTTGTTGTCAAACAAAAATACCTAAAGGTGCAATTTTTCATAGTGACAGAGGCTGCCAATATACTGCCAAGAAGACCAAGGAACTGT
>JAFSDQ010000008.1 GCA_017436135.1 Clostridia bacterium | reverse complement strand
CTACTATGCGGCTATTCCTGCATACACAATGCAGATTGCAGACGAACTCAACGAAATTCTTTCTTCCAAGTGGAGAGACAGACGAGGCGTTGAAATCGTAGAATTCGGTGTATCGTCCGTCAGTGCAAGCGAAGAAGATGAAGCAAGAATCCTGGAATATCAGCGCTCTACCGCTATGGGCAGAGATGCAAATATGCTTCGTGGTCATATGGCAGGTGCAACAGCTCAAGCTATGGGAACTGCTGCTGCTAATCCTAACGGTGCTATGGCAGGCTTTATGGGTATGGGCATGGCAGGAAATATGATGGGCGGTATGTCAGGCTTTATGCAGGGTGCAAATACCACTCAAAATACAATGGTTAATCAGCCCGTTGGCGGCGGTATTGCTCCGGCACAGGACGGATGGACTTGTTCCTGTGGCACACAGAACACAGGCAAGTTCTGCCAGAACTGCGGTAAGCCCCAGCCTGCACCTGCTCCGGCAGAGGGATGGGCTTGTGAGTGCGGTGCAACAAATTTAGGCAAATTCTGTCAGAATTGCGGTAAGCCAAAGCCTGCAGGCGCACCACTTTACAAGTGCGACAAATGCGGATGGACTCCCGAAGATCCTCAAAATCCTCCGAAGTTCTGTCCTGAATGCGGCGATGTATTTGACGAGAATGATGCAAAGTAAGGAGCTGGTAATATGTCACGAATTATAACAAGCATTATCTTGCTTATGACAATAGGTTTTAATGGATGCGGACTTTCTTCGCATAATACTGATATTATTGATGGCGGGGTCAAAACATATAATAGTGGCGAGGATTCACCAAAGGTTATAGAATCAACAGAAATAATCAGCTTTGAGTGCGAGGCTTCACTTTATACTGTTGTTTTAGAGGAAGAAAGCGAGCTTGACGGGAGAAATTATAAATTGAGTGCTGTTTTGGAAGATGGAAATGTTAAATCTGAAATCAAATGGCGCGACAGGTCAGGTGATGGAGAAGAATACACTTTTACAGCGGACGCATCATTTATGACAAGACTTCAGGAAATCGCAGCAAGATATAATTTTGCACAGCATAATGGTTATATCAGCAAGGTAAGCGGACTTCCTGATATGTTTGGTGCAAAGCTTGATATTAAATATGCATCGGGAGAGAGCATTTATGGGTATGATAATCAAGATTGCTTTATCTCCTTTGATGCAATGAAGGAATTGGTTGAGCTGTTCAATATAACAGAGAAAGAATAAAATCATTAAATCCTGGGAGCGAGCCTTGCGGCTCATTCCTTTTGCATCAATCAAAAAAATCACTATAATTTTTACAGGTATTTCATACTTTTTCTGAATTTAAGGGGTGATATTTTATGACTTTTGCTAAAGGCTGCTACAAAATAGTTGGAGTCGCTAAAACCACAGGAATACGCAACATCTGTTATGCTAATATCTGATTCAATAAGCAGTTTTTCAGCTTTTTTCATACGCAAAGAGGTTATGTATTGATTTATGGTAGTACCGCTCTTTCTTTTAAATGTTCTGCTTGCAAAGGATGGACTGCAGTAGCACGCCTCCGCAATATCGCTTATTGTTATTTTACTAAATGCTTTTGCATGGATAACAGAAAGAATATGGTTGTATAAATTATCCTCTGTTTTACAGTTGTGGTGGGGATTTTGTCTAAATAGGACGGAAAGCATTGCGCACAAGGGTTTAATCAGTGTTTTTGTCAAGGTTTCGTCAGGCAAATTATCCTTGAGATGGAGCTGATATTTCTCGGAAATATTTTTTATGGGAATATTATTTTCTTCGGCATACTCTGCGGCAATATCTATATTGCCTTTGTAGCTTCCGACACATATAAAACCTGACAGTTCTTCTTCATCGGCAATTGGGATTATATATTGCTTGACGCCGCAATGACAGGTTTCGCAGAAAATATCTTTGCCGCACTTTTCCCTTAAGGTTTGCTGAAACTCTACACATTGATTATGTCTGTCTATTTCGGACGTAATAAAAAGGCAGTAGGGGTTGCGATGAATATTATAGGGAATAAGGCTGTCAATAAGCTTGCTGGCATTTCTTTTTCCGTTGTGAATGCTGATACTTAAGTTGTATTCCTTGCTTAAAAAGGAGATATAGTTATAAATATCTTCTATCATATAAAAACTCCTGTTCAGTATTTTAAAGTTTTTGCATTGTATTTTTAAGGAATAGGTTTTTTGTTTATTATATAATAAACCCAAGTGTAAATCAAGAGTAAATATCTTTATAAGGGATATCTTTGTGTTTTGGGAGGTTATAATTTTGAACAAAAAACTTAAAAATATTAACCATGAATGCAATTTTTGTGTTGTTGGGGGAGGAATAGCCGGTATGTGTGCGGCGATTGCTGCGGCGAGGCACGGACTTAAGGTTGTTATAATGCATGACAGACCAATGTATGGGGGAAATGCATCAAGTGAGGTAAGAATGTGGATTTCCGGTGCCCGGGGGGACAATAACCGTGAAACAGGGATTTTAGAGGAAATCAGCCTTGAAAACATGTACAGAAATCCCTACAGAGGATATCCTGTGTGGGACAGCATATTGTTTGAATTTATTAAAAATGAGGAAAACATTGTTTCCTTGTTGAATTGCACTTGTAATGACTGCCAAATGGACGGAGAAAAAATAGTTACTGTTACAGGCTGGCAAATGACGACACAAACATATCATACAGTTTCGGCAAAGTTTTTTTCAGATTGCTCAGGGGACAGTATTTTGGCGCCTCTTTCGGGGGCAAAATATTTTATGGGCAGAGAAGAGAGAGAGAGGTATAATGAGAGTATTGCACCGATAACTGCAGACAAGAAAACTATGGGGCACAGCTGTCTTATTCAGGCACGGGAAACAAATGAAAAACGAGAGTTTATTCCGCCGGAATGGGCATATAAGTTTACTAAAGAAGAATTAAAAAATCGCTATAGCGGAATTAAAGATCCGGGAGAGAATTTCTGGTATCTGGAAATAGGCGGAACTCGGGACACAATAGCAGACACAGAGGAAATCCGTGATGAGCTTTTGTCAATTGCCTATGGTATATGGGATTACATCAAAAACAGCGGAGAATGTGATGCAGATAATTGGGAGCTTGATTGGGTAGGCTACCTGCCCGGAAAAAGGGAAAGCCGCAGATATATAGGTGAATACATAATGAATCAAAATGATATTGAGGGGGGCGGAAAGTTTGAGGACACGGTAGCCTATGGCGGCTGGTCTATGGATGACCACAATCCTGATGGTATCTTTTCTTCTGAATTGCCAACAATATATCACCCTGCCCCATCACCTTTTGGAATTCCATACAGAAGTCTTTATTCAAAAAATATCAGCAACTTATTTTTTGCAGGAAGAAATATCAGCGTAACCCATAGCGCCTTAAGTGCTACAAGAGTCATGGGGACGTGTGCAACAATCGGTCAGGCTGTCGGAACTGCGGCATGGATTGCGGTTACCCACAAGCTTTTGCCCCATGAGGTTTACCAAAACAAATTAGAACTGCTTAAACAAACCCTTATGGAAGACGATTGTTATCTGCCGGGGAATAAAATGAAAATGTCAGAGATTATTGAAAACTCTGAAATTAAAACAAATGGTGTAAACGGGGAAAAGCTCCGCAATGGTGTTGACAGAAAGGTAGGAAACGAAGAAAACTGCTGGAGAGGAAAGCTTGGCAGTTTTATTGAAATTAAATTTGATAAGAGTGAAGATGTAAAAGAAATAAAAATAGTTTTGGATTCCGACCTTAACAGAAAGACTATAGGCGGAGGGGACCATCTTGTAACACGGGATACTGTTTCCAATATTCCCTTGGGATTAAAGCCCATACATTTGCCCACAACTCTGGTAAAAGATATAAAAATAGAATTTTTGTCAGAAAAGGGAGAATGGGAGGAAGAACTGAACATTAAAGACAACCGCAAAAGAGTATTAAAATGTTTTGTGGACAAGAAGTGCAGCGGAGTAAGAATAACTCCTGTTTCTTCTTATGGTGACCATGAGGTTAATATCTTTTCTATAAATATTAAATAAAATGAAACTACAAAAACCACATTGCAAAGCAATGTGGTTTTTTGATGGATTTATAAGCTTATATTGTACTTATTCTTTGTAGTGTTTATCCATGGCTTCCTTATAGAACCTGAAGGTATCCTCTAAACGATATTTGTCTTCTTTGGTAACAGAACCCCAGGGTGCAGAAATATATCCGGGGATTTGTTCTTCTGTTGCGTTTGTCTTAAAATATTCTACAAGCTCTGAATGATTGCAGTCACATTTATTGCAGACAGATGCACAGGGAACATATCTAAAGCCCTTTTCCAGAAGAGGAATTGCAACCTCTCTAACCCTTACAAGGAATGGGTCTTCTTCAACAAATTGGATGCCCATATTTTTATACTCGCCCTCGTTGTAGTAGGTGAGATAAACCTCTCTTGAGGAAATGGGTGTCCAGTTTTCTCTGTTAAATGCGTTATAATACCAAGGTGAGAGTAAAATCTCATCAGGGTCAAATCTCTTTATAAATTCTTCGGGATGGTCAAAGAGCGGGTCTGTCCACATCCACGGTTTTGCACCTGTTGCTTTTACGCAATCAACATAAAAACGGAGGTCGTGCCAATAAAGCTCTCCCTGTCTGTATACTGCAAGTCTTTGGGTCTTTACATGCTTTGCGTCTTCTTCGTCCATTGCAAGATGTATGTATTCGGGATGCTCAAACATTTCGTAGGCTTCTTTTATAATATCATTACATACCTGATAATATTCAGGTGTACAAATTTTGCGATGATACTGGCAAAGCCAATCATCATGGGATGAGGCAAAGTTCATCATTGGAATAACCTTAATGTTTTTCTCTCTGCATTTTGCAAGTTCATCGTGAAGCTTTTTCTGTGTCCACGCACCCTTTGCGGCAATCTCAGGATGAGAATGAAACTCAATGGCGTTGTTTATTCCAAGAACAATGGTGTTTATACCAATCCTTGAGGCCTCATCTATTACATAGTCCCAAACCTCCTGGTCAAACTCTCTTGTCCGTTTCTTTTCGTCATCAAGAGAATAAGGAAGAGGAATATAAAGAGCCCACATTTTGTCTGATTTTTTCATATCAAAAATCCCTCCGAGTTTATTAGTTTTTTAAATTTGACCGAATAATACCATAGTTCGTCCCTAAAGTCAATATAAAAAAGAACAGAAATACATCATTTTAGTTCAAATTATGGTGGATGGGGCGTTTTCGGAACAAAGCGGTTATTATTAACGGCGTGATTTTCCTTTGGTAAAAGCACGCCGTTTTCATATTACATTGAAATCAGTTTTTTTCGCAATTGAATTTGCCATCTGCAAAGGTAATTTTGATGTTATCACCCTCTGCTATAGTTCCGTCAAGCATTTTTTCGGCAATTAAATCCTCAATAGAGTTTTGAATTACTCTGCGGATAGGTCTTGCGCCATATACAGGATCAAAGCCTTCTTTTGCAATTCCCGAAAGCGCCTCTTCTGTAAACTCAGCAGATATATTATTGTCAGAAAGTCTTGTTATAAGCTGTTCAAGCATTTTTTCTGCAATTGCCTTAATGTCATCTGCATTGAGCTGATGGAAGACTATAATTTCGTCAATACGATTTAAAAATTCAGGCTTAAAGGCTTGCTTTACCTCGCTCATTACATCGGACTTGATTTGCTCGTAGTTGCGGTCTGCGGTATCATCTCCTGCCGAGAAGCCCAGGCTTTTATGGTCAGTAATGCGTCTTGCACCTAAATTAGAGGTCATAATAACAACTGTGTTTCTGAAATCAACCCGTCTGCCTTGAGAATCGGTGAGTATTCCGTCCTCTAAAATCTGAAGAAGTATATTAAATACGTCGGGGTGAGCCTTTTCTATTTCGTCAAACAGAATTACTGAATATGGTTTTCTGCGAACCTTTTCTGTCAGCTGACCGCCTTCCTCGTAGCCAACATACCCTGGAGGAGAGCCTACAAGTCGGGAAACGGTATGCTTTTCCATATATTCGGACATATCAATTCTAATCATAGAATCCTCGTCCCCAAACATTGCCTCTGCCAAGGCTTTGGAAAGTTCAGTTTTACCAACTCCTGTGGGGCCCAGGAAGATGAAAGAGCCGATAGGTCTTTTGGGGTCTTTCAGTCCAACTCTTCCACGGCGGATTGCCTTTGCAACGGAGGTCACGGCTTCTCCCTGACCCACAACTCTTTGATGAAGAATTTCCTCAAGCTTGAGCAGTCTTTCGCTCTCGCTTTCCTCTATGGATTTTACGGGAATTCCTGTCCACATTGCAATAATTTCAGCAATTTCGTTTTCGCTTACAACGGCTTCGGCAGAGTTGCTGTTTTTTGACCACTCGTTTTTAGTGGATGCAAGCTCGTCGGCAAGCTGTTTTTCCTTGTCACGCAACTTTGCTGCCTCTTCGTAATTCTGAATGGTAATTGCCGCCTCTTTCTCCTTGCGAAGCTCTGCAATTTTGTTTTCCAAATCCTTAATATCAGGGGGAGCTGTCAAGGTTTTTATGCGAATTCTTGACGCTGCTTCGTCTACAAGGTCTATTGCCTTGTCGGGCAAAAACCTGTCAGAAATATATCTTATAGACATATTTACAGCTGCCTCAATGGCTTTATCGGTAATTTTTACTCTGTGATGCGCCTCGTATTTATCACGGATGCCCTTTAAAATTTGAATGCTCTCTTCAGGGGTAGGCTCGTTGAGAGTAATTGGCTGAAAACGACGCTCAAGAGCTGCATCCTTTTCTACATATTTTCTGTATTCTTCAAGGGTGGTTGCGCCGATAACCTGAATTTCGCCTCTTGCAAGGGCGGGTTTCAGTATGTTTGCAGCATCAATTGCCCCCTCTGCGGCACCTGCTCCGATTATGGTGTGAAGCTCGTCGATAAATAAAATTATGTTTCCTGCCTTGTGAATTTCACCCATGGCAGATTTGAGTCTTTCTTCAAATTCACCTCTGTATTTTGCCCCTGCAATCATTGAGGACATATCAAGAGCAATTACCTTTTTGTCTTTGAGAATTTCAGGGACACTTCCCGATACAATCTTTTGTGCAAGGCCCTCGGCTACCGCAGTTTTACCAACACCTGGCTCGCCGATAAGACAGGGGTTGTTTTTTGTTCTTCGGCTGAGTATCTGAACGACACGCTCTATGGAATCATCTCTGCCGATAACAGGGTCAAGCTTTTCCTCTTTAGCCATTTTAGTAAGGTCACGGCCAAACTTCATAAGAGTAGGAGTGTTTGATTTTTTGCTTTCCCTGTTGCCATTGTTATTTTCAGCAGCAAACTCTCCTGTATCCTCGCCGTCACGGAGAAGATTTAAAATTTCGTTATAAAGCTTTTGAGGAGATACCCCAAGCTCTACAAGAATTTTAACAGCAATGCTTTCGCTCTCTCTGAGTGCGGCAATTAGCAGATGCTCTGTGCCTACGTAATTATGACCAAGGCGTCTTGCTTCAACATAGCTATTCTGCAGTACACGCTTTGTTCTGGGAGTTGCCTCGGGAGAAATTCCGCTGATGGGCTCGCCTGTTCCGATAAGTGAAGCAATTTTGTCAGTCACTGCTTCATCGGTAATATTGTTGGATTCAAGAATTTTTGCTGCAACACCCTGATTCTCTCTTATAAGACCTACAAGAAGATGCTCCGTGCCCACATAGCTCTGACCCATTTCAAGAGCTGCTTCTGCAGCAAAGTTAAGGGCTTCTTTTGCCCGTTCTGTCAATCTGTCTTCAAACATAGTATCAATCCTTTCACAATTTATTCTGTTTTCTGGGGAATATCAAGCAAAAGCTCTTTAATAATTTCTGCTCGTTTTAAATCTCGCTCGCCGCTATCAATAATATTGTAGTTTTTCATTATATTGGCGGGCAGAATTGCATATATTGCCGTGTTAAGCTTATTTAGGGGAATGTCATTTATTATGCCAAGCTCTATTGCGAAACGAACATCAGAGAGTCTTGGCATAGCCTCGGCAGAGGAGAGAATTACTGCATTTGTCAAAATGCCGAAAGAGCGCATAAGCTTATCTTCAATACGGTATTTGTCGGAGTTGTAAATTTTCTCCCGTAGTTCCCGTTCTTTGTTCATAACATCTGTTATAATTTGCTCAAAGCGTTCTAAAATATTTTCTTCTGTTTCCCCAAGAGTTGTCTGATTGGAAATCTGATATATGTCCCCTGTTGCTTTAGAGCCTTCTCCGAAGATTCCGCGGACAGTCATACCCAGCTGACTCAAAGAATCAATAACGCTGTTTATTCCTCCGCTTATTGTGAGAGCAGGAAGATGTACCATTACAGAGGCTCTCATTCCCGTACCAACATTGGTGGGACAACAGGTAAGATAACCAAACTGATTGTCAAAAGCAAAATCCGCAGTGCTTTCTAATGAATCGTCTATTCTGCCCGCAAGGGTAAAGCATTTGGAAAGCTCAAACCCGGGTGCCATACACTGAATACGAAGATGGTCTTCCTCGTTAATAAGAACGCTTACTGAGCTGTCGTCGCTTAAAAGCAACCCTCTTTTAATGCTGCCCTCAACCATTTGGGGACTAATCAGGTGACATTCTGCAATTGCTTGCCGTTCATAATCCTTCATACCATTTATATCAATATAATTTAGCTTAATATCGCTGTCAAAAATAGCTTCCTTGCAAATATTGATTACTTGCTCCTGTTGTTGGGGGGTAGCCTTTCTGGGGAAAGGAATACCTTTAATGTTTCTTGCAAGGCGAACACGGGTGGATAAAACAACGTCTCCGTCCTTTCCGCTTTCTGTATACCACATATTCTATACCTCCTTATTGTTTTCAGCCTTAAGTGCCTTAATTTCATCACGAAGTTTTGCGGCAGCTTCAAAATCCTGTTTTGCTACAGCAGAGCTCATCTCGGCTTCAAGCTTTGAAATTTTCTTGTCAAGTAAAAGAGCATCTCCCCCTCGTTTAGGTACCTTGCCTATATGCTCAAAGGTGCCGTGAATTTGTTTAAGGGGTCTGCGAAGCCGATTGCCAAAGACGGTATAACAATCTCCGCAACCAAGCTTGCCCTGTTTCAAAAATTCGTCATAGGACATGTTGCAGGTTGGACAAACAGCTGTGCCTTGCTCTGTTCCCAAAGAGGAGTGGGAGGAGTGGGAAAACATTCCTGTCAGAAAATCAGTTATACCGAAATTCATATTGGATTTGAGTTCCTTGTATTCAGGGGCTTTTGCCGCACATTCTGAACACAGATAATGTTCCTCTTTATATCCGTTGACTATTTTTGTAAAATGGGTTGTCGCTTCTCTTTTTCCGCATTTTTCACATTTCATAAATATCATCCTCCTGTTTAAAAAGTAATATATATTCTTGCAAAGTTATTACAAAGCTACGCAAGAGTAATAAGCATATTTTTCAAAAGTCCTGCACGAAGATAATCTTGCTCGGGCTGTTTAAGAGGCAGGGATTTTTCTGTTATTGCAGCTAAAATAAGCTTTGCCTCTTTTTTGGAAATTAAATCATAATCATAACAATTTTGTATTATTGCCGAAGCATCTGTAAATGACAAATAGTTTCCGATTGCATTGACAATATGCATCATTTGATTTCCGGGCTTTGGAAGTACCCTGGTTATTTTAATATAACCGCCGCCCCCTCGCCTGCTCTCTACAATGTATCCCCGCTCCGGAGAAAAACGGGTTGATATAACATAGTTTATCTGGGAGGGCACGCATCCAAAATGTGTTGCAAGCTCGTTTCGTTTAAGTTCGATTTCTCCGTTTTCGGTAGAAATCATTTCCTTGATAAACTCTTCTATAAGATTACTGAGTTTCATTTCAGTTCACCTCTTTTTCCTTTGGTCAAATAAACAAATTTGACTTTGACTTTCTTTGACCTTTAACTTTATTATATCAGGATTTTTTTAATTGTCAATACCTTTTTTAAAAAAATTTAAAAAAAGACACGACCTTCCATAAGGAAAGCCATGCCTTTAATGATTGCACCAAATAAATTAGTTTTCGATAACCTCGTCAACAACGGCGGGGCTGGAGCCACGGAGCTCATTACGATTGTTACGAACAATAGAAATACACTGTTCAAGCTCCTTAATAGTAGAGAGAGTAACGTTTTCTACAGTCTGGAGAAGATTGTCAGTATAGTTGTAAGAGGAATCAGAAATAGCGTATGCTTCCTGATTTGCCTTGTCTATAATCTGACGTGCCTGCTCCATAGCCTGCTGGGTGATTTCGTGCTCGTTAATCATAGAAATACCCTTTTCGTTTGCAGCCTTTATTATTTCGTCAGCCTCAACCTGTGCTTCGTGAAGAATGCGTTGACGCTCTTCCTTAATCCATTTTGCCTGCTTAAGGTCATCGGGAAGCTTAAGCTTAAGCTCCTGAACAAGGTCAATAAGCTCATCACGCTCTAAAATACAACGTCCAGAGAAAGGAACGCTGGCACCTTTTTCTATTATTTCCTCTAACTCATCCAATAATTCTAATCCATCCATTATTGTTTTCCTCCTATATTTTGTAATTTCGGTAATTATTATCATCGGAAAAATCCGCTAATCATAATCTGTATAAGTTTTGCGAGAATTTAAAAACAAAGCTTATATCTGTTTGTGCTTTAATATGGTAACAACTGTCTTTCCATACACAGCGCATCGAATAACCTCATAATTTGGATGCTCGGCAACTTCGCCGTCCTTTTCGGTTTCTGCAACAATGATGCCATCGGGATTTAAAAGTCCTCTTTGACTTATTTTGTCAAGGACCGGAGATAAAAAGCCTTTGTTATAAGGCGGGTCCAGAAAAATAACATCAAAGGGGGAAGAAACAGAATCAAGATATGTAAGTGAATCCGCAAAAAAAAGCTCGCTGTTTTCTTCAAATCTTGCAGAAACAATGTTTTGATGTATTAGTTCAAAAGCTTTTCTGTTATGTTCCACAAAAACACAAAGAGAAGACCGTCTGCTGATAGCTTCAATTCCAAGAGCACCGCTGCCGGCGAACAAGTCAAGGACTCTGTCTGCCGGGAGATATGCCTGTATAATGTTGAAGACAGACTCCTTTACCCTATCAGTAGTGGGACGAGTATCCAAACCATCAGGTGTGGAAAGCTTTAATCCTTTTCTGATGCCTGCAATAATCCGCAAAGAAAATCCTCCCATACACACTTATACTACTCTAATATTTATACCCTAAATAAGAGAACTTGTCAAGGGGTTTTTAACATATTTTATATATTATTTTAAAGAAATTGTAACAAAAGGTTTTTGAAAACAAAAACTCCCCGCCTTGCCGTACACGACCTAAAGTAAAAACCTGGAATCCAGGTGGGAAAACGCCCGAAAGCTTTACAAGTCCACTGGATGTCATAAGACATGAGGCATGTGCGCCACTTTCGGAGACAAAGCCCCTTTAATAATTTGTTGGTTTTACATTATAGCCGATTTTACGCACAAAGCAGGGATGCTTTGCAATAATTTATTACAATAACAGTATAGCACATTTGGGAGCAAAAAACAAGGGCAAATTATGGAAATATAAGAAATTTCAGGGTAAAATTTATGAGTTTTATTTCGTAATTATTACAAAGTTTTCTCTTGTTTTACACAGGTATAACAATTATATTTTTTTTAGAAAACAAGAGTTGAAATATAAAATCTTATTGTTATAATAATTAAAAGGTCAATATAGGAATATTGTTAAGGATTGGGACATAGTATTTGTGTTAGATACGACAAAAGCGTGGGGGAATGACAATGAAGATAGAACGAGTCGATGAAAACAAAATTAAGGTCTTACTGGATGATATTGAGGCTAAAGAATGGAATGTTACCGTCAAGAATATTTCGGAGAACACACCCGAGGTGCAGAAAATGTTCTGGCATGCAATACGCCTTGCAAAGGACAGTGTAAACTTTTCTGTGGATGGAGCTAAATTGTTTGTAGAAACAATTCCTTCCTGTGAGAGCGGAATTGGTATGCTTATTACAAGGGTGTGCAGTGATAAAGAGCTGCAGAGAGCTGTAGAGAATTGTGCATATAAAGGGAAGATTCACCGCAGAGATTTGCGGGGAGAAACGGAAATAAGGGAAAAAAGACGTAAATGTATATATAAATTTGATTCCTTTGACAGTGTCTGCGCAGGGGCAGCAAGCTTGTATGACAGATATTCCGGTATGAGTGCTCTTTATAAAATGGACGAAGAATTTTACTTATGCCTTGTTCCTGATGGGGCAGTTTCTCTTTGCGAGGCAGAAATAATCCTGCCTGAATTTGCGGAGAAGTATAAAAGCAGTCAGTATGTTCATGGGTTATTGAACGAACATGGAAAAGTAATGATAAAAGAAAATGCGGTTGGCATATTAAATATGTATTTTAATTAGTAATAAAGGGCGGTCTTTGACCGCCCTTTCGTTTTTATGGTATACAGAAACTGAATTCTATATAAATCCTAATCCATAGGATATACGACCCCTGCCTGGGCTCTTACAGCATCCATTATTTTCAGAATTTTTTCAGATTCCGAAAGAGGCATAATGTCGCTTTGTGTTTTACCTGTCATTATACATCTGTTACATTCCTCTATCTCTTCTTCAAAGCCGTTACCCTTATAAGGAATTTCGTAACTCTTGATTACGTCCTGATAATCAGTTTCAGGAGAATTCTCTATAACATCAAACTTCTGCGCTCCGCAAAAATCCGGTATGGAAATTCTTCCCTTGCTTCCGTATATAACGCCAAGGGTGGGTTTTTTAAGGGTAGTTGCAGAAGAAATATGTGCAATTGCGTTACTGTCATTATATGTGAGAAATATATTGGTTCTCTCATCAACCCCATTGTTTGCATAAATCGCAGTTTTTATTTCTTTTACATCAGTACCAAGAAACATTGCTGCAAGATTTAAGCCATATATTCCCACATCAAGAAGAGCACCCCCTGCTTCTTCGTTTTTGAACATGCGTGAGGTTTCTCTTCTATCCTCTATATTATAGCAAAAAGCTCCGCTTACCTCCCGGACTTCTCCGATTACACCCTCTGAAACCAATCTTCTGATTTCTTTCATTGCAGGCACAAATCTTGACCAAAGTGCCTCCATCAAAAAGACTCCCTTTTCCTCTGCAAGCTTTTTAACCTCTGCAAATTCATTTGCTGTTGTTGCAATTGGTTTTTCGCAGAGAACAGCTTTGCCTGCATTCAGACATAGCTTTGCAGATGGTGCATGATAAGGATGCGGAACACCTATATATATTGCGTCAACACCATCAAAATTAACAAGCTCTTCGTAAGAACCAAAGCGTTTCTCAATACCGTTTATATCTGCAAATTCGTTTGCTTTTTCAAGGGTTCTTGATGCTACCGCAACAAGCTCTGCCCCGTCTGCGTTTTTCACGGCATTTGCAAATTTAGTGGCGATGCCGCCCGTGCCGATTATGCCCCATCTTATTTTATCCATGCTAAATCTCTCCCAATTTTGTGAATTATAAAAGCGTAGTAATTATAGCACGTTTAGATGTTAAAGTCAACTGTTAAACAATATACTTTCCGCTGTCAGCATCGCAATACATAACAGTATTAGGGTGTTTTCTCATAATGCTGGCGGGACAATGCTCGTCAATATTTTCTGTTGTAACAACTTCTTTTACAGCATCTGCTTTGGTAGCAGCAGGCACAGTGCAAAAAAGGTACTTTCCTGCAAACAAGGTGGGGACTGTAAGAGTTAATGCAATTTTCGGAACTTCCGATATATCAGCAAAGCATCCGTCATTTACTTGCTGTTGTCTGCAAATATCATCAAGTTTAACAGGTTTTATTACTGCCTTATCATTAAAATCAGCCTCGCCCGGGTCGTTAAATGCAATGTGTCCGTTTTCGCCTATGCCGAGGCAGACAATATCAATAGGATTGTCATTGATAAGCTTTGTATATCTTTCGCATTCCTCATCTATAGAATCTGTCTGTCCGTTTATGTAGTTTACAGATTTAAAGGGCACCTTACTGAAAATATGGTCTGCAAGGAAATTTCCAAAGCCCTGGGGGGCATCTGCAGCAAGCCCTATATATTCGTCCATGTGAAATGCGTTAATCCTGTTCCATTCAATATCCTTCTTAAGAAGGTGAGAGAGCATATCGTTTTGTGAAGGCGCTGCGGCAAATATCATATTGACACAGTCCTTTTCTTCAAGGGTCTTTTTTATTCTGTCTGCAACTTCTTCGGCAACAGCCGCACCCATTAAATCTCGGTTTTCGTATATCTTTACCAAAAGATTATCTTTTTTTATACTTTTCATATTTCCACCTCTTAAAAGTTTAATCTATAACTACTTCTTTGCCGGTTCTGGCAGACTCATATATTGCAAGAATAATTTTTGTACTGCGCATTGCTTCTCTGGCACTGACCATCGGCTCTCTGTCTTCAAGAACTGCAAGTGCCATATCCTCTATTTGCATTGTGTGTCCGTAATTGCCCGTGCTGTAAGCGCAATTAAGACCGCCCATATCTCCGTCAATCTCGGGTTTCTCAACGGTCTTATCCTTTAAAATCCAGTCATATATACCGCCGTTTCCAAGAGTTATCGTTCCCTCGGTACCGCTTATTGAAAAGACAGTGTCAAGCCCCGGAAAAGAAGATGTGCTGCCCTCTATGGTGCCAATCGCACCGTTTTTAAACTTCACCATTGCAACAGCATTGTCCTCTACCTCAATATCCCAATGCAATGTATCGCATATAGCTGTGACACTATAGATTCCGCCCATAATCCAATCAAGTAAGTCAACCCCATGTATTCCCTGATTCATCAGGGCACCGCCGCCATCGAGAGCCCATGTCCCTCTCCACGCGTCGCTGTTATAATATTCCTGGTCCCTGTAATATCGCAGCTTTGCGCTTCCCATTGTAATCTTGCCAAGGAAATCTTTTTGCACCGCATCGCGCACTGCCGCAGAGCCTTTAAAAAGTCTTCGTTGAAAAATTCCCCCAAGCTTCACATTGTTTTCTTTGCAGGTATCTATCATAAGCTGCATTTTTTCCTCTGTAACATCAAGGGGTTTTTCGCAAAGTACACTGACGCCACGTTTTGCCGCCTTAATTGCACATTCGGCATGAAGCCCTGATGGGGTACAAATACAACATACGTCCGGCTTTTCACATTCTATCATTTCGTCTATATCTGTATAATAAGCAGGGACGCCGTATTTTTCCGCAGTTTCTCTGGCGCGCTCCTCTATAATGTCGCATACTGCAACCAAATCAGCATGAGGAGCGTGGGTGATTCCGTCAATGTGATTGTATGAAATTCGCCCACAGCCTATCACGGCAAATTTTACCTTTTTATCCATTTCAGTAACCTCGTTTCTGTTATACGGTATTTCAATATTTTACCACTATTATAGCATTTTCTGCAGCATTTTCAATTGCATTTAGTGTGTTTTATATTGCATTTAATGATTTTTTACATTTTTAGTATTGTGGAAAAATTCTTTAAAAATTAAATTGCCCGAGGAATAATTTAAAATTATTCCTCGGGCATTAACTTTTACAGACTTCTGATATTATTCATAAATCTTTCAGCTACGGGATTTTCCTCTCTTGCATCAAGACAGGAAATAACATATTTTTTACCCTGATATTCTTTTACACCTACAACCATTGTTTTGTTATAGTTACCTTCGCTGATAAGAATGGGAGTAAAGCCGTCGGCTGTAAACTTTTTGGGGCCGATGGGCATTATCATATCCTTTTCTTTGTCGTACCACATGGAGAAATCAAATTCTTTGAATTCTGCAACGGCACTGTGTCCTGTCTTTCTTGAAACAAACAAATGGAACAAATCCCATCCCCATTGAGTTGCTTCAACTTTAACGGTTTCTCCTGCGATTTCATATTCGCCCGGTTCAAGACCTGTTATAATTTCTACATCTTCATTCTTTTCAACACGGGGCAATTTCTCAAATACCTCAAAATCAAATGAATTGTAAGTATGAGCTTTTCCGTCTTTTATAAGTATCGCCTTTAAAGTATACTTGTTTCTGTCCTTAACCTTTGGTGCAATAAGCTCGGCATTTGCAATATAACTGCATGTGTTTGCATCAAAGGCTGCATCCTGCTGGCTCTGCATAACCATATTATCGCCGTCATACAGCTCAAATACAATTTTTGCCTTTCCTGATTCATTGGTATCGTTGCACACATACGTCTCTATGCTGACCTTTTCGCCCTCAAAATATGTAAATCTGTCGCTGCGAAGACTTATCATAACAGGTTCAAGTGCATTCCTGTATTCAAAATAAGCAGGTTTGGGTGTACGCTCGCAATCCATAATAGTTTTCATCCAGCCTGATGGCCAAGCATCAATAAAGAGATGGATTGCGATGGTTGCCATACGGGGGTCACGGCGGAAAGCTTCTGTCATCATTTTTGTTCCCCATGCCTGATGCCTTTGGGTTGCCTCAACCCATCCTTCTAATGTATCAGGAGTGTCAAAGAAGTTATAGTGAGAGCCTTTTGCCTGGGCACAAACAATGTTTCCTACATCAAAAGGTTCTTTAATCCATTCTTTGGGATATCTTCTTTTAATTAAATCAACAAAGTCAAGACCCTCTATTCCGTATTCTCCGCAACCGTAATACCAGTCGGGAAGAACCTTTTGCCAATAACCCTTATACAGCTCATTAAAGGGAATTCCGTGAGTATTGTACCAAAGGGTGTAGCAATGATTATCAGGCATACAGTTTTGCCCTGTAAGGTCGGGGGCACCATAATCGCCGTCAATATGCTTGAGTACACAGTCAGGGTGGTTGAGCTTCACAACACTGTCGCCTGTAACAAAGAATGTTTCTATCTCGTCACGGGTAAGGTGTCTGTGTGGGGTGCCTCTGCCTGTGTGGTCAAGACCGATATGACAGTCATAGTTTTCAAGAGGCTCGTTAATATAGGTAACAACCACATTACAGGGGTGCTTTCTTACGATTTTTGCCATTTCCTCAATCTGTCGCAAGCCCTCGCAGAACTTGTTTCTGCGCATAACACTGAAGAGAGGCAAATCTGTCTGGGTCATAAAACCCAGCATATCACAGTATTGATATATTTCATCCTGAACAGGGCGCTGTGTCAGACGCCAGAAGTTCATATTACAAAGCTTGGCAAGCAAAATGTCGTCAATAAGCTGGTCGAAATCCTCTCTTAAAACATCCTGTTGCTCAAAACCCATGGTGTTGGCACCGCGAAGCCTTATAGCTCTGCCGTTAAGATAAAACATACCCTTTGGAGAGCTTTGGTTGTCCTGAATAAAAGAACGCATACCAAAGGTAGAAGCCTTTGCATCATTTATAACACCTTCGTTTGATACGGTTGCATGAAGTTGATAAAGATAAGGTGAGTCAAGCTCCCAGATTTTGGGGTCTTTTATGTCAATCAGTATCTTATACAGATTCTTTCCGTGCTCTGCAGGAACTTTCTTCGGCTTCGTATGAACAATAGGAGCAATAAGCTCATATTTGAAATCCTCAAATACAGTTTCTTTGAAGTTTTGACCGTAGAGTGAAAGATTGAATTGCAGATACTTCTTTACATACTCCGTGTTATCAACCTCAATCCAAACCTCTGCCTTTTTTTCTGCAAGCATAGGACGGACAAACATATCCGTAATGTTTACTTTGTTTCTGATTTCGGCGTAAACCTTGCCGTAGATACCCATTCCCGGGGGACAATGGTGCCAGCCGATCTCGGGGTCGTCATATCCTAAACCTGTTGCGGCATAAAGCTTGTCGCCTTCTAATCTTTCCTTTCCCTTTCCGTTTTCGCCGCCACGAGTAGCGCCCATATAGGGGAAATCGTTTTTAAGAATTACCTTAAGAGTATTTTTGCCCTTTTTTGCAACCTCTGTAATTTCAAATTCAAAGGGAGAGAAAAAGCCTTCATGGATGCCGACACAAACGTCATTTATGTATACGCTTGCAAGGTAATCCGCCCCTTCAAAGCGAATGTAGGCGGCTTTGTCTGAAAAGTCAGACAGCTCGAACTCTGATTCATAAATCTTTGTTCCGTCACCAACAGGACCGCAGTAGTGGGGAATGGTAATTTTTTCTGTTCCGTCAAGGAGAAATTCCTTGATGTAGGTTCTCTCTGTATAGCTTTTCAGCTTTGGTGCGTGGTTTTCAAGAAAAGGAGCATATTTTGCTCTTAATTTCTTAAGCTCTGCATAAAGCTCTTCCTTTGTATTTATTTTCTTTTCTGTATCAACGGGACTGCCTGATGCAGTATTAAGGAGACAGAATTTTTTGTCATATTTAATGGGTTGCGGCTGAATCAAATGTGATTGCCTATCTGTTTCTTTAACTTTAGTTTCGGCAATTTGCGCAAACTGGTCGGCCATTTTAATCATTCCTCTCTGTCATGAAAAACAAAATTTTTTATATTATAGCAGACGGTGTATTTAATTGCAATAGTTTTAAGGTAACAAATTTGTTAAAATCACAGATATTCTCTTGACAGGGAGTGTGATTTACTTTATACTTATTTATATATGTATTTTCGCTTGAAAGGAATGTATTTAAGTTGGCAGATAATAAAAAATTAGTAGAAGAAATTACACCAATGGGGGAGGATTTTGCCCGCTGGTACACTGATATTATTAAAAAGGCACAGCTTTGTGATTACTCGGGTGTCAGAGGCTGTATGGTTATTCAACCCTATGGCTATGCAATATGGGAAAATATTCAAAAGGGACTTGATGCAAGATTCAAGAAAACAGGGGTAGAGAATGTGTATATGCCTATGTTTATTCCCGAAAGCCTACTCCAGAGGGAGAAGGACCATGTTGAGGGATTTGCGCCTGAAGTTGCGTGGGTTACCCACGGGGGGACTGAAAAATTACAGGAGCGTCTTTGTGTAAGACCTACATCAGAAACCCTGTTTTGTGAGCATTATGCAGGGGCAATCCGCTCTTACAGAGATTTGCCAAAACTCTATAACCAATGGTGCAGTGTTGTGCGTTGGGAAAAAACCACACGTCCCTTTTTGAGAAGTATGGAATTTTTATGGCAAGAGGGACATACTGCCCATGCAACAGCGGAAGAGGCACAGGAGAGAACAATTCAGATGCTTAATGTTTATGCTGATTTCTGCGAAGAAGAGCTTGCTATTCCTGTAATCAAGGGACAGAAGACAGACAAAGAAAAGTTTGCGGGTGCACACGCAACCTATACCATAGAGAGCCTTATGCACGACGGAAAGGCGCTTCAATCGGGTACAAGTCATAACTTTGGCGACGGCTTTGCAAAGGCGTTTGGAATTCAGTACCTTGGTGACAGTAACCAGCTGGAGTATGTTCATCAGACTTCCTGGGGTATGTCCACTCGCATAATCGGTGCTATAATTATGGTTCATGGTGACGATGCAGGACTTAAGCTTCCACCAAGAATTGCACCTGTTCAGGCTGTAATTGTTCCTATCGCACAGCATAAAGAGGGTGTTCTTGACGCTGCGGGCAAGCTCTATGACAGACTTTCACAAAAGTTCAGAATGAAGCTTGATGACAGTGATAAGTCACCGGGCTGGAAGTTCAGCGAATACGAAATGAGAGGTGTTCCTGTTCGTATTGAAATCGGACCTAAAGATATAGAGAATAATCAGGCGGTATTGGTTAGCCGTACAGACAGAAGCAAAACCTTTGTTTCTCTCGATAATATTGAGGAAGAGTTAGAGGCGTTGCTTGCTAAAATACAGAAGCAGATGTATGATGCAGCCCTTGAAAACCGTGAAAGCAAAACAAGCTCCGCAAAAAATTACGAGGAATTTAAGCAGCTTGTAGAGGAAAAGGGCGGTTTTGTCAAAGCTATGTGGTGCGGCGACGAAGAATGTGAAATGAAAATTAAAGAGGATACAACAGCAACCTCAAGATGTATTCCTTTTGAACAGGAAGAGATTTCTGATGTATGCGTATGCTGTGGTAAGCCTGCCAAAAAGATGGTGTATTGGGGTAAAGCGTATTAAGGTAAGTTGTTAAAAGAGGAAGAGGAGGCGACTTCAAGTGACTTGGTGGCAAAATTTTTATCATTCGGCAATCAATCAACTTTCGTTGTTTGGAGTTGCTGATATAATTGACATAGCGGTTGTATCATATATTGTGTACAGAGCACTTAAGTTTATCAGAGATACAAAGACCTTTCAGCTTTTAAAGGGTGTTATAATTGTAGTAGTTATCACCCAGATAAGTTATTTTGCAAAGCTCAATGTTATGTATTATATATTGAGCAACTTTTTACAGCTTGGAGTTATCGCTTTGCTGATTGTTTTTCAGCCGGAGCTTCGCCGCATACTTGAGCATGCGGGAAGAAGTACAAACGGAAAGTGGTTTGCAAGCAACACCGAGGTTGGGGCAGAGTCCCTGCAGGTTATAAGAGAGGTATCAAAGGCAGCACAGCTTATGTCCAAAGACAGGGTAGGTGCGCTGATTGTTATAGAGCATAAGGATAATGTGGATTCTCTTATAAGCTCGGGAGTCAGAACCTCCGCAAGGGTTTCAAGCGAGCTGCTTGAAAATATATTTGTACCTGACACCCCTCTTCATGATGGGGCGGTTATAATCCGTGACTGCAGAGTAGAGTTTGCAAGCTGTGTATTGCCTGTTTCAAAAAATCCCAATATAAGCACATCTTATGGCACAAGACATCGTGCGGGTATTGGTATTTCTGAAGAGTCTGATGCAATTTCTGTAATCGTATCAGAGGAAACAGGAAGAATTTCTATTGCCTATAAGGGTGGTTTGACAACTGATTACACCGAGGAAACCTTAAGAGCAAGACTTACGGAGCTTATAAGCGGAGGAATAGAAAGCCAGAGCTCGGGCAAGAACAAATTTAAGCTTTCGGGTCTCTCAAAAAGGAGGCGTGATTGATGAAGAAAATGTTTGCATCAGACAATGTCCTTAAAGTAATTTCTATTTTTATTGCTATTGTTATATGGATATATATTGCTATTGTTATGGACCCTGCCATAGAGATAACGGTTAGGGATTTGCCTATTCAGTTTATCGGACAGGAAGGTCTTAATTCAAGAGAGCTTGCTGTAATAAGCGAGTCTGCTACAACGGTAACTGTTAAGATAAAAGGAAGCCGTAAAAAAATGGGCAACAACGATATGAAGACTATAATTGCAAAGACAGATGTGTCTGTTGTATCTTCAGCAGGGGAGCATACTCTTCCTGTTGAGATAGTTGTTCCCTTTGAAAATCAAGGAATAAGCTATCAGAGTCTATACTCTGTTGATGTTAAAACAGAGAGAGTGGTATCCAAGGAGCTTAATATAGAAATAAAGACATCAGGGACCCTTGCCCAAAGTTATATGTCAGGGGATATGAAGATAGAGCCCAAAAAGGTTACAGTTAAGGGCCCCGAGTCTGCCATAGAAAAAATCTCTAAAGCGGCAGTCAAGCTGAATTATGGCGGGGCAGACGTAGATATTGATACAACGCTTCCTATAGTCTTCTATAACGAGGAAGAAAAGGAAATGCCGGCTCAAGATGCAATATTGAAGAGGGTGAATGTTTCGCCGTCAGAGGCTCTGCTTCATTGCCCTGTACTTAAAATAAGAGAGATTTCGCCAAGCGTGGATTTTGGCGGGCAGACTTTGCCTGAAGGGTTTAAATATACTGTAGAGCCTGATATATTATACGTTTATGGCGAGGATGCAGGGGCAGACAAGTTTACGGAAATTAAGACAGAGGTTGTTCCTTTGAACAAGCTTATAGATAACGAAAAAACCAAGGTTAAGCTTATAATACCCCAGGGGGCAAAAATCCTCTATGATGTTTCCGAAATAGAAATATCTGTTGATAAGTAGCTTTTGTTTAAAAAGGATGAGGCATTTTGCAGATAGTAATAGATAATATAAAAATGCCGATAAGGCACACAAAAGAAGATGTATTGAAAGCCGCACGGGAAATCGTGCGGCTTGATTGTCTTTCTGCTAAAAACTTTGATATATATAAACAATCTATTGACGCAAGACGGAAAAATAATATTCATTATGTATATGCTGTGACAGCAGAGGTTTTGGATAATTCAAAAATACATAGTCGGGATATCCGCCCACTTAAAGAGGGAGGCGAAATTCATATTCCAGAAGTTGCATTGGATAGCAGACCTGTGGTGGTCGGAATGGGACCCTGCGGTCTGTTTGCGGCACTCGTGCTTGCAGAATCGGGAAATCCGCCAATTGTGATAGAACGGGGAGAGCCTGTTGAAGAAAGACAAAGAACAGTTGAAGCTTTCTGGAGAAGCGGAGTGTTGAATACTGCCTCAAATGTACAGTTTGGGGAGGGCGGAGCAGGAACCTTTTCTGATGGTAAGCTAAATACAAGAATCGGCGATAGCAGACAAAGGTTTGTTCTTGAAACCTTTGTAAGGTTTGGTGCGCCACGGGAGATATTATATAAGGCAAAGCCTCATATAGGTACTGATGTGTTGTGCAGAGTCATAAAAAATATACGGGAGTATCTCATCTCTCTTGGAACAGAAATTCGGTTTAATAGTTGTGTTACAGATGTTTCTGTACGAAACAATCAATTGTGTGAAATAGAAATAAACAGAGGGGAAAGCATTGCCTGTAATCTTCTTGTACTTGCCATTGGACACAGCAGCCGTGATACTTATGAAATGCTCAACAGACGAAATATAGAGCTTTTGCCAAAGCCCTTTGCAATCGGGGTCAGAATAGAGCATTCGCAGAAATTTATTGACAGGCTTCAGTATGGTGCGATAGAGGGACTTCCCCCTGCAGATTACAGGGTGGTATATAACGGAAAGGAACGGAGCTGTTATTCATTTTGTATGTGTCCGGGGGGAACTGTTGTAAACGCTTCAAGCGAGGATGGTTGCCTTGCGGTTAATGGTATGAGTATGCATAGCCGTGACGGAGAAAATGCCAACAGTGCCCTTGTTGTAACAGTAAATACAACTGATTTTGATGGGGGCATACTTGGAGGGATTGAGTTTCAGAGAAAATATGAAAGGCTTGCTTTTAAGCTTGGGGGCGAGAATTGGAGAGGACCTGTACAGCTGGCAGAGGATTTTGTGGCAGACCGGCAAACAGATGCTTTAAAGGAGATTACCCCAACGATTGCCAGCGGTTATACAATAGCACAATTAAAAAATTGTATGCCTGAATTTGTAGAAAAAACCTTAAGAGAGGGACTATTGGATTTTGAAAGACGAATGACGGGGTTTTCCTCAAACGGTGCAATTCTTACAGGAATGGAAACCCGAACATCTGCCCCTTTGAGGATACAAAGAGGTGAAAATCTGCAGTCTGTAACAGCCGAGGGTCTTTATCCTGCCGGCGAGGGGGCAGGGTATGCAGGAGGAATAGTAAGCGCTGCCGTTGATGGTATACGTGCCGCTTTGGCGATGCTTGAGAAATAATCCTTAAATTCTAAAAAGGCAATACATTGCATATAAATTCTTCGCGCAATGTAGGGTAGGGACAAGCTACTGCGGAAAAATGGAACGAAATGTATCACCGCCGTCCACAACGGAGCCTCTCGCTCTGTGTAGAAGCCTTTGAAAGGAGTGGCTTTTTTTCCCGACTTGCCACGAACTATTGCGTTGCGAAGCAACGCATCGATATAAATCTCTTGCGAGATTTTCGATATGTCTTGCAGACTCGATATGTTGCAAGCAACTCGATATGTCGCTGACGCGACGAGATTTATATCATATCGAGTTTTGTAGGGAAGGGGCTTGCTCCTTCCGAAAAACATATCGATTTACGAAGTAAAATATCGAGCAAACTTTTTAGTTTGCATATCGACAAAAGTTGGTTGCATCTAAACCTTATGCCTCGCCATTGCGTTGCATAGCAACGCATCGATATAAATCTCTTGCGAGATTTTCGATATGTCTTGCAGACTCGATATGTTGCAAGCAACTCGATATGTCGCTGACGCGACGAGATTT
>JAFSDQ010000007.1 GCA_017436135.1 Clostridia bacterium | reverse complement strand
GGCATTTTACAATTCATTCAGATTACTTAAAAATCTTTCTGCTACAGGGTTTTCGCATCTTATATCGAGGAAAGATATAATATATCGCTTCCCTTCGAATTCCTTTTCGCCGACAACCATACTGTCGCTATAGGCTCCGTCGCCAATCAATATAGGCGTAAAGCCATTTGCGGTAAACTTCTTTGGTGCCATGGGCATCACCATATCGGCTTCCCTGTCATACCACATAGCAAAATCGAATTCCTTAAACTCTGCCACCGCCTTATGCCCTGTCTTTCTTGAGAGAAACAGCTTGTGAATATCTGCACCATAGGCTGTGCCCTCAACCTTAACAGTTTCTCCTGCAATCTTGTGTTCCCCAATCTCCAAGTCTGTGATTATAACCACATTTTCATTCTTTGGAGCAACTGCTCTTCTCTCAAAGATTTCCACATCAAAGGTGTTGTAGGTCAAAGCTATGTCGTTCTTGACAAGTATTGCTTTAAGGGTCAGGGTCTTTCTGTCATCGGTTTTTTCGGCTGTAAATTCTGCATTTGTGATATATGTACAAGTATTGGCATCAAAAGTTATATCTATCTCTTTTTTCATTTTTACATTTTCGCCGTCATACAGCTCAAATATCATTTTATAGTCGCCATCACTTACATTATGTGTATCGTTGCAGATATAAGCCTCAACGCTGACCGTTTCGCCCTCGTAATATGTAAACCTGTCACTTCGGAGGCTTATCATAATCGGCTCTAATGCATTTTTAAACTCAAAGAAGGCAGGCTTTGGGGTTCTTTCGCAATCCATAACGCACTTCATCCAGCCTGCAGGCCACGCGTCTATAAACTCAAACATCGCAAGGCTTACCATTCTCGGGTCACGCCTGAATGCTTCTGTCATCATTTTTACCGCGTATGCCTGATGTCTTTGTGTTGACTCTACCCATTCCTCCATTGTGTCGGGGGTATCAAAGAAGGATGCATGCATTGCCTTTGCCTGTGCGCTGACGATGTTTCCGGGGTCGAACGGTTCTTTCAGCCATTCCTTGGGATATCTGCGTTTCATAATATCCACATCCTCCATACCCTCTGCTCCGTATTCGCCGCATCCATAGTACCAATTCGGCAATACCTTTTGCCAGTAGCCCTTGTACATCTTATTAAACTCTATCATATGCCCATTATACCAAAGATTATAGCAATGGTTATCGGGCATACAATTCTCCCCTGATAAATCGGGCTGGTCATAATCTCCGTCTACATGCTTGATTACACAGTTTGGATAATTTATATGTATAGCCTTGTCACAAGCCACAAAAAACATTTCAAGCTCTTCTCTGTTAAAATGTCTGTGCGTTTTATGCATCTTTGGTCTGTCCACCATATCATCATAAGGCTTATCAGGTGACGGAACAGACTCGTTATAATAAGGCTCGTTTATATACGATATTAAAATGTTACACGGATGGCGTCTTGTAAGCCTTGCCATTTCTTCGCACTGCCTTACCCCTTCGCCAAGCTTTGTTCTGCGCATAAGCCCAAATAGCGGGAAGTCCGTCTGGGTCATAAGACCAAGCATATCGCAATACATATATACCTCGTCCTGAACAGGTCGTTGTGTAAGCCTCCAGAAATTCTGGTTTGACACCTTTGCAATTAAAATATCATCAATCAACTGCTCAAAATTGCCCGTCATAACATCCTGTTGTTCAAAGCCGTGGGTGTTTGACCCGCGGAGGCGGATTGCTCTGCCGTTTAAATAGAACATACCCTTGGGAATACTTTCTGTATCCTGGGTAAATGACCGCATCCCGAAAGAAGCGGTCGCACTGTCGTTTATCTCGCCATCTACATATACCAGGACATTGAGCTGATAAAGGTACGGGCTATCCGGCTCCCATAATTTTGCATTCTTTAGAACAAGCGGAACCTTATATATATTTTTGCCGTGCTCTGCCACAATTTTGACAGAGTTTACAATCGGCTCGTATTTTACGTTTTCAAATATTTTTTCTTCGAAATTTCTGCCATAGAGGGACAAATCAAAGGTCAGCTCTTTTTTTATATACTCTGCATTTTCAACCTCTATCCAAGCCTCTGCAATTTCGTTTTCTAAATCGGGACGAACATAAAGGTCTGTAATATTCAGCTTGTTTCTGACCTCTACGTAGACCTTGTCATATATTCCCATTCCCGGCGGGCTGTGATGCCACCCCACATCAGGGTCATCAAAGCCAAGTCCGTGGGCAGCATAAAGCTTATCACCCTCAAACCTGATTTTTGCCTTTTGCCCCTCAAGACCGTTGCTGACATAGATAAAGTCATTCCTCAAAATAACCTTTAAGGTATTTTTGCCACAGACAGCCGCATTTGTGATTTCAAACTCAAACGGGGCAAAAAAGCCCTCGTGCATACCAACAAATACGTCGTTTACGAAAACCTCTGCGATATAGTCCGCACCCTTGAAGCAAATATATACTGCTCTGTCATCAAATGCACCAAGCGTAAACTCGCTCTCATAGACCTGCATTGCATTTCCGATAGGCGCACCATAGTATGGTATTTTAATCTTCTCTTTGCCGTCAAGTATAAAGTCACTTATATAAATACTTTCGTGATAAGAATTAACCGCGGGCGCATAATTTTGAAGATATTTTTCGTATACTCCACGCAGCATTTTGACCTCTTCAAAAAGCTCTGCCTTATCAGACATTTTTTTCTTTGTGGGATGTGGTGTAAACTCCCCATCCTGAAGCTCACAGCTTTTTCTGTCATACTCGATTGGCTGCGGCTCTATAAGATATTGTTCTCTTTTAGAATGGGTATCCATATTCTTTGCAATAAAGCCCAACTGTTCGTTTGCCATTTATAATCTCCCCTTTAACCATTCAGGGATGGCTTTTTTTAAAAGCCATCCCTCGTGCTTTGTCCCTGTATAAGTTCAAATACCTTATTTAGTTATTTATAAGTCTCTATACAAAGCCTTTAAAGCCGTTTCCGTTATCATCAGTCTCGGCAAGCCCTTTGTCTACCTGTCAAGCTCACCGAGAAGTGCTTTTGCACCGTCTACAATTTTTTCAGTAACCCCTGCTTTAAAAGGTGATGCTTTGGCCTCATAACCGCCCTCATCATATGCCGATTTAACAGGGAAGTATCCCATGGCACCATTGGTGAGAACACAAGGCATTATCAGCTCCCATCCGGGCGTGTCCTTAATTGCCACACCACCCTCTGTGAACAGCTCTCCCGGGATACCAACCATCGCAACAGGTCCAAGTTTTACGCCCGTAAGCCCTACAATATAGCTCTCGGGGCCGTTTTCCATGTCGCAAATACGCAATGCCTCTGCCACAGCCGTTGTAAGCTGCATCCCTTTATACGGAATTTCATCATCCCGTCCCGACTCGTGAAGCTCCTTATATTTCTTTGCAAGGGGCAGCTCCTCTTTTGTCGGCATATTTGACGGAACAATTACGTCTTTTTTGATAATGTCTATATCATCAACATCAACATACTTT
>JAFSDQ010000006.1 GCA_017436135.1 Clostridia bacterium | reverse complement strand
ACTTTTTACAACAAGGGCGCTTAGCTCAGCTGGGAGAGCATCTGCCTTACAAGCAGAGGGTCACAGGTTCGAGCCCTGTAGTGCCCACCATATTCGGTCCGGTAGTTCAGTTGGTTAGAATGCCAGCCTGTCACGCTGGAGGTCGTGGGTTCGAACCCCATCCGGATCGCCAATATGCCTCTGTAGCTCAGTCGGTAGAGCAGGGGACTGAAAATCCCCGTGTCGGTGGTTCGATTCCGCCCGGAGGCACCAATTTTCTTTTAAGAAAATTGATTTGCGGGAGTGGCTCAGTGGTAGAGCGTCACCTTGCCAAGGTGAACGTCGCGAGTTCGAATCTCGTCTTCCGCTCCAATCTATGATAAAAGACGCATATTATTGCGTCTTTTATCATAACAATTAAATATACGGCGCCATAGCCAAGTGGTAAGGCAGAGCTCTGCAAAAGCTTTATTCCCCAGTTCAAATCTGGGTGGCGCCTCCAAAAATCGGCATTCTTCGACAGAGGAATGCCGATTTTACTTATTACCTATTCACTATTCCCTAAAATACTTGTCGATTTTTGGAAAGTAATAAGTAATATTGAATAAGGAAGAAGTATGGTACAAACTCGCTTTGGCGAGTTTGTTTATATAAATTTCACTGATAAATATTACCGTTGAAACTTGATAGAAACAACAAAAAGAGGTTGCATCTATTATGAAAAAATTGCTAACTCTTTAGCTGACAGCCTAAAAGATAAGGGAATTGATGCAGAACTAATTCCTGCAAACGAGCTTTGCTTAAAGCCCGGTGACAGCGTAACCCTGACCCCCGGACTTTACCATAAGTTCTGGGGCGAGGAGGGAAAAGGCACAATAATCGTTCAGGAAGTATCAATGTGTAATGATGATGCAAAGGACAACCGTTTTTATGAAAAAACAGGGCGTTTTCCTGAAATTGAAGAAGACGAAGAACCCCTTTATTTGTTGTGTAATGAGTATAGCAAATAAAATAAAATAAAAGACTGCACAGCAGTCTTTTATTTTTTTGTTTTTACCGAGTCTCGTTCAATCAGCTCCATAGGAAGCAGAATACTTTCTGCATTTTTTCCTTTTATTTTCTGAATTATCATATCCATAGCAAGCGTTCCCATTCCTGCTTTATCAATACCAATTGTTGTAAGCTTTGGCTCAATATACCGGGAAAGCAGAATATCATCAATACCTATTATGGAAACATCCTCGGGAATTTTCAAGTTTATATCCTTTGCACATCTCATAACACCGATAGCAAAGCTGTCAACTGTACACAAAACGGCAGATGGTATGTTTTTTCTTTTAAAAAGCTTTTTAGCTTCCTCGTACGCCGAATCCTCGCTTGATGCGGAAATGTTACAAAAATCAGGTTTTGGAGCCATATTATGCTTTTTCATAGCCTCGCTAAATCCCGAAAAAGTCTGGTCAAAGAAGTCAGGCACAACACTTGACGCAATTATGGCTATATCTGTGTGCCCATGTTTAATTAAATATGATGTAGCATCAAAAGCCGCTTTTTTGTAGTTCGGGTTAATTGATGTTACGCCGTCGATATTTGAATGTGAATCAACAACTAAAAACGGAACACCGCTTGCATTTGCCTTGTCAATTAACGTCTTGCTTATGTCCTGCATAAATATTATACCGTCAGCATCCCCCGAATATACAAGGTCCGGAAGCTCACTCTGTGACATTACAGGCTTGCTTATAATGATGTTGTATCCGTATTTCAAGCTCTGGTTTATTATCCCGCGGGTGATTTCAAAATAGAATAAATCTTCGAAGGGAGAAGAAAAAGCATTCATCACAAGACAGATATTAAAGCTCTTGTTTAAAACAAGCTTTTTGGAAGTTAATGATGGTTTAAATTCCGTCTCATTTATGATTTTCTGAATTTTTTCACGGGTAGCAGCACTTACCCCGGGCTTGTTATTTAAAACAAAGGATACGGCAGTAACAGATACTCCTGCCTTTTTTGCAATGTCCTTTACGGTCAGCTTCTTCATATAATCACTCCGATAACTTTAATGGAATTATCTTAAAATAATTTACATTAAAATTATATCATTTTAATATAGAAAAAGCAAGTTTTTGCCAAAATAAATGATTAGCTGTAAAATTCACCTCATAATATTAAAACCTAATTACCGCAAAGCTTGCTGCAGGAACTGTGATATTATAGTTAAAATCATCAATTCTTTCAATTTTTACAGGGTCTGCACCCTCGGCAATTACACTAATGTTCGCCGCTTCTTTAAATGTAACCTTAACAGTTTTATCTGCTTCTCTGTGGATGATGTTGCCCCTCCTTAAGCATCTTTCATTACCCTCATTGTTAAAAATTGAAAAATACTTTGAACCGTTTTCGTCCTCTGACACAAGATAGCAAAGGTCATCAGCATAGCACGGCATTACTTCGGGGATAAGAGCCTGAAGCTCTTTTTCAAGCTTATTAAGGTCACGGCTTTCAAGAATTTTGTATCCCTTATTCTTGTTTGCCGCCAAAAAGTCACCTGTCTTTGTAGCATCAATAAGGTAATCATACTGACGAAATGCTTCGTCTGACGCATCTTCATAAATAATGTCAAATACATCAGGAAAACGTGAATTTGTTATAACATGTCCTTCATTACCTATTTCAGAGGTTCTCTCAAACAAAAGCTTAATTATATCATTGATGTGTCCAAAACGTTCTTTCTGCACACCAGCCAGCTTACATAATAAGTATTCTCCAACGTCGTCCCTTTTGTAGTCATATATTTCGACACAGCTGTAATCCTTGGGCAGAACAACCGCAAAAGGTATTTTTGCCTTTACATTACGAAGCGTAAGAGCCTTGTTTATAAAGTTTTTCTTAACAATACCATACTCCGAAAGTGTAAAGTCCTGCATATCTGTATAGCTGCAGTTAAGGCCCCACTCTTCGCCCATATAATCAGCTCCTGCCATAAGCGAATAATAGTATATCCTGTTCTGCAAAAGCCTTGAGCTACCGCCGTTTTCTCCGTAGGATGTAAAATCATCGGGATGCATCTGTTGCGTAAGATACCATTCGTTTGTGGGGTCAAGATTAAAACACGGCATAGTGTAAACTACATTTCCGTCTTCCTCGACTGTATTTCTCCAACACTCGTAATATGTGCCCCACATCTTTTTAGATGCTTTTGCCATACCTCGGGCAACGGATACTGCAAGACGCATAAGCACAATCTGACAACCAACCTCGGGCATAAAGGTATTCATTCCCACCTCATCCTGAATTTTTGTTGCAAGGTAGCCGCTGTCACAGGGAAGAATTCTCCCCTCGACCTCACTCATTCTGCGTTTGAAAAGGTCCCGCATTTCTTCAAAAAATTCTTCAGGTGTTTCGGCATAACGTATATTTGCATAAAATTCAGGAGTATCTTGCGAAAAAGCCGAAAGGGGTGTGCCATCGGGTAGCTGTGCATAATCCCGTATTGTTAATTCACGAAGTTTTTTTGCATCATAAGGACCGTGGCTGCCGTCATTAAGGCGAAGAATTCGCTGCCAGTCATTGCGTCGTCTGTTGGAACCGCTTTCGTGAAGCTGAAAGCCAAGGAACCACTCCCCCAACAGATCAATATATTCCTTAATCAACTCCTTGTCAAAATCGTATTTATGATATGTAATACCCCCTGCAATTCTGTCAACATAAAAGGGAATATTATCCTTCTTTATCATTGAGTGGAGCTTTCCGCCTTTTGCGGCAAATTCGTTAAACTTTTTCTCATAAGGCACAGCAAAACAGTGCTGAATTTTAAATCCTGTATCTTTATTTATAAGGCCGTTTTTCTCAAGGCCTTTAAAACATTCCTCATTGTAAACGTGAAAAAATTTCATATTATTGTCCCCCTGTTTTTAATATACTCGTGCTTGAGATGTCTTCATATTTAAGCTTACTCCTTTTATATTTGAATTATACTAAAACGTTTTAGATTTGTCAATAATTATTTGAGTTTTTACCAAAAATTTTACAAGGTAATCTGCCATTTTGCCAATCTATTTAGAAAAAAATCTAAATAGGTGTTGACGCCGAGTATTTTTTCTGTTATAATCTATTTAGAAATATTTCTAAATACCTTTAGAGGAGTGATGTTAGTGGGGATGAATGAGACTTTAAAGGCCATATCGGATCCGGTAAGGCGAGATATATTATCTATGCTGAAGGATGGAAAAAAATCAGCAGGAGAAATTGGAGAGCGGTTTAGCTTAACGGGTGCAACTGTTTCATATCATCTGGCAAAGCTGAAAAAGGCAAATCTTATTGCCGAACAAAAGCACAAAAATTTTATATACTATGAACTTAACACATCTGTTTTTGAAGATGTAATTCGTTGGATTTATATGTTAGGAGGTAATGTGAAGTGAAATTTTTCAAATGGAAAGCATTTATAATTACAAGTATTGTTTGCCTGTTACCTATACCGCTTGGACTGGCACTATGGAACAAATTGCCCGATACAATGGCAATTCATTTCAACATTTACGGCAACCCCGATAATTTTGCATCAAAAGGCTTTGTGGTCTTCGGACTTCCAATGCTGATGGTGGTGTTGCAAGCATTTTGTTGCTTTATAAATGACATAAATTCATATAAATACGGAGACAGAAAAAAGTTTACAACAGCAACAAAATGGATTATTCCGCCTTTAACAGTTGTATTGCAGATAATAACTTTAGGATACAGCCTTGGCTGGAATTTAGACATACGAAGGTTAGTTTCATTTATTGTAGGAGTTATTTTCCTTGTGATAGGCAACTATCTGCCAAAGTTTGATTATATTAAAAATTATGATGTAAATACTGAAAAAGCCAGAAAAATAAACCGATTTATAGGTTATGAATCGGTTGTTATGGGATTGTTGTTTTTTGTAAGTATTTTTCTTCCGCCGGTTAGTTCGATTATATGCCTTGTTTTGCTGATACCCTATGCAATTATAAGTGTGGTTTATGGAATAATCACAGGTCGAAAGTAAGAACGACTTGTTTTTAATACAAAAATCGGCTTACCCAAAAAGAAGCACCGACTGAAGTTGTCGGTGCTTCTTTCAATTAAGCTTGCCTTGCGTCATATAAAAGGCATTTTCTGTTAGTCAAGACTCATTATAAATTCTGCCAGGTCACGGGTTGCATAGGGCTTGCTGATACTCTCTATTGCCCGGCTTAAAATTTCTTTTCTGTCACTTAAAAACATCTGGTTTATGGCATCATCCACTTGGAATGTGCGGCTTATCTTCATTGCCGCCCCTGCGTTTAAAAGGAATTCTACGTTCCTGTCCTCCTGACCCGGCACAGGGTTATTCATTATCATAGGAAGCCCTTTTGCAAGTGCCTCGCTTGTGGTAAGGCCGCCTGGCTTTGTAATAATACATTCCGCCGCATCCATAAAAATATCCACGTTATTTACATAGCCATAATTAAATACCGCTTTTTTTGTTTTCAGGGCATCTATTCTTTTCTTTAGCTTTTCGTTATTTCCGCAAATTGACACTATCTGAAAATCATAATCCAGCTGGTCAAGAGCTTTAATTTCTTCAACCACTCTGCCAAAGCCCATACTTCCGCTCATTACAAGAATGGTTTTCTTTTCCGGGATGCCAAGGATTTTAAACGCTTCTGCCTTATCAAGCTTTGTTTCGAATTTTGTGTCAATGGGTATTCCAAAGGGTTTAAATTTTTCTCCGGGTATTCCTCTTCTTACCCCCTGATGAGTCAGGGCTTCGCTTGGTGTCACATAATAGTCAAGGCATGTATCCTCCCAATAGGGATGTATAGTGAAATCAGTGACAATTCCCACTGTTTTACAGTCCTTTTTAATACCCTCTTTAAGGTAGGTAACAAGAATTGCTGCAAAAACATGGGTACATATAATAAAATCAGGAGCTTCCTCCTCTATCAGCTTTACAAGCTTCCGCCCCAATATGTTTGTGGTAACCTTTGGCAAGCTTGTTTTTTCATCAATGGGGTGCTTTTCCACATGCCGATAGATTTTTCCATATATTTTTGGCATTCTCTTTGTAGACATCAGATAAATTTTTGATACAGATTCTGAAAGCATAGGATTTATATATTCAAACACATCCATATAGGAGCATTCGACCCCTGCTGAATTGAAATAATCGTTGAGCACCTTTGCCGTTTGATTGTGTCCCTGTCCTGCTGTAATAGAAAAAATCAAACCCTTCATAAAAGCCGCCTCCTTTTACATCTTTATTTCCTCGCCGCAATTCAGAAAATACAAATACTTCTCTTTGACGGGTAAATTCAATATTTGTTCAATGCCTTTGGCATAATACTCTATTTGCAGTTTATATTTTTTGCTTCTCTCCTGTGCCATATTTTTGCTTATTCTGTCAGTTTTATAATCAACAAGCACAACTCCGTCAGCTTCATAAAAGAACATATCTGCAATACCCTGCAAAAGAACATCATCCGCTCCGTCTGTTTGTTCTTCTCCTATTTCGTCAGGGGATATGGTCATATAGAACTCAAATTCTCTCTCGTGTCTTTCAGAGGCTTTGAGCCTTTTACCAAGCTCGCCTGTAAAAAATCCCCAAATTCCGCAGACATCTACGCTCTCCCCCTGCCCGGGCGAGATTATTCCCTTTGTTACCATATCATCTATCTGTTCCTTTATTTGTTCCTTTGTGTCTGTCTTGCCAATATCAAGATGTTGAAGAACAAAGTGGGTTATAGTTCCCCTCTCTGTTGCCGATATTTCTTCCCCTCCCATTACAAAATCTTCTGTGGGAGCTATCAGTCCCAGGCTGTAATCCTCCTCGGGCATACGCCGACGCTTCAGCTCGCTGACTGACATTTTAACAGGCAGACTCCCCAGCTTTTGGTATTTGTATGTATAATCAAGCCGTGCAAGGTCAAGGCTTTCTCTTGTTTCATTTTCGTCAGCTTCGCTTTCGTTATATTCGCCGCCGACCGCACTGTCGGCTCTTTTGACAAACCTTACCTTGATATCCGCCTCTGTATCAACCCTTGGAATAATATCAGGTCTGTCAGCATAGCCACGCAGTTCCCCGGCTGACGGGTGTTTCAAAACGGCACTTAAAGCCCAATCTCTCATACAGGAAATCTTATCTGTAAATACATTATATACCCGTCCCATTTCATCATACTCCGCAGACTTCCATCTGTTATCCCTGTCCACAACCGCTGCGGAAATAATCAGCTTCTCTTTTGCTCTTGTCATGGCAACATACAAAAGCCGCATCTCTTCTGCTTTGCCGGCACTTGCCATTTCGTTTCCTATAATCATCTTAAATGGCATACTATACCTTACTCTTTGACGGGTATCAATATAATCAAGACCCAGACCAAGCTTTTCGTCCCAGATTATGCTTTTATGAACATCCTTTAACTGAAATTTCTTTGCAGTGCCTGACAAAAATACAATGGGGAACTCCAGTCCTTTTGACTTATGAATGGTCATTATTTTAACACAATCATCATCTCCCTGCATCTCCTTTGCAGGTGCCAAATCCTGATTGCTTTCCCTTAACGTGTTAATATACTGCATAAAATTAAATAATCCTGTACGGCTTCCCTGTTCGTATTCAGAGCATCTTGCAAGAAGAAGCTTTATGTTTGCACGTCTTATTTCTCCCCTTGGCATTGCCCCCACAAGAGAGAGGTAATTCAAATCATTGCATATTTTCCATACAAGCTCATCGGTGCCCATATATTTTGCACATTTGCGTAAATCCTTAAGAGTTTCCAGGAACATTTCCGCTTTTTTATTCTCCTTTGCAGCCTCTTCTACTGCCGTATAAAATCTCCCCTTTGCGCAGCTTCTTATCAAAGCCAGTTCATCAGCGCTGAACCTGAACATGGAGGAACGCATTACGGCTATCAAGGGAATATCCTGAAGAGGATTGTCAATTATCTGCAAAAAGCTCAAAATGGTAAGGACCTCTATAGAATCAAGATATTGTTGTCCCGATTCGCAAACAGTGCCTATCCCTCTCCGTGCAAGAGCATTTTCAATCAGGCTGCACTCCTTTTTGTTTCTGCACAAAACAGCAATATCACCATATCTGGAATTGCGAAGCTGGCGGGTTTCTGTATCAGTAACCTTTATTTTATCCACGCAAACAAGCTCCACTATCCTGTCTGCCACATTTTCAACCTCTATTTCCTCTTTGGCAAGCCCTTCTAAAAGCTCGTCCTCAAACTTTTCTTCTGCGGCATCTGTAATTATTACCTCGGTTTCGTACCCGCTTCCCACGGGATATTCCGCTCCGTTTATAAGATATTCTTCTTCGGTGTAGTCAATTCCTCCCACTCTCTCGCTCATAACCGATGAGAATATATAATTTACGCTGTCTATTACTTCTCTGCGGCTTCTGAAGTTCTTAAAAAGGCGTATGAGCTTTCCGCCGTTTCCTGTATCATAGCTTTTGTAAAGTCCCATAAAAATTGATGGGTCGGAATTTCTGAATTTATAAATACACTGCTTTACATCGCCCACCATAAAAAGATTGCCCTCTTTTTTAGAAAGCCTGCTGAATATCTCGAATTGAAGAATGTTGGTATCCTGAAATTCATCAAGAAGTATTTCGTGATAATATTCTCTCATTTTGCGGCAAAGGGGTGTTTCCTCCCCCGATTCATTGCAAAGAAGCCCCAACAATCCATGCTCTAAATCCTCAAAATCTATTGCCGACTTCTCCCTTTTATATTTCTGGTGCACCTTTTCTGTCTGCCGCACAATATTGAACAGAGTCCGCACCACAGGCACGCACTTTGATAATCTTAAAATATTATCCTCGTCCATAGCAGACAACAGTCGGGCTGCTTTTTTTACTGTATCTTTTACATATTCGTCACGGGTCTTGCTTATTTTCTTAACAATTTCCTCATCCAGACCCGTCTTTTTCGGGGCATTTTTTATCACAAATCCGTTCAGAAGTCTTTGCAGCTGCATTGGGGTGACATCTTCTTTTTTGAGCCTGCCAAACTCATTACAGAAAGAATTTTTCATATCAAAATAATATGTGTAAAAACCATGGTCGGCAGGCACTTCCCTCTCTACTATGGTCCACACCATGTTAAGTCCGCTTTCAATATCCTCGCAGCATTTATACAGCTCCCGTTTCAGCAGCTCCATCCAAACAGAATTTTGCTCCAGACCAAATTTAACTATTCCCCGATATTCGCTTTGGTATACATTATGTATCCATTTTTTAGGATATGCAAGGCTTCTTAAGAAATTGTGAAGCTCTATTATAATCTCTCTTAAATAGTCATCGCCCTTTATTCCGCCCCAGCCTACAACAAGTTCCCTAAAGCTTTCTTTTTTATCTATACGGCTGTAATAACCCTCAAGCACATCATCAACAGCTTTTCTCTGGAGCAGCTTGTTTTCCGTTTCGTCTATAAGAGAAAACTCTGCGGGCAAATCAGTAAGATGTGCGTTGTTTGTAAGCATTCTGCTGCAATAAGAATGTATTGTAGATATGGGTGCAGAACCAACCTTTATGCTTTGCTCCCGAAGCCATTCGTTATCAGGGTCTTCTTCCATCTTTTTAGCTATTGCAACAGAAATTTTTCGCTTCATTTCTGCAGCCGCTGCATCTGTAAAGGTAAGCACAAGAAGTCTGTCAACGGATACGGGATTTTCCTTATCTGTAATCATACGGATTATACGTTCTACCAAAACAGCAGTTTTTCCGCTTCCCGCTGCCGCCGCAACCAAAATATTACCCCCACGGGTTTCTATTGCTTCAAGCTGTTGACATGTCCAGTTAACTCCCATAATACTCACCTCTTCTGCTTAAATTATATATTATCTGTTTAATAAAATCAATATATTTTAGAGCCTGACAGGCACAATGTTTTGTGCCTCCACACTGTCCTCGGTCACATGGCAATCAATCGCCAGAATATTTACTCCCCTGCTTTCTGCCTCTGCAAGCACCTCTCCAAATTCTCGATGAGTCTTATAATTTGGTTCAAAATGATGCACATTATTCATTTGAATTATAAACGCAATATATGCCTCGTATCCGCAAGCCTTTGCATCTATTAGTTCTTTTATATGCCTTACCCCTCTTTGGGTTGGGGCATCGGGAAAACGAACTATCCCGTCCTCTTCCAGCGTTACACCCTTAACCTCTGCAAAAATCCTTTTTCCGTCTGCTTCCATATAAAAATCAAATCTTGAATTTTTGTAACGGCTTTCGGGTCTTATAAGAGAAATTTCACTAAACAGATTACCTCTCTCTATCCATTCCCTGAAAAGAGTGTTGGGTGCCTGACTATCCATATTTATAATGCGGTCGCCTTTTTTTACCATTACCAAATCATACTTGGTTTTCCGTGTTTCGTTTTCTGATTTCTGAATATAAACCTTTGCATTCTTTGTCAAAAGCTCTCTGCATCGCCCTGTATTTTTGACATGAACAGTCAGCTCTTCTCCATCTTTTTCCACTGTTGCAATAAATCTGTTTGGTCTTGATATAAATTTTGCCTCACTGATGTTTTTGTATCTCATTTTATCTCCCGCCTAATGTTTCCAAAACGCATCTGTTGTTTTTTCGGTTCGTCGGAAACCGCCGAACCCTACATTGTGCGATTTGGGTGAGCGTTCCGCGGAATGACACATAGGTTATTCCCTACGATTTCCGCAAACTTCTAAAAATATTTTACTGTAAAGTGGTAGCCTCCGTTTTTATAAGTATAGCCTATCTGCCAAAAATAAAGCTCATAGTTATAAATACACGCAACGCCGCCATATACCCCTCGCAGAGTAAACTCTTCTTTTCCCATAACAAGCTGTGCAACAAGACACTTTCTGAACATATCTGCGCTTGTAATGTTGTTGATATCAAGCTGCTCCCACGCAGGGTCATATTCGTCGGGCATCGGGAAACCGTCCCAGATATGTGACATTGCAAGCTTTTCTGTGTCTATCAGATAGTAGCTGTGGGAAAGGGTCGGGACATTGTCTACAGGGTCATCCCAGGTTGTATCAACAAACTGCCACTCATTGTTGATATATACCATATTCCACGCATGGCTACCCATTCCGCCAATTCCGTTTGCCATTCCTGTTACCATAATACAAGGAATTCCGCTGCGGAGGCACATGTGCAGGAAGAGCCGTGCATAATCCTCGCAAACTCCATACCCTGCGGCAAGGGTGGCGTTATCCCTGAACATATAACTTTCATTTGCCCACAAAACATCGTTGTATGCCGCATCAAGCTTTTCTTGTGTAATATTTGAAGGAGCCGCTACATTGGGGTCATACATAAGAGTATTTACTATGTAATCGTGAATTGCCCTCAATGTATCAGCAACGGTTTGCCGTTGAAGTCCGCAAAGTCTATTACCCACAATATCCTCTTCCATAGTTATTGCAGTTGGATATTTCTCTGTAGGAATAACAAAATCATTCCCCTCCTGCCTTGCACCCAGAGCCTCAAGGCTTACCATAGGAAATCTTCCGTCTATTACATAAACCGCACCCGAATAATATCTGCGATTATACCAAAGGCGCTTATCTGACGGTTGTGCTGTTCCCATCACAATCCCCTCGGGCATTGCAAAGGAATAATCAAGCTGATATGCGACACCTTCCCCCTCGTTTACATTAAAGTTGTAGGAATCCGAATATTCACTGAATTTTACCTCTAATCCGGCATTTTTATAGAAGATATCAAAGACTTCCGACGGAACAAAATACTTGCCTCCGATTTCCACCACGCCATAGCTCCAAACACCGCCTATGTTAATGCGTTTTCCTGTGGTTTTGACAACCATATCCCCGGGCGGTATCAAATATGTATTTTCCTGACGCCAGGTCTTGTTAATGAGTCTGTTTATAAGTGCCGACACTTCAGCACGAGAAATATTGTTGTATGGATAAAATGTTCCCAGAGTGTCACTGCCTGTTAAAATTCCTGCACGGTACAGCTTGAATATTTCCTGGCTGTAGGGTGTGCTTTCATCAACATCAGGCAACACATAAACTGTGTTTATTGCTTCATATTCACTTTCGTTTCTGGAAACAGCAAGCATCCCCGCAACCTCTGCTCGGGTTGCAGCCCTGTCATAGCTGTCAAACTGACCCTCTTTTATAATTCCCTCTTTTTTTGCCATATCCACAGCAGAATCATACCAGTTTTTGCCTGTTTGTCCAACTGTCTTTCCCGAAAGTCTGACCGCAACGGTAATGATCTCCGCAACCGTCATTGTTCCGTCGGGGGAAAAGGTTGTGGCACTTGTACCCTTCATAATGCCGCTTGAATAGCAGCTGTTGATATGGGAATAAGCCCAGTGTCCGTATTCTACATCATCAAAATTGATTTCTGCCGCTACTGAAAGCGGAACCGCTGTAAAAATCATTGCAATAATCATAATAAGCGTAATAATTCTTTTTGTCATTTGTATCTCCCCTTTTAATTCTTTTCCGCCAAAACCTTTTTGGAATCTTGCGAAATTAGCTAAATCTATTCTACCACATATTTTGCCCGTAAACAATAACTTTTTCATAAAAAAACGCCGAAAGCATAAGCTTTCGGCGGATTTTTTTTATTACTGGCCAGCAGCTGCGGTTTCAGCCTGAACAGCCTCGTTTGCAGCAGCAACATCAGCCATGATATCGCTTATAGAAATTCTGTCGATTTTTCCATTCTTAATATCAATCTTACTGCTTGCCTTCCAATATGCCTGAAGGTCATAAAGCCCGGGAATTCTCTTTATAATATGATATCCGTAAGTTGTTTCAACTATATCACTGATTTCACCAAGCTTAAGAGCAAAAGCAGCTGTTTCAAATTCGGCAACCATTTCACCGGGGCCAAAGGTATAACCCTCTTTAGTTGCACCCGGATCTTCGTTGAATTCGTCAACAAGAGCATCAAAGTCCTCGCCGTTCTTTGCACGTTCCAACACGCTCTGGGCAAGTGCAAGCTTATCCTCACGGGATGCAGCCTCACCTTCTTCGCCCTCTTCGGGGAACTTAATGAGTATGTGCTTAACAGATGCTTTGTCGGTCGGAAGTGTTTCGTTTAATGCCGCATCCTCGGGGTAATATTTATCGGGATTGGCTGTAATGTCCTCCTGAACGGTCTGCATTGCCATAACCTTTTCGTACATCTTTGCGTACTGCTTAATGCTGGGGATACCCATTGTTCTTGCACGAAGAGCAAAGCCGTCTTCTCCGTAAGTAGCTGTAATTCCGCTGATTTGCGCATCAAGCTGGGCTTTCATAGAATCATCAAGAGTAATGCCTGCCTCTGCACCCTTTTGAATTGTAAGAACCTCATTTACTGCATCTTCTACAGCTTTTCTCTTTAATGTATCAGAGAGCTTTTCGCCATCAATTTCCTGGTCCCAATCAAAATCTTTTATAGATTCTTCATCAAGGCCGTTATTCTGTGCATAAGTCATTGCCTGTGCATATACATAATATTTAACATCAAGGTCTGTAATTTTTTCCCCGTTTACAGTGGCAACAGTTGAACCCTCGGGAATCATTGCCCCGATTTTGGGAATGTTCAGGCAGAGCAAAAGAATAAGAGCACCTGCCACAGCCGCACCAATAAGAGAAAGAATGAAGGAGCTCTTCTTTACAGTAACCTTTACAGGTTCGGGCTTTTCAACAATAGCCTCTTTCTCCACATCCATCCATGCTTCTTCCGTCAAAGCCTCTTCTCCGTCGCATTCTTCGCAGCATTCGCAAGACACATCTTCAGCTTCTTCCTGTACATCTGAAGCCGCCTCGTTAATTTCGTCCTGTACTTCTGCAGCTGCATCTGCAATTTTCTCGCTGATGTCAGCCTGTACTTTTTCTTCCGGGGTAAGAGTATTTTCTATCTCTTCGCCCATAAAATCCTTGTTTTCGTTTTCCACTTTTTTTCTCTCCTTTGTGAAATCATATTGATTTAAAAAATATTATACAATACTTTTATAATTTTTTCTACCCTTTTTTGAAAAATTTTTCAATTTGTTCACAATTCAATTCTCTGTCCCCTCTTCCTCATAAAGACTCTCCATAAGCTGACAGATTTTCTTCAGGTATTCTGCCTCTTCTGCGATTGTGGGCCTCATCAGCTTAAAACGAAGCTTTGGCTGGCTGGGGTTTGTCATAAACAAATCCTTTCTCTCTCCCATAACATCAATTATTCGTTGCATATCAGGAAGATTGTTTTGGTCAAAGCTCATAACTATATGTTCAGGGCCTCCCATTACCTCGGACATACCAAGCCCTGCCGCATACTTTTTAATAAGGGCAATTTCCATAAGGTTCGCAACCGTCTGGGGTACTGTACCATATCTGTCCTCAATCTCGTCATAAGCATCATAAAAAGCTTCTCTGCTGTCTATTGCCGCAATCCGCTTGTATGCTCCGATTCTTCTGCTGTGGTTGCTGATATATTTTTCAGGAATAAATGCGGAAACAGGCAAGTCAATAGAGGTTTCGGTTTTAATCTCCGCTTCTATTCCCTTTTGCTCCCTTACCGCCTCTTCCAAAATGCGGCAATACATTTCATAACCCACAGAATCCATGTGTCCATGCTGCTCTGCGCCTATTAAATTTCCTGTGCCTCTGATTTCCAAGTCACGCATTGCAATTTTAAAGCCCGAGCCAAATTCCGTGAATTCTTTCATTGCAAGAAGCCGTTTTTCCGCCTCCTCTGTAAGGCTTTTGTTTCTGCGGTAGGTCAGATAAGCGTAGGCAAGTCTGTTGCTTCTGCCCACTCTGCCTCTCAACTGATACAGCTGTGCCAGACCGAGTCTGTCAGCATTTTCTATTATAATGGTATTCACATTTGCTATGTCAAGTCCCGTTTCGATTATGGTGGTGCAAATCAACACATCAACCTCGCCCTGTGATACCTCCATCATTATATTTTCAAGCTCTGCCTCTCCCATTTTGCCATGGACAACAGCCACTCTTGCACCGGGAACAAGCTCGGTAATTCTGTTTGCCACCTTATAAATCCCGTCAACACGGTTAAAAAGATAATAAACCTGTCCCCCTCGGGAGAGCTCCCTCTCGATTGCATCACGGATAACAGCCTCGTCATATTCCATAACATAGGTTTCAACAGGATATCTGTCTGCAGGAGGCTGGTTTATAACACTCATATCCCGAATACCGCTGAGTGACATGTGAAGTGTACGAGGAATAGGAGTTGCAGAAAGAGTCAGCACATCCACATCCGCCCGAAGCTCCTTTATTTTTTCCTTATGCCCTACACCAAACCGTTGCTCCTCATCTATTATTAAAAGCCCCAGCTTTTTAAATTTAACCTTATTGCCAAGGAGCTTATGGGTGCCGATTATTATATCTGCCTCCCCTGTTTCCATATTTTTAAGAATTCTTTTGCCCCCTGCCGCCGTTGTAAATCTTGACAGCATCTCTATATTTATAGGATAATCCATCATTCTCTGCTTGAAGGTATTGTAATGCTGACTTGCAAGAATGGTGGTAGGCACAAGGTATGCCACCTGATAACCGCTCATTACCGCCTTGAACGCTGCACGAAGAGCCACCTCGGTTTTGCCGTAGCCCACATCACCGCACAAAAGTCTGTCCATGGGGTGTGCCTTTTCCATATCCGCTTTGACTTCTTCTATTGATTGAAGCTGGTCCTCTGTTTCTTCATAGGGAAAGGCTCCTTCAAAGCTCTTCTGCCACTCGGTATCAGCAGCAAAAGCAATCCCCGGCATACTTGCCCTTTGGGCATACAGAGCAACAAGCTGCTTTGCCATTTCTGCCGCCGCCGCTTTTACCCTCTGCCTGGTCTTTGCCCAATCAATACCCCCAAGGCTGTTTACGCGAACATTTGCCCCCTCTTTTTTGTCATATCTGTACACCATATCAAGCTGGTCAGTTGGCACATAGAGGGTGTCGCTGTTTTTATAACAAAGCTTGAGATAATCTTTGCGTACACCATCTACATTCAACTGTTCTATTCCCGAATACAGCCCTATACCATGGTTTCTGTGTACCACATAATCCCCGGGATTCAGGGTTGTAAAATCAGAGATTTTATCTCCCTTTGCACCCCGATACAATCCTTTGCGTTTCTTTTTTCTCTCCCCGCCAAAGATTTCCCGGCTGCCTATAACAACCGTTCTTATAAGTGGGTATTCAAAGCCTCTTGTAAGAGAACCTCCGCAAACTACAAAGCCCTCTGTATCGGGAAGAGCCTCAAAGCTGCTCTGATACGAACAGGAAATCCCGTCCTCTTCAAGTCTTGAATGAAGAAGCTTTGCTCTCTCTTCTGTTCCCGCAAGAATAATACCCCTGTATCGGTTTGCCTTGTAGTGCTGAAGAGCCTCTCTTAAAAGCTCTGGCTTTCCTCCAAAGCCTCCAAGACTTCTTGCCTCAAAGGAATAAGTAGCCTTTGCCTTAATTTCTGCAAATCCCCGGGTTATACCGCTCATACAAACAAGGCTGTACTTTTGTAAATTCTTCAAAGTCCTCTCATAGGACACATAATATTCGTCCCGAAGCTCAGGCAACATTCCCCGCTCATACATTTCGGTAAGCATTTCTCCCCGCTCTGCACTGCGGGTCTGCGCATTTTCCGAGATTCTTGTGATTTCGTCAATAAAAATTATGGTATTTTCCGAAATATAGTCAATCAAGGTAGGCTTTTCGTCATATATATACGGAATATATTTATCCATAGAGGGGAAATAAATTCCCTCCTTTATTCTCTCAATATCCCGCTTTAATATCGTTGCCGACTTGGCATCCTTTTCTTTTTCCGTGTCAAGGTTTTTTAATATTTTAGTCAGCTTTTCTATAAGGGAATCCCTGGCATGGGCTCCCAGAAGCATTTCCCCAACAGGAGTCGCTTCAAAAACATCCGCCCTTTCAATGGTGCGTTGTGTCCTCACATCAAACACCCTGACAGAATCCACTTCTGTATCAAAAAATTCTATTCGATATGGATTATCACAGGTACAGGGAAATACATCAACTATTCCGCCGCGAATGCTGAATTGTCCTGCTCCCTCTACCATTTCTTCTCTGCGATAGCCAAGCCACAAAAGCTTATCTGCCAAATCAGAAAGCTCTATTTCATCACCTACTGTTAAAGAAAGACTGTGCTCCTCCCAAATATTCTTTGGAAGAGTTACCTCTGTCAACCCTTCAAAGGAAGTTACAACAAACAGCTTTTCCTCTGTGCTTTGCAATTTATTCAATACATCAAGTCTTGTCCGCAAAACATCCTTGCCTCTCGCTTCTGCATCATAGAGCATCAGCTCGGAGGAATTAAATTTCAGCACCCTGTCGGGTCCTGCAAAACAACATAAATCGTTGTAAATTTCGTTTGCCGAAATATCATTATGAGCAACAACAAGCCCTCCGCAGTTCAGCTTTTCGCAGGCACAAAAAACAAGGTGTGCCCTGACAGAGTCCGACACCCCTACCGCCCCAAGAGGCGTTTGTTTTTTTTGAAGTCCCGAGGAAAGCTCTGCAAATTCTACAAGCCCCTCCATAATGTTTACAAAACCGTTCATTTATTCTGTTGCTCCGTTAAACTTATTCATTGCAGCTTTAGCTCCCGATGCAATTATCTCCTCCACTGCAGAGGTCGCCCGAATTGCAGCAGCCGTCAATATTTTTACTTCTTCAGGAGAAAAATGCCCAAGAACATAATCCTTTACATCATAATCGGGATTTTCAGGTCTTCCTGTCCCAACCTTTATTCTGGGAAAAACATCTGTCTGCAGCTGGTAGATTATATTCTTAATACCATTGTGACCCCCTGCACTGCCCTTTTCCCGAATTCTCAACCGTCCTACAGGAAGAGAAATATCATCATATATAATTATTATATTTTCTTCTTCTATTTTATACCATTCTGCAATCTCGCGAATACTTTCTCCGCTTAAATTCATATAGGTCTGCGGCTTTGCAACAATCACCTTTTCTCCTGCAATTCTGCCGTCGCCGAATACCGCCCTGAACTTTTCTTTATTCATCTTTATATCAAATTTTGCACAGAGGGCATCCACAACCTCAAAACCCACATTGTGCCGTGTCCCTACATATTCCCGTCCCGGATTTCCGAGACCCGCTATAAGATACATTTTATCCTTCACTCTCCCGCATTATATTATTGCCTATGCTTATAAAATAACACATCTCAACATTTTATATATCAGGCACAGTGGCAACTGTTGCCCCGTATACCCTGTATGCACCGCTATCTTTAAGGACTTTTCCGCATTCCTCCAGGGTTGCACCGCTGGTACACACATCATCTATCAGCAAAATTGTCTTTTTGTCAATACTCCCCGGCCTCTTTACCACAAATTTGCCCTTTACATTCTCTATTCGTGCAGAATAGGAAAGACTGCTCTGCTTACGGCTTACTCCTACCTGTGCCATCGCCTTTGGTATGTACGGAATTCCCAACCGTCTTGCCACCGCATCTGCAAGGCACGCCGCCTGGTCAAACTTCTCTTCGGTTATTCCTTTTTTGCGTGGAGGAACCGAAACAACAGCATCAAACTCCACTCCGCCAAAATCGTAATTTACCATTCCTGCCACATACAGAGCAAGAGTTTTGGCAAAGCCTGAATTTCTCTCTGATTTAAACCTGACAACCGCATCCTTTGCATTGTCAACATAAACAAAGGCGGAGGTTATACGAGTAATATAATGCTTCCCCGTGTAACACCTTTTGCACATTTTATCTGCGTTTTCTGCCACAGGCTTTCCGCACCGTCTGCATCTTGAATACGCTCTGGCATAAGGAAGAGAATTTGCACACTCCGAGCAAACATGCAATTTTGTTTTAGGAGATAATCTCTTAAGGCAAAAAACACATCTGGGGGGATATATAAGATTCAAAATAAGCTCTTTTATATTTTTCTTCATTATCGTTCACCTTATTTTTGAGAGTTCTCCTTTACAGTATTAATTGACGAAATCAACATTCTACGAATTTGTCCGCCTCTATTTATTATTGATTTATATTGCTCATCATCAACATATCCTGTTCTATTAAGAATTTCCAACCAATATTCTGATTCATAACATTCTTTTAAGGCAACCTGCATTTTTGAAATAAAATCAGCAGTTCCATGAGCATATTTTGATTCGTGAATATTTGCACCAATTGATGTGCCGGAACGCATAAGTTGATTTGTAAGAACACTTTCCCTTTTTGTTTCTTTTATATTTTTACACATATTTATTATTTCAACTGCAAAATCTTTTGCCTTATCAAGCATTATGCTTTCTGCCATGTTTTCACATCCTATAATTCTTTTTAGCTAAATTTTGAACCAATGTTCAAAGCTAAATTATTCCGCTTCGCTCCATAGCTAAATTGTTTCTTCGAACAGCTAAATTAAATTCGCCATTAGCTGACCGCAAGGTCAATTTAGCTATGTCGTAATTTAGCGTGCGTTAGCACATTTAGCTCGCCGTAGGCGAATTTAGCTGAATAGATTTAATAAAGTTAAATCTATTCTATCATATACCCTGAAAAAAAGCAATATTTATAATATGTGCAAAAACTCCATTCGCATTGCGAATGGAGTTTTTGTTATACATAATATTTTCTCAACCAGTTAAGATTGTTTCTTTCCTCATTTTTTTCGTACCAGCCCTCACCGAAAAGACGGTAAATTCTTTGAAAATACTCCTCATACATTTCTCCCACTCTGTCTGTGGAAAAATTTTCTACCGCCCATCTGCGGCAATCCGAGGGCTTTATCTCGGAAACATTATTTACCCCCCAGCAAAATTCCTCAAAGGTTCTGCATCGGTAGCCTGTCACTCCATGTAATACAGTTTCGGGAAACGCCCCCCAATCCGTTGTGATAACAGGAGTTCCCGAGAGCTGTGCCTCTACGTTTACTCCCCCAAAGGGCTCTAAATAATAGGTCGGCATAAGCACAGCCTTTGCCCTGCTTAAAAGCTCCGCTCTCTCCTCTGCCCCTACTGCCGCTCTGTACTCTATGTGTTTTTCATTTCCCAAGTGTAAATTTTCCCAGGGGTTATCAAGGCTTCCCTGACCTACTATCATAAGCTTGTTTCCTGTTGCTTTTGCCACATCGCTTGCCGTTTGAACACCCTTTCGGTTTATAATTCTGCCGAAGTATAAAAGATAATCCTCTTTTTCATCTCTGTAGCTGAACTCATCAACATTGAAAAAGTTGGGAATTACCGCATCATACCAATTTCCGTCATCCACTCCAAGGCGTCCGTAGATATAGTGCATCCACGCATAGGATTCAAACACCTTGTAGTCGGAAAATACTCCCGAATAACCTATCCCCGACTCGACGCACAAAAGCTTTGTTGCCTCCGCTATTGCTTTTTGGTATACCCCCATTGTACACAGAAGAATATCCCCCGCTTTTTTATTTTCGTTGATTGCCTTTATGGCATTTTCATTAAAGGTTGTATGAGCCTTGTCATTTGGGTCACACTTAAAAAACGAGGTTTTTCTGTCGTATTCTCCGTATGTATCTCTCAATAACTCCTGCGAAGATACCTGAATAAATTCGTCGCAAGCCACCTGCGAGCCCTCTACTCCGTAAAAATATATGGTATGTCCAAACTTCTTTATCATATTTGCAAGCTTAATTATCTTTTGAGTATATGCACAAGAAGAGTTTTCCTTTGTTGTTTCTATATGGGCAAGCCCAAGTAAGTGAAATCTCATTTTTGCCATTGAAAACCTCCCTAATATTAAGGCGGCAGAAATTCTGCCGCCTTCTGCTTTTGACAAGCTTTCTTTAAAACGTCAAGGTCAGAGTTACAGCCACACCATCTGCAAGAGCCTCACCCGTTGAGGTCGTTATCTGGACAGACACCAAATCAAGGGCAGATACAGCTGTTGTACCCTCTGCTACAATACTGCAGTTGCCGGGATTCGGCCCTGTGAGGGTCACAGTACTCCCTGTAGCTGTTTCTGTTTCTCCGCATCCACGGGTAAACACCGTTGCTGTGACGGTTTCTGTAGCATCAAGGACATTATCTCTTATATTTAATGCAAGATTAGTTATGGTCGCATCTTGAGGAATTACTACATTGTTTGTTTCGAAGGTTGTTCCGGATGTTCCTACTCCTATCCAGTCACCGCTTCCAACAGAAGCATCTGTAGCAAGTGTAACCAAAGATGCGGTGGTGCCTGCAGGTCCTGTTGCGCCTGTAGCGCCTGTAGCACCGATTGCGCCTGCGGGTCCTGTAGCACCTGTAGCACCTGTGGCACCGATTGCTCCTGCGGGTCCTGTAGCACCTGTGGCACCTGTAGCACCTGCAGCGCCTGTTGCACCGATTGCACCTGCAGGTCCTGTAGCACCTGTAGCACCTGTTGCCCCTGTAGCGCCTGTTGCGCCGATTGCTCCTGCGGGTCCTGTAGCACCTGTGGCACCTGTAGCGCCTGTTGCGCCTGTTGCGCCTGTAGCGCCTGTTGCGCCTGTAGCACCGATTGCGCCTATTGCACCTGCAGGTCCTGTTGCGCCTGTTGCGCCTGTAGCACCGATTGCGCCTATTGCACCTGCAGGTCCTGTAGCACCTGTGGCACCTGTAGCACCTGTGGCACCTGTTGCGCCTGTGGCACCTGTTGCGCCGATTGGTCCTGTGGCACCGATTGGTCCTGTTGCACCTGTTACGCCGATTGCGCCTGTGGCACCAATGGGGCCTGTTGCGCCGATTGGTCCGGTGGCACCTGTTATACCGGCCGGTCCTGTTGCACCTGTGGCTCCTGTTGCCCCTGTGGCACCCGAAAAACCTCTGGGTCCTCTGCAGCAACAACCTCTTGAGGTTGTTTGTTGTTGCACGGAACAGGTTATATTTTCCGCATTATTGCATAATCCGTTGTTACAATCATTACCTCTCATTTTTTCACCCCCTTTTACAATATATGTTCAAGGGAATATTTTGTTAAAAGCATAAAAAAAGTTATTTCACAAAGTGAAATAACTCTTTTATTAAGTTTAGGGCGACATGGGACTATCCAAAAATTTTCAGACTGTAGTTTATCAAAAATCCCGCACCTATTACTGCAAGAATTAAGTAATTCAATTTAGAATTCCTGAAAACCTTACCGTCACACAAAATATACATTCCTATAACAGGGACACTCCAAAACATTGGATGAAAGGAAAAGGCAGCTTTAAAATCCATATCCAGAAGTGCAATATACGCACGGGTCATTCCGCAACCGGGACATTCTATATCAAAAAAATATTTCCAGACACAGCCCACACCGGAGCAATATAAGATAACAACTCCAAATAAAAATATAAGGCTGCAGACAATCTTACCCAAAGGCTTTGTAATTTTGTTCACAGTAATCAGATACTCCCTTTAAAGCAATTGCTTATTAGTCCTTAAGAGGAACACCGTTTGCGTCAACATTTATTGATCCTGTAAGTATCATAATACCCTCAATAAGTCCCCAAATTGCACCAACGCCAAAACAGAAGGACAAAACAATTTGTGCAATCGCCTTACCTGTATATCCAAGATAGAAATTATGTATACCAAGTCCACCAAGGAATATTCCCAACAAGCCTGCAGCCATCTTTGACTTCTGGTCGGCACCGGCATTAACAACAGGAGCCGCTGCAAAGTTCTCGCCGCAGTTTGGGCAAGTAACCGCATTATCGCTTACTTCTTTTCCACAATTTTTACAAAACATAACAAAAACCTCCTTTTTTCTCAAAATTATACCATATCCCATATTCTGATGTCAATTAGTTTTTGATATTTTTGCTTTGAATTTCAAGGTTTTTGTATATGTACTTCCTATGAAATTTGTATTACCTTAAGGACAACTGCTGTCATATCGTCCTCGACTTCTCCTCCTTTCAGGGTTTTTGCCATTCCCATTATCCTCTCTGCCAGCTCCTGGGGAGGCATATTGCCGTCCGCCTCCTCCACCATTCTCTTTATCCACTCTTCATGGCCCTTTTTCATCTGAAGCCCGTCACTTAACATAACAATAATATCTCCGGCAGTCACTCTGTGAGCAAAGGTTTCTATTTCCATATCCCTCATTATACCCACAGGCAATGACGCTGCCCGTACAGTTTCTGTTATATCCCCTCTTTTAATATAGCTGGCTTCTGCTCCGTTTTTTACAAACTCCGCCTCTCCGCTGTACAAATCTATAATGCACATATCCACAGTTGCAAAGGCTTCGTTTGCAGATTTCATTACCATTATGGAATTTATCAATCTCACCGCCACAGATTTATCAAAGCCCGCCTCAAGAAAATCTCCAAGAAGTTTTACGGTAGCTCCGCTATCTCTTGCCGCCCTGTGTCCTGTGCCCATTCCATCGCTTATTGCAGCCGCAAATTTACCGTCGCTTAAATATCGCAGAACACAATTATCCCCCGATTCATCAGACTTTATTGCCCTTGCCACTCCCCACTCTATGCGATAGCCCTCGGGCTGTGTAAGTCTCATTGCAAAACCTCCGTCCGCGGAATCGGATATTCCTGCCGCAACCATCTTAATTCCAAGGACACTTCTTATGGAGATTTCCGCCGCTCTGCGGCATTCCTCCGTTTTTCCGTACGCTCTTATCAGGGCAGTATATCTTCCCTTTGTGTTTACTGTGATATTCACCTCTGTTACGTTAACTCCTCTGTCTGCCATACGGGAGCATATTTCTTCCTCCAGCTCCTTTTCAATTTCCTCCTCTTCCACATCCTCCGCTATGCTGTCAAGAATCTGGGCTACACTCCCCAATTGCTGTCCCGCAAGCTCTCTGTTTTCGCAAAGCTTGCTCTTCCAGACACAGTTTATCTTGTATATTTCAAACATTCTGTTCATCTCTCTCACAACAGCACGAAGTCTTAAACATTTTTTAGAAAAACCCTCGTCTACATCATCCTCATAAAGTGCCCCTTTTTTCTCCATAACCTCCAGCATCCGAAACATTGACCTATATGTATTATTAAAGCCTGTAACCCAACACTCGCTCATCCTTGAGCACTCTCTGCAGACCTTATCAGCAGTTCCGTCAAACATTATTGCCACATCTTCTATTTCAGCAGATTTATTCTTATCCGACAAATCCAAAAAGGTTTCAGCCAAAATCCTGAATGAATCCGCAGCGGCATTCAGTCTGTTTTTCACAAATATTTTACTCTGTTTCTCCCCTGACGTATCTTTTTTTATTCCGCATATTCTGCTTATAGGATGCAACAGAGCATCGGGGGTTAAAATTACAGTCAGTACTGCTATAGGTATATCAATATACCCAAAGAACATTATCCCCATTTCTCTGCACCAGATAGCCTCTATGGCAGATATTGTTCCAAGTCCTATACATACTGCTGTTTTTCCGTACCTTGCCCCAAGACCGCAGCCTATTGCAACTATTGTGTATACTGCAATGGACAAAGCAATATCGTCATTTATACCCAATAAAATTCCAATAACGGCTCCCCAAAGGACAGAATATGCACTTCCGCCGCACAAAGCAATCACTGCAACTGTCCACAAACCAATAATGTTGGCAGCCTTAAAAAAATCATCTATAGCCATTGTCTTAAACCCAAACAATGCTATAGCCAAAATAATGCCCACACAAAGCTTTTCCTCCCGATTCATGGAAAACAGCTTGTTTCGGTTGCCTGTAAAAATTCCTCTGCTTCTTTCAAAAACAACCGCTCCTACTGTTGTCATGGCAACATCAAGCAAAAGCTGAATTACTCCCCCGACAGAAAATTCTGTCAATATCATCTCGCCCATCCTGCAAACAGCAACCACTATCCCCGACACACAAACAGCTGACAGGGGAGAAACATCAAACTGACCCTTACCTGTCAGAAACAAAAACAACATATATCCGCCTACAGCAAATATGTATTTAGCGGCAAAGGATATATCCCACAGGCTTAAATACCCCAATGCCACCGCCAATGCTGCAAATACCGATTTTTTTGTAAATCTTCTCTCCATAGCAAGAAAGGATATTCCAAATGGCGCAAACCCTATAACGGGTATTGCTCTTGCCAGGAAAAATCCCACCGTCTTAATCCCATAGGTATACCAGTTTATAAATGTTGCCTCTCTTTTTTGCCTGCTGCTGTCCACTCTTGCTATATCATAAATTTCTTTGGTTTGTTCCATGTTACCGCTCCCTTTATTTTTCAGATGCAATATAATTTTATTATATTCAAAGCATCAGGGGTTTCCTGTCGAAGCAGGGAGCAAATTTTTAAAACTCATCGACTGTTTTCGATGGGTTTATCTTAAAAACAACAGCCCTGTTGTCATTAAAACCAAAAAAGCGCCCAGGGCAATAGCGATAATTCCCGAAATTTTTATTCTCTTATTATTTTTTCGGGGATATTGTCCCCCTTCTATTCTGCTTATATAACTGTTTATTATCTCCTGTGCCTCTGCAACTATTACACTCCCGGGACTTACATTTTGTTCGCAAGCAGGTGACTTTAAAATAAAAATTGCCTGTTCTATGGTTCCTGACTTAATGTTATTGATTATAACCGCTCTCTTGCCTTTTCCTCCGCTCATAGGCTTTTCCTCCTGTTTTTTATAGTTCTATCGTTATTATCTGCCCACTTCTGAAATTTTAAACATAAATGAAATATTTTTACTGATTTTATGTATCTTATGTTTGACACTTTTTGCAAAATATGGTATTATACCTTTATTAACAAAAAAATTGGAGGGACTTATTTTGAAAAATACGTTTAAGACAAAGGACATGGTAATTTCGGCTCTTCTTATTGCAATAGGAATTTTAATTCCTATGATATTTACAGGCCCCCCTTTCCGTATTGTGGTAGGCCCCTATAGCGCAACTCTTATGGCCCATGTTCCTGTTGTTATAGCAATGTTTATCTCGCCCATGACCGCAATTTTGACAACCGTAGGCACAACTATCGGTTTCTTCTTTACTGCTCCACTGGTTGTTGCTGTTCGCGCGGCTTCTCATGTTTTATTTGCTGTTTTGGGTGCATATTTTATTAAAAAAGGTATGCGTGCCATCCCACTCTGCTTGATTACAGGAGTAATTCATTCCGTTATAGAGGGTATTGTGGTAATGATATTCTTTACAGGCGGTCTTTCTACCCCCACAGAGGGATATTCCATTGCGGCACTCGTTTGGATTACTATTATCGGCACAATGGCACACCATTGCGTGGACTTTATTATTGCATACATAGTTGGTAAAGGACTTTCTCGTGCCAAAATGTTACCTCAACTTCCAAAGCTTATTTAGTGGGAGGCTGTTATAAAATGGATTACAAAAAAACTGCCGATACTCTTATTTCACACCTTGAAAAAAGAGGTTTTGAAGCATATTATTGCGACAACGCCGCAGCTGCCTGTGAAAAGGCAATCTCCTTAATAGACAAAGGTGACACTGTTTCCTGGGGCGGCTCCCGGACGGTTGACCAGTTAGGCCTTGTGGAACAGCTCCGCAAAGAGGGGTATAAGCTTATTGACAGAGCAACCGCCGAAACTCCCGAGGAAAGAACCGAGCTTATGCGTCAGTCCCTTTTGTGTGACACCTTTTTAATGAGTGCCAACGCCATCAGCTCTGACGGAATTTTAGTAAACATTGACGGTACAGGCAACCGGGTTGCTGCAATGTGCTTTGGTCCAAAAAGCGTGTTGGTTATTGCGGGAATGAATAAGGTTTGTGATACATTAGAGGACGCAGAATATCGGGCAAGAAATGTGGCAGCACCTGCAAATGTAAAGCGCTTTGGTTTTACTAAAACAGGCTGTCAAAAGGGAAAGTGCACAGACTGTCTGGCAGAGAATTGTATATGCTCCTATATTGTAAAAACAAGAAAAAGTAATGTTAAAAACAGAATTAAGATAATTCTCGTTGGCGAGGAGTTAGGATTTTAAAAAGAGCTATCTCACTTTGTGAGATAGCTCTTTTTTTATTTTATTACTTTCATTTCTTTTATCACTATTGGTGTTTCGGGCATTCCCGCTGCATCTCTTTTAATTTCCAGAAACTTATCAACTGTTTCCATTCCCTCAACCACGCTTCCGAAAGCCGCATACTGTCCGTCAAGGTCAGTTACATCATCATAGCAAATAAAGAACTGACTTGTGGCAGAGTCCATATCTCCGCCTCTTCTTGCCATGGAAACAACTCCTCTTGTATGGGAAAGAGTATTTTGTTCAAAGCCATTTGCTGCAAACTCGCCTTTTATAGGCTTCCCGCTGCCTCCCGTTCCGTCGCCGCTGGGGTCGCCTCCCTGTGCAACAAAACCATCTATTACTCTGTGAAATGTAAGACCGTTATAAAAGCCGCTTTCTACTAATTCAATAAAGTTATTACAGGTTTCAGGTGCATATTGAGGAGCTGTTTCTATAGTAAATTCATCGCCGTTCTCCATTGTCACAAGGATTTTCTGTGGCTCTGTGCTGTTCGCACTTTCTCCTCCGCAGCCTGCAAGTATACTGCACAGCAATAAAATTGTCAGTGCTCCCATTAAAAATTTTCTAAACATACTTTCTCCGTCCTTTCACTTTGATTCTTGAATTATTATACTCTCCAGGGGAACAATAATAATTATTGTTCATTTTACTCTCATTCATATTTCCTGTCAAGGGGAAATATGCCATTTTCCGTCGCCAAAAAATTATAAACATTCTGTTAACTTAAACATTTACACCTTGCATTTTAAAAAATACTATGATATACTAATATATTGAATTGATTTGTTTTTTATTATTACAATAACATATATATTTAGGAGGAAATCAAGTGAAACGATATTTTAAAAGCATAGGCTTTTATCTGCTTTTGTTTGCCATTATTGTTGGGATTTTTTCTTTTGTTTCTCCACCAAAAATGGTTGACGAGCATATATACTCTGACCTTGTTTTAAAAATTCAGCAAGGTGAGGTGTCAGAGCTCTCTGTTGTAGACGATATTGCAGTTGCAATACTCAATGACGGAACAGTTCTTGAGGTTGAAGTTCCCGGATACTGGATACTTCGGGAAGATGCAGGTACCGCTATGCAGGACCAGATAAGTGAGGGCAAGCTTAAGGTAGATACTCCTCTTCCTTACAGTCCTCCCTGGTGGCTGACAATTCTGCCTACTCTGGGACTTTCCATTATTTTTATTGTTTTCTGGCTTGCGTTTATGCGTCAATCAGGAGGCGGCGGAAGCCGTGGTATGATGAACTTTGGCAAAAGCAAAGCCAAGATGGCTGCAGACGGCAAAACAAACAAGACCTTTGCCGATGTTGCAGGTGCTGACGAGGAAAAGGAAGAGCTTCGTGAGATTGTAGAATTTCTTAAATCTCCCGACCGCTTTCGCAAGCTTGGCGCAAGAATTCCAAAGGGTGTGCTTCTTGTAGGCCCCCCAGGAACAGGTAAAACACTTCTTGCAAAATCCGTTGCAGGAGAAGCCGGTGTTCCTTTCTTCTCCATTTCAGGCTCGGACTTTGTAGAAATGTTTGTAGGTGTTGGTGCCTCCCGTGTCCGTGACCTTTTTGAAACAGCTAAAAAATGCTCCCCCTGTATTATTTTCATAGACGAAATTGATGCAGTGGGCAGACACAGAGGGGCAGGTCTTGGAGGCGGTCATGACGAACGCGAGCAGACTCTCAATCAGCTCCTTGTTGAAATGGACGGTTTTGGTGTAAACGAAGGGGTTATTATTATAGCTGCTACAAACAGACCTGACATTCTGGACCCTGCACTTCTTCGTCCCGGTCGTTTTGACAGACAGGTTGTAGTAGATGCTCCCGATGTTGTGGGGAGAGAAGAAATAATGAAGGTACACGCACAGGGCAAGCCCCTTGCGGCAGATGTTGACCTTTCTGTTCTTGCAAAAACCACTATTGGTTTTTCAGGTGCTGATATAGAGAATCTTATGAACGAAGCTGCAATTCTTGCGGCTCGGCAGAACAATACAGAAATTACTATGGCAAACCTGGAAGAGTCCATTATGAAGGTTGTTGCAGGACCTGAAAAGAAATCCCGAAAGGTTACTGAAAGAGAGCGTAAGCTTACAGCCTTCCACGAGGCGGGTCACGCAGTTGTATCAAAAATGCTTCCCACCCAGGACAGAGTTCATCAGGTTTCTATCATCCCCCGAGGCAGAGCAGGCGGATACACTATGTCACTTCCAAAGGAGGACACCTTCTTCAATTCCAAAACGGAAATGCTTGAGGAGATTGTTTCCCTCCTTGGAGGACGTGTTGCAGAACAGCTTATGCTTGGCGACATAAGCACAGGGGCATCAAATGATATTGAAAGAGCAACAAATATTGCAAAGGCTATGGTTACTAAATATGGTATGAGCGACAAGCTGGGCACAAGAACCTTTGGCGACCAGAACAACGAGGTATTTCTTGGCCGTGATTATGGTCATACTGTTGATTACAGCCAGGATACAGCCGCAGAAATTGATGCTGAAATTAAATCAATTATAGACGGTTGCTACAAGCGCTGTACCCAAATCCTCAACGAGAATAAGGATAAGCTTACAACTGTTGCAGAGCTTTTGCTTGATAAAGAGAAAATTGAGGGCGATGAATTTGACCGCCTTTTTGAAGAACCCATCGAAGCTCCAGCTGAAAATAATAGTGAAGAATAAAAAAACACCGCCATTTTTGGCGGTGTTACAACTTAGGGTGACAGAAGTTATCTGAACCACGATTTTCAATGGTTAATTTTCGCTTCTGCCACGTTAAAATACTCGGTAATCCGTCAAGGATTACCTGCGTTTTTGCCTTGCATAAGCATAAAATTATCTCTTTGAAAATTCTTCGACCTTAAACTGATGAAATTTCGAGGGGATTTTGGTGCGGAAGATGAAGTAAGGCTGGCGCCTTGCAAAGATGACAAGCCAAAATACACCGAAATTACGCAGTTTAAGGCGTAGTTCGGATATCTCCTGTCACCCTATTGATGAAAGGATATTTCCCTATGAGTATTCCCCTTAATTCTTTGACCTTGAATTGCAACGCAAAAATAAATCTTGCCCTTGATGTTATATCAAAAAGGCCTGACGGATATCACGATGTAGAGCTTATTTTCAATGAAATTCCTGTTTTCGACACTGTAACCGTATCCTTAAGGAAGGACGGGAAAATAACTCTCTCTTGCAGTGACAAAACTGTCCCCATTGGAGAAGATGCTCTCTCATATCGGGGTGCAGTTGCATTCTTTAAAGCAACCGGTCTTTCCCTTGGGGCAGACATTAGTATTGTAAATAATATTCCAAACGGAGCAGGCCTTGCAGGAGCAAGTGCAGATGTTGCAGGCGTGCTTAAGGCTCTGAACCGTCTTACAGGCAATCCCCTCTCTTTAGATGAGCTTATGAAAATCGGCGGAACTCTCGGTGCAGATGTCCCCTTTTGCATAATGGGCGGTTGTGCCCTGGCAGAGGGAATAGGCGAGATACTTACCCCTCTTCCTTTGCCACCAAAGCTTTATTATGTAATTGCCAAGCCAAAGGAATCTGTTTCCACTGCCTGGGTTTATCAGAATTTATCCCTTGACAATCGTCCAGAAGACCTTTGTGTACCCGCTGTTGCAGATGGTATACGAAAGGGAGATTTAGAAATGATTGTAAAAAATACAGGAAATATTTTAGAAGCAGTTACTGCCAAGGCAATTCCTGTTATTTACGATATTAAGCAACTTTTTACACAGCATGGCGCCATAATCTCCATGATGAGCGGAAGCGGAACCTCTGTTTTCGGAGCATTTGAAGAAAAGGCTTCTGCACTTGATGCCGCAGAGGCTGTCAAGATATTTACCGACAAAATTTACATAGTATAAAGTGTGCTCTAACGGGCAGTAATTCAAAAGGCAGAAACGATTATATTCTAACTATAAATTAGGCAAACGTGACATACCAACTGATGTACTTATAAAGCTTGCAAGATTTTACAAAACAAGTACAGATTATATTTTAGAGTTAACCGATGATATATAAAAACTAGCGGAGTGTCCTATAGGACACTCCGCATTATATTAGCCCGGAGGCCAACCGAGATTTCTGCCTGCAAGAAGATGAAAATGTAAATGTCCTACTGTCTGTCCTCCATCGCTTCCGCAGTTATTCACAATTCTCCAGCCTTTTTCTGCAAACCCCTTTTCCTTTGCAATGGTTGCAGCTACTGCAAAAATGTGTCCTACCACCGACGCATTTTCCTCTGTAATTTCATTTCCGGAGGAAATATGCTCCTTTGGTATAATAATTATATGATGCGGGGCTTGGGGGTCAATGTCCAAAAAGGCATAAACCTTTTCGTCCTCATACACCTTTGTAGAGGGAATTTCCCCTGCAGCTATTTTACAAAAAAGACAATCATTCATATTTTCACAACCTTTTATTTAAGCATTCCTGTAATAATTTCATCAACCTTTGAGAGGGCGTCGTCTATCTTGAGTGGGTCTGTGCCGCCGCCCTGTGCCATATCGGGCTTACCGCCGCCTTTGCCGCCACAGATTGCAGTAACCTCTCTTATAATGTTTCCGCAATGAACACCTGCAGCTACCGCTTCGGGCATTGCCATAGCAACAAAGGTGATTTTTCCGCCGTCATTTGCAGCGAGAACAACAACACCTGCTGTCATTTGTGACTTGGCATTATCAGCCAGAGCCTTCATTTCGTTAGCGCCCATTCCATCAACTTGAGCTGCCAACACATTTACTGCCCCAAGATGTCTTACAGATGCCATCATATTCTTTGTCCGAAGAGCCGCCATTTTATCATTGAACTTTTCAAGCTTTCTTTCAAGCTCTCTGTTCTCGTTTACTACAGCCTCTGCCTTTACAGCAATTTCTGCAGGAGATTTAAGCTTGAATGCAGCAGCGGTCTTAAGGATAAGCTCTTGCTTTTCTTCAAGAAGCTTAAGCACGCCCATACCTGTAACAGCTTCTATTCGGCGTACACCTGCTGCAACACCGCTCTCGCTCACAATTTTAAAGAGTCCAAGGGCGCCTGTAGAGCTTGCATGAGTACCGCCGCAAAGCTCAAGGCTGTAATCCCCCATCTTTACAACGCGAACTCTTTCCCCATATTTTTCTCCAAAGAGTGCCGTAGCACCCATTGCCTTTGCCTCGTCAATGCTCTTTTCGCTGCATTCTATTTCAAGATTTTCAAATATAACCTTGTTTACCTCTGCTTCAACAGCACTCAACTCTTCCTGGGTCATTGCCGCAAAGTGAGAGAAGTCAAATCTCATTCTTTCCTCGTCAACATAAGAACCCGCCTGTGCAACATGGTTGCCAAGAGTATGACGAAGTGCCGCCTGAAGAAGGTGGGCAGATGAATGGTTGCGTCTGATTGCAAGTCTGCGTTCGTTATCTATTTTGCACAGAGCCTCGTCGCCTACATTTACAGTTCCTTTCTCCACCTTACATATATGGAGGAACTTGCCGTTAAGCTTTTTGGTATCCAGAACCTTAACCGCTCCGCTCTTTGTTTCAATAACACCGCTGTCACCAATCTGACCGCCGCTCTCACCATAGAAAGGTGTTCTGTCAAGAACAAGTGTAATCTCATCCCCGTCTGTTGCGCCGTCTACTCTCTCGCCATCCTTGCCTATACCAAGAATTTCTGCTGAAAGCTCTGTGTTTTCATAGCCGTCAAATATTGTTGCAGCTTCGATTGTTGCAAAAATATCTTCTTTCCAGGCTTCGCCTTCCATATCACCACGAGCCGCTCTTGCACGCTCTCTCTGGTCTTCCATAAGAGCCTTGAATTCCTCTTCGTTGACAGTCATTTTATTCTCTGCCAAAATCTCACGGGTGAGGTCAATGGGGAAGCCATAGGTATCATAAAGCTTAAAGGCGTTCTCCCCCGAAAGCTGGGTTTTTCCGCTCTTTTTAAGCTCTTCTGTATATTCACCAAGGATATTTATGCCCTGGTCAATTGTTTCTTCAAAACGCTGTTCCTCAGTTTTGATAACTTTTTCGATATATTCAAAGTTATCCTTAAGGGAAGGATAAGCGTCTCCCGACTCCCCTGCTACAACCTTTGCAAGCTTATAGAGGAAAGCTTCCTTAAGTCCCAAAAGTCTGCCGTGTCTTGCAGCACGTCTTAAAAGTCTGCGAAGAACATAGCCTCTGCCCTCGTTAGAGGGAAGAATACCATCAGATACCATAAATACAGTACTTCTGATGTGGTCTGTTATAACACGAAGAGATATATCTGTCTGCTTGTCCTTGCCGTAGGTAACACCAACCATCTCGGCTGCACTATCCAATATCTTACGGATTGTATCAACCTCGAATATAGAGGTAACACCCTGCATAATACATGCAATACGTTCAAGACCCATACCTGTATCAATGTTGGGATTTGCAAGACGATTATAGTTGCCCTCTTCGTCCTTATCAAATTGTGTAAATACAAGATTCCAGAATTCAACAAATCTGTCACAGTCACAGCCAACTGCACAATCGGGACTGCCGCAGCCAAATGCCTCTCCTCTGTCGAAATAGATTTCTGAACATGGTCCGCAGGGTCCTGTTCCGATTTCCCAGAAGTTATCCTCTTTGCCAAGGTAAACTATTCTGTCACGGGCAACGCCAACCTGCTCTGTCCAAATCTTAACAGCCTCTTCGTCCTCTTCGTATACGCTGACCCAAAGTCTGTCCTCGGGAATTTCCAACACCTTTGTTATAAACTCCCATGCCCAGGCAGTAGCCTCCTTTTTAAAATAATCACCAAAGGAAAAGTTACCCAGCATCTCAAAGAAGGTACCATGTCTTGCAGTAAGACCAACACACTCTATATCAGGAGTTCTGATACACTTCTGGCATGTTGTAACACGCTTTCTCGGAGGAACCTCCTTGCCTGTAAAATACGGCTTTAAGGGAGCCATCCCCGCATTTATAAGAAGCAAGCTTGCATCGCCCTGGGGTACCAGGGGGAATGAGGGCAAGCGAAGATGCCCCTTGCTTTCAAAAAACGAGAGGTATCTCTCGCGTATTTCGTTAAGTCCGAGCTTTTCCATAATTTTCATAGCCTTTCCGTCTGCTATATTCCTTTTGTCGTGGCGGTTGCAGACAAACCACCCCATCATACTGATTTTTATTATATCAATTTTGTGCTTTATCGTCAAGATAAATCGCCGTTATTTTATCACTTTCTCGTTTATTATTTTATAAATGTCCTCTGCCTGCTCTTTAAGGAGCTTGGTTGCCTGCTCTGCATCTGCACGGCTGCCGGCATAAATCTTCAGCTCAAGCAGTGGAAGATTTGCATCAAGCATATTCATAGATGCCATATACTGATGGGGAGCAACGGGTATTACCTCTGTAATAATAGCATTGGGATTTGCCTGCTCCTCAAACTTAATTTCTGCAATGGCCTTGTCAATTCTGTTGCGAATACTCTTTGGTACTCTCTCGAAGAAGAACATATTGGTTTCTTTTCCTTTTTCGTTGAGCAAAAAGGACCGCTCATCCCGATAGTATTTGCTGTCTACAAAGCCATCATCTATAAGCTCGTTGAGCATAAGCGCCAAATCAAAATAGTTCATTACCTGTTTTTCCCAGGTGAGAATATCACAAAGAGCGGGCATACTTATAGGCTCTATATTCTTTTCAAGAGTATACAATATTGCAAACTTCATTTCATCGTGTTCCAGAAACATAGCAGTCACCTCTTTTTACTTGTTTTCGTATTCCGCAAAAGGCTTCTTGTGTTTAAAATAAACCCCGATAAGCCCCGTCCCTGCATGGAATGTTATAACAGGACCTATATAATCTCTTTTTATGGATTTTGGGTTTATCCGCTCCCTTATCATAGCCTCTATAATATCCGCTTTATCAGGGGCGTCAGAGTGAAGAATCAAAACCTCATTCTCCTCCGGATTGTCCATTCTCTCTTCAATAAAATCAACCAAAACCGACAACGCTTTTTTCAAGCCCCGTATCTTTTGAAAGGCTTCCACCAATCCATCCTTTATAACAAGTATGGGTTTTATATCAAGCACCATACTGATTGCCATTGTGGTAGCTTTTATTCTTCCGCCTTTTTTAAGATAGGTCAAATCGTCCACAAGGAAATATGCCGTATCACGGGCATATACCTCTGTTACATAATCAATTATTTCCTGCTTTGTTGCACCATTATTTGCCATTTTTGCAGCCTCAATTACGCCACATCCAATAGGCTTTGCAAACATTCCCGAGTCAATAACCGTAATATCAAAGCCCTCTTCCGCCAGCTGTCCTGCCACAAGATTTGAGGTATTGTTTATACCGCTTCCTTTAGCAGACATTGTTATATGAATAATCTGATTTTCCTTGCCGATTTTTCTGTATAAATCCTCTAAATCCGAGGGACTCATCTGGCTTGTGTGAGGAATTTCCTCGGAAGCCTCTACTATTTCATAAAACTCTGGGGGCGAAAGGTTTAAATTCGCAACTATCTGGCGTTCTCCCACAGAAATCATAAATGGCAGAACTTCTATGCCAAATTCCTCTGCTTCTGCTTTTGATATATCCGCCGCCATATCAGTAACTATTTTTATCATGCAGTTCTCCCTCCCTTTCCAAATTCTCAAACTCAAACTGCCGAAGCACCTCATAGGCAATTATCGCCACCGAGTTGGACAGATTAAGCGACCTCATATTTTCTTTCATGGGAATACGAATACAACTGTCATAGTTTTCCAAGAGCAAGCTCTCGGGCAAACCTTTGGTTTCCTTGCCGAAAACAAGGAAGATATCTTCATCTTTATTTTCCTTGTAGTCTATATCGCTGTAGGTATTCTTTCCCTTTGTTGTACAATAATAAAAATTACCCTTTGGATACTTTTTTCTTACCTCTTCAAAGGACTGATATTCATGTAAATCAAGCTCATCCCAATAATCAAGTCCCGCCCGCTTCACCTGCTTTTCGCTTATGTCAAAGCCCAGGGGATGCACAAGGTGCAAGCTTGCCCCTGTTACAGAACAGGTTCTTGAAATATTTCCCGTATTAGATGGAATTTCAGGCTCTACCAATACAATGTGTAATTTCAAAACTATTCCTCCGATAAAATATTGTTATTATGCCCAGAACTTTCTGTCAAGGGACCTGTATCTTATTGCTTCCGCAATATTTTCCTGTGCAATCTTCTCATTTCCCGCAAGGTCAGCAATTGTCCTTGCCACCTTTAAAATTCGATTGTGCGCTCTGGCACTGAGTCCTAAAATCTCAAATGCGTTTTTAAGCATTTCTGCACCCTCGCTGTCAAGCTCGCAAACCTCGTCTATCATTGCTGCTGTCAGGCGACTGTTGGAATATATTCCTGTGCCCGCATATCTTTTAAGCTGAATTTCTCTTGCTCTGTCCACCCTCTTCTTTATTTCAACAGAAGCTTCTGCGCTGCTCTTTTTTCCAAGGTCCTCATAATCAACCGCAGGAACTTCAATATGTAAATCTATTCTGTCAAGAAGAGGTCCGCTTATTTTAGAAAGGTACTTGCTGATTTTTTGCGGAGAACAACTGCAATCGTGCTTTTTGTCCCCATAATATCCGCATGGGCAAGGATTCATGGAGGCTACAAGCATTATATTACAGGGGTAGGAATATGTGCCTCCCGCTCTTGTAATAGTAACCGTTCCGTCCTCAAGAGGCTGTCGCATAACCTCAAGGGCATCCTTGCGAAATTCAGGCAGCTCATCCAAAAACAATATTCCGTGATGAGAAAGGCTTATCTCCCCGGGCTTTGGTATTCCGTTACCGCCCCCTGTAAGTCCTACTGCCGATACTGTGTGGTGAGGACTTCTGAAAGGTCTGCTTGCCACCATTGGAAGCCCCTTTGGAATTCTCCCTGCAATACTGTGAACCTTTGTCACCTCAAGAGCCTCGTCAAAGGTCATAGCCGGCAATATAGAGGGAATTCTCTGGGCGAGCATTGTCTTGCCTGACCCCGGCGGTCCAATCATCAAAATATTATGACTTCCTGCCGCTGCAATCTCCAAAGCACGCTTTGCACTTTCCTGACCCTTTACCTCTGAAAAATCCGGCATATTATCTATGGCACTGTCAAACAAGCCGTCTACATCCACAGTAGTTCTTGGTATAAGCTCTTCTCCTGTAAAATGCTTTACCAAATCAACTATATGTCTGACTCCGTACACCTCAAGTCCCTCTACCACAGCCGCCTCTTTGACGTTCGGTTCGGGGAGAAACAATTTTTTTGCCCCGTTTTGATAAGCAGTAATCGCCATGGGAAGCGCCCCTCTTACACTTCGAAGAGCTCCGTCAAGAGAAAGCTCTCCAAAAAAGCAGCACTCCTTTAAATTATTTATTACAAGCTGTTCGCTCCCTGTCAATATTCCAAGGGCAATGGGCAAATCAAGATATGCGCCCTCTTTTTTTACATCTGCAGGAGCAAGATTTATAACAATTCTCTTCCCTGGAATGGTAAGCCCCGAGTTTTTCAGGGCAGAACGAATACGCTCTTTGGATTCACGCACAGCAACATCGGGCATACCTACCACATCCCATGTGGGTACGCCGCTGCTTATGTCCGCTTCTACTCCTATACTGTAGCCGTCCATTCCTGTAAGACCCACGCTGTTAATTTTAGAAATCATATTCCCACACCCTTTATATATACTTTACTCTTTGAGGATATTCCGTCTTTGCAAAATATCCTTCCCGAAGCACAGGTTCAAAAAGAGTTCCGTGTCGTACCGGCATCTCGGGATACTTTATTGTACGGTTTATTGCCTCTGCAACAAAGTCTGCCGCAAGGTTTGCAGCATCAATGGCAGACATCTTATTCATCAACGCCCCTGTAAATACACTTGTAAATATATCCCCTGTGCCATGAAAAGGTCTGTCTACATATCCGCATTCAATTTTACATTTCAGGTCTTTCTTTCTGTCATAAACTGCAACACACATAGAGCTTTCGCTGTCCATAACACTTGTTATGGCAACAATTTCAGGTCCCTTTTGGGAAAGCCTCTCCAAAAGCTCCTTTATATCAGCATCGCTTATGGGTCCCTTTGGATATTCCCAATCCAAAAGCAGACACGCCTCGGTTAAATTAGGAGTAATCGCATCCGCAATTTGGCTCATTTCACGCATTCCGTCAATTAAATCATTCATTCTCTCGGAATACACTGTTTTTACATCAAGCAAGGCATTGTCCCCAAGAACAGGGTCAATTACAATAATTGCTCCTTTTTCCTTCTGCGTTTCTATAAATTCAGTAGTAATTTCTATCTGTCGTGCAGAACTCATATATCCGCTGTAAACTGCATCAAAATCTATTCCAAGCTCTTCCCAGTGAGCAATAATTTTTTCCATTTCATCGGTCAGGTCAAGAAGAGTATAGTTTTTAAATTCATAGGTATGGGTGGACAGTACAGCAGTTGGAAGAGGACAAACCTCCACCCCCATTGCCGACATAATGGGAAGTGCCTCTGTAAGGGAAACTCTTCCAAAGCCTGATATATCCTGTATAACCGCCGCACGGGGCAATATTTTTTCATTTTCACCGCTTTTTGTCATTTGTCAACAACTCCAATTCTTCTTCTGTCAATTCCCGTATTTCGCCCTCTTCAAGGCTTTCGTCAAGATAAAGGTTGTTCATTGCAACACGTTTAAGGCGGGTCACGGTTTTTCCTACCTTCTCAAACATACGCTTTACCTGATGAAATTTGCCCTCCTGAATTATTACTCTTGCCACACTTTCTTCCGAAGTTGATTCCAGAATTTCAAGGGTTGCAGGCTTGGCAACAAAATCCCCCAAATCCATCCCCTCTTCAAAGGCTTTTATATCTTCTTCTCCAAGCTGTCCGTCTACCCTTGCCATATATGTTTTCGGTATGTGTCGGGATGGACTCAATATATTATGGGCAAGCTCTCCATCGTTTGTAAGAATACAAAGACCCGTTGTGTCAATATCAAGCCGTCCCACAGGAAATGGCTCAAAATGTAAATATTCCCGGGGTACTAAATCAAGGACAACAGGCTTGTGTTTGTCCCAGGTGGCAGAAATATACCCCTCCGGCTTGTTCAGCATCAGATAAATATATTTTCTGTATATCATTTTTATTCCATTCACAAAAACTTCTGCTGTTTTTTCGTCAATTTTTAATTCAGGCACAAGCTTTTCTGCTCCTGTTACAGAAACAGCCCCCGAGCGGATAAGCTTCTTGATTTCGCTTCTGGTGCCTGTTCCGCAATCTGCAAGATATTTGTCAAGTCGCATTCTATCCCTCTCCGCCTTTCTTTCATAATAGATTTTTTACAAGCATAAATATTTAAACATAGGGTGACAGGAGATATCCGAACTACGCCTTAAACTGCGTAATTTCGGTGTATTTCGTCTTGTCATCTTTGCAAGGCGCCAGCCTTGCTTCATCTTCCGCACCAAAATCCCCTCGAAATTTCATCAGTTTAAGGTCGAAGAATTTTCAAAGAGGGAATTTTATGCTTATGCAAGGTAAAAGCGCAGGTAATCCTTGACGGATTACCGAGTATTTTAACGTGGCAGAAGCGAAAATTAACCATTGAAAATCGTGGTTCAGATAACTTCTGTCACCCTAGGAGGTTTACTAATGTCCGCTTATAAAAAAACACACCCAAATTCTTTTGCAATTGCAATTCTTACAGCATCGCTTTCTGTGATAATCTTTATATTGATTTTCTTCAGAATAGACGCAAATACAAATCACGAAAATATTACTTATATAAATTCCTGCGGTTACCATGTGGAAGAAAGCCCCTTTGATATATCCCACATCACAATTCCCGAAGAACTTGATACTGTCTACACAATATACAACAGCATTATTGCAGAGGGAGGCTTTGACCTGAACAACCACAGGGGAAAAAGAGCAGTAAGATATTCTTACAATGTTCTCAACTATGAAGACCCTGCCCCCCTTGTTAGGATAAACATAATAAGAGTCGCAGACGAGATAGTCGCCGCAGACATCTCTTCCCTTGAAGAAAACGGATTTGTTCTTCCCCTTTTTCCAAAGGAGACGTAGATTTTTGTGCCTGATTATTCCATAATACTCTCATTGTATCATAAAGTAATAATAATTTCCATACAAAAATGTAAATTTTTTAAAAAATAATACTCCTGAAACAATCCCAAATCAGATTATATAGATTTTTCTTGATTTTTATCTGTTCTTGTTGTAAAATATGGGTATAAATTACTTTGCAGGTGCTAAAAATGCCAAAAAATAGACTATTTAAAATCATTGCAGGGATTGGCTTTCCCGCTTTGGCGGGCGGAATAATTTGTTGGGCACTTTTTGTCAGATTGCCTCTGCCTTGTATTTTTCGAAGTATTACAGGCTTGTTGTGTCCAGCTTGTGGCGCCACCCGCGCAATCATATCCTTATTTTACGGCGACCTTGCAGCCGCTGTGGGCTATAATGCCTTTGTTGTTTTTATGCTTATACCCGGTGCTGCACTTGCTTTATATATTTATTTTGGCATTCTTTTTGGTTATCTGAAAAAAATCTCTCAAAAGTGCAAACTATCCATATTATTTATCGTTACAGCTATAGTTTTTCTTTTCTTTATATTTGGATTGGTTCGCAATTTCTATGTTTTCTGAAAGGATTTGATATGTTATGATTAAATGTAAATTCTGTGGTACAGAAATACCGGACGGCAATCAATTCTGCTCCGCCTGCGGTGCAAAAAACTTTGTTGCCCCCACTAAAGAGGCAGTTGTTCTGCCTCCTCCCACAGCTGATAATCAATCTTCCCAAAAACAGACCAAAAACCCCTCCCGACACATTGGACTTCTTGCATGGTCTGTTGCAAATATTTGTACGGGGGCTTTATCCTGTTGCTTTTTTGTTCCCTTTGTTTCTTTTGTTATGGGTATAATCGGCCTTGTATATACGCTTCTTGGGTCAAACACAAATAATGCCGAAGAGGAGCGGGAAAAAATCAAGGTTGCAAAAACACTTAATATTATTGCCACAATAATAACCATTGTTTCCTTGATTGTATATCTTTTTTTACTTGCTTTAGGTATTTTAAGCTCCGGAGAGCTTATGGATTTAATAGAATATTACTATTATATTGACTAACAAAAAACGCCATGGAAAATTGATATTTCCATGGCGTTTTTTTCACCTTTATCAATGGAGAAGGGTTGTCTGTGTTGGTGAAGGAATACATAGACAAACCCATTGCCAAAAGGCGCTCTCCATTTTCTCATCGGGGAGGAGGAATCCATTCCCGCAACGAGCAAAATTATTTGGGTTGCTTGCCAAAATAGGCAAGAATACCCCCGTCAACATAGAGAATATGTCCATTTACTGCATTTGATGCCTCTGATGCAAGGAACACTGCCGGACCAACCAATTCTTCAGGTTCAAGCCATCTTCCCGCGGGGGTCTTTGCACAGATAAAGCTGTCAAAGGGGTGCTTTGAGCCATCTGCTTGAGGCTCTCTCAAGGGTGCAGTCTGGGGAGTTGCTATATAGCCCGGACCTATGCCGTTACACTGTATATTAAACTCACCATACTCGGAGCAGATGTTTCTTGTAAGCATCTTAAGTCCGCCTTTTGCAGCGGCGTAAGCTGATACAGTTTCTCTTCCAAACTCACTCATCATAGAACAAATGTTTATTATTTTTCCATGTCCGTTTTTGAGCATTGTAGGAATAACAGCCTTTGATACTATAAATGGAGCATTTAAATCTACATCTACGACCTGTCTGAACTCCTCTGCTGTCATTTCGTGCATTGGAATTCTTTTTATAATTCCTGCATTGTTTACAAGAATATCTATGTCGCCAACCTCTTTTTCTATCTGTGCAACCATTGCTGTCACAGCCGCCTCGTCAGTAACATCGCAAACATAGCCCTTTGCATCTATTCCGGCTTCCTTATATGCCGCAATGCCCTTATCAACAAGTTCCTGCTTAATATCGTTAAATACTACCTTTGCACCTGCCTCTGCAAAGCCTTTAGCAATTGCAAAACCGATTCCATAAGAGGCACCTGTTACAAGGGCAACCTTTCCGTCTAATCTAAACATATTTCTCTCTCCTATCTGATATCTCTTGTTTCGATAAAGTCCATATCTGTAAATTCCTGATTTTCGCCGCACATTGCCCAGATAAATGAATAGTTCTTTGTACCAACGCCACTGTGAATTGACCAGCTGGGTGATATAACCGCCTCTTCATTGTGCATAACTATATGGCGGGTTTCTGTAGGCTCTCCCATCATGTGGAATACTGCATCGTCAGGCCCCATATCAAGATAGAGATAAACCTCCATACGTCTGTCGTGGGTGTGGGTGGGCATTGTATTCCAGTTGGAGCCGGGCTCAAGCTGGGTAAGTCCCATTGAAAGCTGACAGCTCTCCATTACCTCCGGGTGTATGTACTGGTTGATAACTCTCTTGTTACAATCCTCAACGCTTCCGCAGGGAACCTTCTTTGCCTTTGTAATATCAATCTTTACAATAGGGTATGATTTATGAGCAGGGCAGGATGAAACATAAAACTTTGCAGGGTCTTCGCTGTCCACACTCTTGAATGTTATCTCTTTGTTGCCCATACCTACGTATATACCATCTCTTGGGTTCATCTCGTAATCAACACCATCAATGGTAATAATACCTTTACCGCCAATGTTGATACAACCCATTTCACGTCTTTGCAGGAAATAGTCAGCCGCAAGCTCTTTGCCGGCTTCCAGCTTAAGCTCGCCATATACAGGCATAAAGCCTGCTGTGATTATTCTGTCGATATGGCTGTATACCATTCTTGAATTATCCTTTGTAAAAAGGTTCTGAATTAAAAATTCCTCTCTTAATCTATCAGTTGTATAATGTTTTGCATCTTTTGAATTTGCTGCATTTCTTACTTCCATTTTACTTAAATCCTCCTTAATATATCTGCCAAAAACCTCTATTTGTGTAAGCGCCGCCCAGGAAAGGGGAAAAACTGCCTGCTTGAAATTTGTCAGGTGAACAAACTTCGTAACCTTTGGTTCAAAGGTTACCCTTTGCGCCTCGGCGGTCTCCTTGAATTCCGCAGGAACTCTTGTGCCGTCAGAAAATTCTATTTCCATTGACTTCCAATATGTATCGTGAGGGAAATCCGCACGAAGATAAAAATCTATTTTATCAATCTCAACATCCCCGCCAAAATACAAATAATACTCTAAATCCTCACGAGCACCCCCTGCCCAGGAATGGTATGGGTAATACCCATGAGATTCATTGCGGATAATTCCGTCAATGGCATTTCTTTCTAAAAAGAAAGCTTCATTTCGTGTAACAAAGTTTGCCTCCGCATGAGGGAAGCCTTTGCTGATTTTAGAGTCATGAGAGTTGAGAGAAATTTTTCTGTAACTGTAAAACTCCTCCTCTGAAACCTCTCTCACTCGCATCCGATGCACATCACCTTCGAAGGCATCGTCGTGGTAGCAATCCTTCATTCTTCCTTTAGGAACCATAAAGTCAAGCCTTTGATTCGGACAATAGACGATACTCTCCTCCAGAGTTTCGTCAAGCTGAATCGAAATAAACTGAATATTCTTTAAATCGACTATGATTTTATCGCCATCTGCAAACCTTCCGTTATAAACAGTGTCAATCTGATCACCGCTGACACGGAATAATTCCTCCCGTTTTGCATTGACAATTTTTAAATCAATCATTCCTTCACCTCCATTTTTAAAAAACAATTCAGCTATACGCTATTCTTAATTATAACATAAAATTTTAATAATATTATTGCAAATCTCACCAAATTTATTGCAATTTATACCGAATTTAAATAATTTTGGGATTTTGGGGTTAAACAATGCTATAATGTGGGAGTCCTTTGCAGTTTAGCTGCATATTAAAATTTGCTTTGGAGGAGAAAAAATGGATATTATCAATATAAATTCGATTTTAAATAACATAAAGAAAACCGTTGACAGCCACCAGCTGTCAACAGGAGAATATGCAAGATGGATTTGGGATGACCCCGCAGGAGAAACCAAGCGGAACCTCACATCTAATGCATACGGTTGCGCTGATGCTGCCAACATTTTTTACACCCTGAATTGCTTCCCCACAGATGTTGAAGAACGAAAACTATGGGTTAAAGGACTTCAGGCACACCAGGACGAAAAAACAGGGCTTTTTGTAGAGGGCTCTCATCTTCCCTCTCATACAACCGCTCATTGCGTTGCCGCTTTGGAGCTTTTTGATGCAAAGCCCCTATACCCTTTTTATGATTTTAAAAAGTACGAGGACAACGACGCTATGTGTCAGCTTTTAGAGAGTCTTAACTGGCCGGAAGCAAAAGGCCCCGGACATATTGCCCCTGCAATTTACAGCTCTTTTGTTATTACAAGGGCAGTTCCCCATTCCTGGGTTGACAACTACTTTGACTGGCTCAATAAAAACTGCGACCCGGAAACTGCTCTGTGGCGCAAAGGCACATATCCCCTTCCCCAGGGGGCTTCTATTTGTCAGCACATGGGCGACGGATTTCACTTCCTGTTCACCTACGAGCATGCAAGGATGGCATACCCTTATCCCGATAAGCTGATTGACACCTGTCTTGACTTATGTACTGACCGCATCGGTTATCCAAAATTCGGCAAGCAGTTCCACTTTATTGAAGTAGACTGGGTATTCTGCCTCAATCGTGCATCAAGACAGACAAAGCATCGCTTTGACGAGGTTCAAGCTGCTCTTTACGGCTTTGCAAAGGACTATATCTCCTGGCTGAATATTGTGGACTGGGAAACAGATGACGGCGCTAACGATTTGCACATGCTCTTTGGTACACTTTGCTGTCTTACAGAGCTCCAACTGGCTCTTCCCGGAATTATTCGTTCTGATGTACCTCTTCGCATGGTCCTTGACCGCAGACCTTTTATCTAAAAACACGCTGTTTTGCCCCCGTTAAGGTCGAGGTTGATAAGGCAGTATTGTCCTAAAAATCAAAATTTTTGATTTTTAGGATGCTTTGCAGTTTTGAATATCTTATTTTTTGAATTAGGCAAGTAACAAAAATCCTGTAATACTGACGTATTTCGGGATTTTTTACGAAGCATAAACGGAAAATCAGACTTCAAAACCATTACTTCCTTGTCAACCTCGACCTTTAAAGGGGGCTTTTTTTGCGGGAGGAGCAAGCCCCTCCCCTACACAGCCTCCCTCTGTGAGGGAGGTGGCAAACCGTTAGGTTTGTCGGTGGGAGAGTGTAAATCAATTTGCAAACTCCTCCCGTCACGCCTTGCGTGCCACCCTCCTCAATGAGGAGGGCTCATTTTCACGAGGGAATTGCCCCTACGATTTTGCGGTGCCACATAGAAAACAAATTTTTATTGCAAAATTCCACATATTGTGGCATAATATATAATATAAATATAGATGAAGGGAAGGTATGAAAATGAATATATGCGTATTTGGTGCATCAAGCACAATTCTTGATAATCACTTTATTGAAGCGGTAGAAAAGCTTGGAGAAGAAATGGGAAAAAGAGGACATTCCCTTGTTTTTGGCGCAGGTGCCAACGGACTGATGGGGGCAGCTGCCCGCGGAGTTCACAAAACCGGCGGAAATGTATACGGGGTTGTTCCCTCTTTCTTTAAAGAAGAGAGCATCTCCCAGCTTTTTGATAAGTGTACAGAGCTTATATACACAGAAACTATGGCTCAACGTAAATCAAAAATGGAGGATATGGCAGACGCTTTTATAATTGTGCCGGGCGGTATGGGCACATTTGAAGAATTGTTTGAGGTTCTTACCCTTAAGCAGCTTGGCAGACACACTAAACCCATTGTAATATATAATATAGATAACTATTACAACGGATTGGAAGCTTTTATCGGAGAGGCAATGGAAAAGAACTTTATTATGAAAGAGTGTAAAACCCTGTATGGCTACTTTGATTCTGCAGAAGAGGTACTCTCTTACATAGAAAATGATAAGCAGATTAAACGGGATGTACACGACTTAAAGCTTGGATAAGAGGTTGATTGTGCGGAACTTCCTACGGGGTGTTCCGCACTTTTTTCTTGCCCCTACATGTTGCCTCCCTTGTGCAAAGGGAGGGGGACCACCGATAGGTGGTGGAGGGATTGTGACATCTTAACATTTCTTGCCGAGCCCTGTTCCGATGCGTCAACCAATCAATCAGCGGCGTTGCCTTGATTTCTTGGGACGCCCTGTATAGGTGTTGTTACCCAAATTAAAATTTGGACAACGCCTATGCGCGTGCCAGACCCACGCGCCGTTCTTCGTCGACTTCGTCGACTCGGATAAAGGGGCGGCGCCCCTTTAAAACCCCGATGTGGAATTTTCACATTACACACAAAAAACGCAACGGGAAAATTCCCGTTGCGTTTTTCTTTTAGTTTAATTCTGCGCGGACAGCTCCTCCGGTCCTCTCATCGAGTCCGTTTTGGAGCTTTACCTCCACTATTTCAGTAGAAAGTGCCGCAATTGTTACTTCTTGTTCTGCAATAGTTGTATTCGCCAGACCTGACGAATAAATTCTCAAATTTTTTGTTTCTGCCTTTGGCGATTCGTTTATAATTCTCACCCTGACAGTCAGGACCTCCGATGCCTCGGGCAAAACAACCTGTTTGCCTTGTTGCCACAATATAATATCTCCGCCACTCTCAAAAACGGTATTTCAGGTGGGTTTTTATGTGTTTTTCACAAAGATTTTTTATGGAAAGGATACTCTTCCAAAGTGTATAGTGTATCATATATGGATTATATCACAAAAATTACGCAAAGTCTTTGCAATTTATAACAATTTTATTGCAATTCGTACCAAAATGTGATAGAATAAATCTATACTAATTTTTCAATTGTTTAAATTCCACAAAAAAAGGTGGTTGATTTTATGAAATACTACTTTGACAGTTGTGAAGGTGCTATACAGAACGCTATAACCGGAAAACAGTTTGGAATGTACTATTCCAATGCAAATCATACTAATACAGACATTCATACCCACAACACTTGCGAGCTTTTGTTTTGTATCACAGGAGGGGAAACCTTTCTTATCGCCGATAAGCTATATGAAGTAAATGACGGAGATTTATTTGTAATCAACCAGTTTGAAGCACATAAAATCACCAACGACCCCTCCGCAAAAAGGTATGAGCGCTTTGTTGTAGAAATAAATCCCGAATTTCTGCACAGTTGTTCTACAGAGGAAACAGACCTGTCAAGATGCTTTTATTCCAGAACATCTGATACCTCACATCGAATTTCTCTCTCCCCCAAGCAGGCCAGGATGCTATACAAGCTTTTTTCCCGGATAAAGAACGATAACTGCTTCGGGGCAGATGTGCTTAATCAATCGGCTTTAATACAGATTCTTGTGCATGTCAACAACATGTTCAGCGAAAATCATTCACAGGAATCCGAAGACAGCGATGCCTCAAGCAATGAACTGATTCTTAAAATTATGGCATACATCAATTCTAATTATAACAAAGATAACAGCCTTTTGTCACTGGAGGCTATTTCCAAAAACACCTTTGTTTCCCACAACCAGCTATGCCGTATATTCAAGGAGTATACAGGAACAACTGTATCGAAATACATTCTCTCCCGTAAGATTTCAGAGGCAAAAAAATTACTCGCCCGGGGAGAGAGCGTTGCAAAAACTGCAGAAGCATGCGGATTCAGCAACTATGCGAATTTTATAAGAGTGTTTAAAAAATCCGTGGGGATTCCCCCTGGAAAATATGCAGAAAAAAAATAAACGGAGTTGTGACCAACTCCGTTTCAGACTGTCAAAAAAGTCTATGTCTTGCAAAGAGATTTCATCCGCTATGCCTTGCCCTGTTCCGCTCGCCCACCCGAGCGGAGTCGTTTTCTGCTTCGCAGAAACGATTGGGGCGTTGCCCCAAGCCCCATAAATTCGGCGTTTTAAAGGGGCAGAGCCCCTTTTTTCGAGTTTCACAAAGTGAAACGATGAACTGCGTCAGGGTCTGGCTGACGCAATAGGGTTCGGCAATTTATATGCAAAGCATTTGCTAAAATAGGGTTTTTCTACACGCTGAAACGGAGTTGTGACCAACTCCGTTTATTTTTGTGTCTTTTGTGCGTGGTAATAACTATTTTACGGTAAATCCAAATTCTATATGCTTTTCCGCAAATCGGTATTTTTCAATAAGATCAGGACCGCAGGAATTTGAACCAACACCCGAATTTTTATAGTCTATGCGAATATTTGTAAAGTCTGCCTTTTTCAGCTCGTCCTGATGCATAGCCTCCTTAAGAAGCTTTGCAGTATAATGAGAAACATTAAATTCAAACTCGCTCTCTGCAATAAATTCAAGTCCGTCTTTCATTTTCAGTTCCTTGGTCATAATGTGATTTCCGTGCTCCTGGGGCATAATGTAATTTACATATTCCCTGTCCGCATCACTCTCGTATCTGCCCATTTTTGCGTGATGGCACATATCTCTGTAGTTTTCCATATCTCCCATACCAAAATATGTGAACTTATCCTTATGGTAGGGGGTTTTAAATTCAAAGCCCATTCTCTGAAGCCAGATACAATTCTCTTTAATATCGCCTGTCAGTTCTATCTTCATTTCACCGTTTGCATAAACCGAATACTTGATTTTATATCTGAAAAGCGGTGTTCTTGCAACACCCGATATACTTCCGTCTACAATAACAGTATTACCGCAAGCCTCACAGCTGTATGCCTTGATGAAAAGTCTGTCTACATTTTCCCCCTCCCAGACATTGTGCCATTCCCATTTTTGCTTCAATCCTCTTTCGTTATCTATTGGGGCACGCCATACAGTAAGCTCAACGGGAGCCGTCAGTTGTTCTTTCCCGTCCTTTACTATACTCTCTATCATTCCTGTATGCTTTGCAATTGTGTAGGCAAAAGCATCTCCGCTGATTACTATGTAATTCGCCTTATCTTCTACCCTGACATCCGGGGACAGCTCTCTCTTTTCCTGTACGCACTCTGTGGGAAGCTTAAGCTGTTTCATTGCAACCTCATAGCCTATGTTGTCTGTAAGTGTACATGTCACGTAAGCGCCAAGACGGCAGGACTTGGGGATATTCAGCTTTATTTCCATGGTTTGCTTTGGTGCCAGATTATATTTTTCCTCTTTTTTCTCTATACACTCCCCGTCTGCTTCTATGGAATATGTAAAGGTGTATTCGTTAAAATCTGTAAAATCATAAAGATTTGTAACCTTAAGCACTGTTCCCTCAAGCTGACAGTCCATATACTGATATACAGCCTTTGCCTCATAAGAACCAGCCTTTAATCCCATATCTGCAAAAACAAGTCCGTCACTGCAGAAGTTGGCATCATGGGTAAGCTCTCCCTCAAAATCGCCTCCGTATTTGGGCACGCCATCCACCATAACGGTATGGTCACGCCACTCCCATATACATCCGCCTATGAGCTTGGGATATTTATATATAACCTCCCAATAATCCCACACATCTCCGGGGCCGTTACCCATTGCATGGGCATATTCGCAAAGATAATATGGCTTTTTCCTATTGTCATCTTTGGCATATTCCTCTATTTCTTCAACGGACGTGTACATTCTTGAGTATAAATCCGGCCTCTCTTCAAAACCCATTCCTATTGCTTCCGTATCTCCGACACGGCTTGCGTCTTCGCAATGGACAAGACGCATAGAATCAACACTCTTTATATATTTAATCATTTCATAGTGGTTATCCCCATGGGAGCTTTCATTACCTGTTGACCAGGAATATATTGACGCATGGTTTTTATCCCTGTTATACGCCCTTTCCATTCTTTCCACATAAGATTCTCTCCATTCAGGTCTGTTGCAGGGCCATATATCATTATCAACAGAATCATAGCCACAGAAACCTGCTTCTCTGTTAGTAAAGCCATGGGTTTCCAGGTCTGTTTCCAGCATAACATAAAATCCCAGCTCGTCACACATATCCAAAAATTTCGGGTGTGGCGGATAATGTGATGTTCTGATAGCATTTATGTTCAGCTTCTTCATAAGAAGCAAATCCTCTTTTATCTCCTCTTCTGTCATACACCAACCGTTTTCCGGATGAGTGTCATGGTGGTTTACACCTTTGAGTTTTACGGAAACACCATTTACCAAAAAGTCGCAGTTTTGTCCTATTTCATATTTAACAAAACCAACCTTTTGGGTTATAACCTCGTCCATATACCTGAAAACAAGAGTGTAGAGATAAGGCTTTTCTGCATTCCACAATGTTGGGTTTTCTACAGTAAAGCCTGCCTCTCCTTTAGCTGATTTTTCTGCCAAAATCCTCTCTCCGTCTTTTAAGGTTATATCTGCCTCACCATCAAATGCCACACAAATATTATTTTCTTCTGTAGTAATTTTTATATCCTTTATATGCCCCGCAGGTCTTGAAAGAAGATAAACATCACGGAAAATTCCATTAAATCTGAAGAAATCCTGGTCCTCTAAATAGCTTCCGCTGCACCACTTTCTGACCTTGGCTGTAACAGTATTTTCTCCCAATTTTACATAGCCTGATATATCAAATTCCGCCTGCAGATGGGAGCCCTGGGAATAACCCACATACTCATCATTTATGTAAAGCTCCACACAGGAAGAAACCCCCTCAAAAACTATATAATGCTTCCTCTCTGTATCCTTTACCTCAAACTTTCTCATATAAACACCCATGGGATTTTCAGCGGGAACATAAGGAGGGTCAACAGGGTACGGATAACACGTATTTGCATAGTTCGGGTTCTCATAACCACACAGCTGCCAGCATGAAGGAACAGTTATTTTCTCCCACTGTACCTGCATCTCTTCCTGGTCGAAATCTCTTTTATAATATTTAAAATTCCACTCACCATTGAGAAGAGTATATGCTCCATGGTTTTCGGGAATATAATAAGCTCTTTGAGGCTCTCTGTTCTCCTGAATTTGTAATAGGTTTTCGTATTTTCTCATAACAATTCTCCTTTTGTTAAAATAATAAATTTTCTTGTTTTCTCGCCACAAAACGCGATAAATACAACCGTTATCGCGTCCTGTAACTTATGTTTATTTTAAGTATATTTCATACAATTTTTCACACGATTTACGTCAAAGCCTTTATTTTGGGCTTTCCTATATAGTTCAGATTATACTTATCCACTATCTCCATGGCTGTCTTTAAGGAGTCCCCGTCATAAGCGCTTTTTACATCATGGCAATCAAAACCAAAGGTTACTGCTGTCTTCTCTTCTCCCGCTACTCTCCATATTTTTTCCTTTGGATAATTGCGGTCCTCTCTTATTCCCAGAAAGTTTATTTCAAGAGGAGTGTTATGCTCTCGTGCGGCAACACAAATTCTGCGGAAGCTGTCTTCAAATGCTCCCTCATCTCCCACAAAATCAACAATGTCAGGATGCGCCACGCACGAAAACTTCCCTGTTTCTATGCCTTTTACCATAGCCTCTGTGCATTCCTTTAAATAAGCCTCGTCATCGGTTTTGCGCATGGCTCTCACGCCTCGCACTTCATCATCATAGGACGCAAAATGCTGTCCAAGAATAAGATATTCTGCCCCATATTCAACGGCCTCTTTAAGAGTCTTTTCAAAATATTTTTGGTAATATTCTACCTCAAAGCCTATCTTTATGTCAATATCTTTTTTATATTTATTTCTCAACTCATTAAGCTCGGTGAAATAGTCAGGGATTTCCTCTGCTTTGAGTCTGTAGCGTGACTGTCTTCCATCAGGACCGACAAAGGGTATATGCTCTGAAAAGCCCATATATTTTATGCCTCCCTCTATTGCCCGTTTAATATATTCTTCAGGCATCCCTGATGCGTGATTGCACCTGTAGGTATGGCAATGATAATTATAGTCCATTTTTTGCCCTCCTGATTTAACCATTGTTTTCTTCTTTTCAAAGGCTCCGCCGCAGGCGGTGGCGAGGTGTTGTAGTGTTTGGCATATTCAATTCTATCTTTTTTCATATTTTTCTATAAATGACTCACATTCCTCCAAAGGAAGTGCTTTGGAATAATACCATCCCTGAACAAAGTCGCAGGCAGACGAAGATACGAGCATATTTTGCCCTTCTGTTTCTACGCCCTCGCAAATGACCTTAATATTCAAGCTATGTGCAAGAGCGATGATTCCTGTAAACAGGTCTTTACCTTTTTCATTTTGGGTCTTGAGTAAAATATCACGGTCAATTTTTACAACGTCAATAGGATAATCGCACAAATTCGCAAGGGATGTGTAACCGCTTCCCAAGTCGTCAAGATACACTCTGAATCCAATCTCTTTGCACAACCTTACATTCTTTGTTGCAGTTTCTCTGTCTTTTTCCATAGCGTCTTCGGTAATTTCAATAGCAATCTTTGATTTATCAAAAGAATAACTATTTGAAATCATCTTGAGTTTATCAATAAAATTTTCTTCCGAAAGGGTTATT
>JAFSDQ010000005.1 GCA_017436135.1 Clostridia bacterium | reverse complement strand
TCGTCCTGAGCCAGGATCAAACTCTCGATTATATTGCTATATATCGCATCTCTGCGTTTATATACTCATCTTAAGTTTGTTAGCTCTTTTTTCGAATACTAACGTTCGTCGCAACTCGTCTTTGCGCTCGGTTTGCTCTCGCAAGCCTTCGCTCTTTCAAACGGTTGCTCCTCTTTCCCACAAAGTGCACTGCGTTGGCGCTTTGCGGGAACCCTGCGAACAAATAACTTGTTCGCGAGTGTAAGTTCGTTAAAACTTTTGGAATTGACAAGGTCCTAAAACCTTGTGCAATTGTCGTAACAGTCTGTTCTCTCGAACAGTATCTGCTACCGCTTTCTCACTGTTTACTTTTCAAACATCACACTGTCTTTCCCAAAAATCTCTTCGAGATTTTTGGGAGCCCTCTGCTCCAAGGGTCATTCGGGACGTCGAGGACGCCGTCCCCTACATCCAATTGGCTTGCCCTCTTTTGAGTGACAGCTTAATTATTATATCACGGTTCATCTTTATTGTCAACACTTTTTTCCAAGTTTTTTAAACTTTTTTTATTATGTTTGACAAGCAACCGTAACACCGCTCTTGACGAGCGACTTGCCTATTATATCACCCTTGACCTCTTTTGTCAACCCCTTTTTTTAAAATTTTTTATATTTTTTTCCTTGTCATATATTTTGTGGTTTTTCTTGTTTTATATACACAATATGTAATTTTTTCGGTTTTCAATAGTGTCTTCAAACTTCCTCAAAGAAAAAAGAGAGCCGAAGCTCTCTTTTGACTAATCTAAAAAGTAAATCTTAACGGCTCTTCTGCCGAAGCTGTAGCACGTGCTTCTGGACGGGAAGAATAAATCTACCTTTTTACCCTTTATGGCACCTCCGCAGTCGCCTGCAATAGCATAACCATATTTATACATTCCGTCTACAGACTCAATATACATTTTTGTTCCATAGGGAATTACTTTGGGGTCAACTGCAATTACACCATATTCAAGAGGCATACCCGTTGAAGTTTTACCTGCCCATATACCATTGTCTGCAGGAGATGCATCATAGGCTGTTGCCGTAAACACCTCAACCCTGCTGTACTTTGTGGGGGCACTTGCAGGAACTACACCGAGCTCCCACACATCTTCGGGACCGCATTCCACAATCTCTTCAATGGGGTATGACAAGATTGCATCCTTAATCAAGGACCTTGAAACTTCAATCCCGTTTTCATAAGTAATCTCATAAACGTATTCGTTTATGCCCTTCTTACCTTCCTGAAGAACTACTCTTTCTCCACGGCCTAGAGCTAAATTCTCTATTTCCTTTGTGGAAAAATCAACTTCCTCCTGAACGGTAATGTTGTGCTTATCAACCAGTACAACTGAAATTGAATCGCCATCTTTTACTTTTTCGTATGTTGCAGGAGCAACTCTGTCATCATCATCAACAACAATTCCTTGCTCCGCAAGAATTTTTACAACCTCGTTTTCGGTTGTAAGGCATTCTTTAATTTCGCCCATATAGTCAATCTTTACCGAGATTGCCCTTCTTATTTCTATGACCGCATCTCTTCCGACCTCATCAGTCAAAGCATAATTTATGCGGTCTCCCTCGTTCAATATAATACCTTGTTTAGAAAGAATTTTACCAACTACAGTATCGTTTGTCTTAATCTGAACGGGAGCGCCATCTGTGTCAGTTATTGTAACAACATTCGGAGCTGCATAAGCAAATCCGCAGCAAGTAATTGCTATAAATGCTGCTGCAATAGTCAAAGCAACAAATCTGTTTACTTTTTTTACCTTAACAGACAGTTTGCCTTTCAGCATTTTTAACATTAAATCACCTCGTAATAATTTTGCCATTTTGTTTTCCAACGCCCTCAAAGAAGACAAAATTGGAAAATTTTGGATTACGCTACTACACTGCTATTATAGCCGTAAAAAAATTTTTAGTCAAATTCCCAAATCCAATTCTGCCCTTTTTATTCAAAAATATAAGCGATAAAATTAAATTTTTAGCGTTTTTTTACCCCTTAAGTCCGTTTTTCTTCAGTTTTCACCCCATTTCCTCGTTTTTGGAAAATTTTTACAGAAATTTTGGTTATTGTGCTTAACAAAATTATCTGTTATACTATATTAAAGGTATTTTTATTTTTTTACGGTTATGACTTTTTTGAAAATTTTTTGTTTTAAAAAAACTTGCTATCCTTGATTTTTAAAGAGGTTTTTTGAAAATTGGGTTAAGTTATTCACAAGCCCCTACTTCTATTGTGCAATTTGCACAATAGAAAGCGAATTTTTTATAAAATAGTGTTAATTTTTAAAAGATTGGAGAATTTTTCATGAATTCAGAGTTAGTTAATTCTTATGAGCGGATTGACGATTTGCAACTGAACGGACTTAAAATTATTCAAAATCCTGATTGGTTTTGTTTTGGAACAGACGCTGTTCTTCTTGCAAATTATTCCGCCTCTTCCATAAAAAAAGATGCCAAGGTTTTAGACCTTTGCAGCGGCAACGGGATTATTCCCATACTGCTTTCCGCAAAGTGTTTGGCTCAAAAAATCTGGGGGTTAGAAATCCAGAATCCCGTTGCAGAAATGGCAAAACGGTCTGTAAAATTGAACGATTTAGAGGATAAAATTGAGATGGTTTGCGGGGATTTAAAAGAGGCCGAAGGCATTTTTGGCAGGAGTTTCTTCCATAATATTATATGCAATCCGCCATACAAGGAAGCAGGGGGTGGTTTGACCAACAAATCCGACCCCACCACCCTTGCCCGCCACGAGATACTCTGTTCCCTTGAAGATATAGTACGAGTTTCTTCTATATTATTAGAGCCCTACGGAAAGCTGTGTATGATACACCGCCCCGAGCGTCTTGCAGACATTATTTGTTTAATGCGAAAATACAAAATTGAACCAAAACGACTTCAGTTTGTTCATCCGTTGCCCCACAAAACGGCAACCATGATTTTAATAGAGGGGTCATATTGCGGAAAACCAAAGCTTTTCCTTGACCCGCCCCTTTATGTTTACAAAGAACCCAATGTTTATTCGGATGAGATTCTACATATATATAATAGAAAGAAGGCAGACCAAAATGAAGGGTAAATTATATTTATGTCCAACCCCCATAGGAAATTTAGGGGATATGACCTTTCGCACCATAGAGGTTTTAAAAAGTGTTGATTTAATTGCCGCAGAGGATACCAGAGTCAGCGCAAAGCTTCTTAACCACTTTGATATAAAAGTCCCCACAACCAGCTATTACGAGCATAACAAAAGGGAAAAGGGCAGCTATCTTTTAGAAAAGCTATTAAACGGCACAAACATAGCCGTAATCACCGATGCAGGAATGCCCGGGATTTCTGACCCCGGAGAGGATTTAGTAAAGCTTTGCATTGAAAACGAGATAGCGGTGGAGGCTCTTCCCGGGCCATGCGCTTTTGCCACGGCACTGGTGGCATCAGGGCTGCCTACAGGAAGATTTGCCTTTGAGGGCTTTCTTACCACCAACAAGAAAAATCGGTTAGAGCATCTGGAGGCTTTAAAAAATGATACCCGAACCCTGATTTTTTACGAGGCACCCCACAAGCTTCTCTCTACCCTTGCTGATATGTTAACGATTTTAGGGGACAGAAAAATTGTTCTTGCAAGGGAGCTTACAAAAAAGTTTGAAGAATACAATCGCACCACTTTAAAAGATGCACTAATATATTATGAAGAAACTCCTCCCAAAGGGGAATTTGTTTTAATTTTAGATGGGGCGGATACAGAGAAAATCAGGGCGGATTTTCTTGAGTCTATGCCCTCGGCAGAAGAGCTTTTAAGGAAATATTCAAAAGAGGGGCTTCGTGCAAAGGAGCTTACAAAAAAGGTTGCCGAAGAGCTGAAACAGCCCAGACGGGAAATCTATGATTTATACCTGAAAATAAAGGAAACCCTGTAAAAACAGCCACAAACTGTAACTGTTTTTTTATAATTATAAAGGTTTTTTTAAAATTGACATACTCTTCTTCCTTGTATCATATAATTTAGTAAATGATACGAAAAGCGAGGTATGCAATATGTCTGTCATATTGAAAAAAGAAAAAGTTAAAACAGGAGAGGTTGTATGTCAAAAATACAGTCAGACAACCATAGACTGTGATGTTATTGTCCCCGACATAAACCCTGATATTTCAAAGATTATGGATGTGAGCGGTTTTATATCCATAAAGGAAAAAACCCTCCGTTCAAACAAGCTGTATATACAGGGAACAGTTACCATGACGGCACTGTACTCCCCCGAGGGTGAAGTTTTAAATAAAGCGAAAGCTCTCTCGGTTTGCCAGGAATTCAGCCACAGCGTAGATGTGGGTAATACAGATGGCGACATTACGCCTTTTATAGAGGTTGAACCGGAAAACTTTGCTTATTCCCTGATTAACAGCCGCAAGGTCAATCTTCGCTGCACTGCCGGGATAAATATTAAGCTCACCCGGGCAGATGAGCTTGAGCTTGTTACAGGAATTGATGCAGGCACCGATATTTGCATTGATAACAGAACCATTCGCCTTTGCAATTCAGCAATTACGTCAGAAAACAGATTAAATATTTGCGAACAAATTGAGCTTCCCTCGGATAAGCCAACAATTGGCGAAATCCTGAAAACCACCGTTTTCCCCCAATCTGTTGAGTTTACTCTTATGGAAAACAAAGCCCTTGCCAAGGGTCAGGTTAGAATTTGTGTTCTTTATACCTCTTTAGATGACGGTACTGTAAACTTTACCGAACACTCTCTTCCTTTCAGCGAGGTTTTGGATGTTATGGGAGCAGAAGAGGATATGGAGGGCGAAATCGACTATGCTGTCTCTGACATATACTGCGAAGCCAGGGAGGATTCTGACGGAGAATTGCGAATTCTTGGTATTGATATAGGTCTTTGTGCCACCATAAAGGGGTTAAGCCTATATGAACCAACAATTCTTCGGGACGCATATTCTCTGAACGGCACAGTAAAATTGTCCTGTCAGGACAGGGTAATAGAGCAGCTTGTAGACAGCACCACAGCACAGCTGACTCACAAAGCATCTGTCAGCCCACCCGAGCATTTGCCCGAAATCTCCCGAATTTGCCATATAAGCGCAACAGCTGCCGTAGACAGAATTTCTGCCGAGGGCAACGAAATAACCCTTTTCGGACACCTGAAATATAACATATTATACTTAACCGATGCAAATGATTTACCAATCGGCTCATTTACAAATATATCCGAATTTTCTCACACAATTCACATTTCTGACTCGGCTGACCATGCCGTATGCGACGCAAGAGTATTTGTTGAGCATATCAGCTTTACTATCAGCAGCGGAAGCACTATTGATTTGAGAACAGTTTTAGGATTGAACGTTCGTTCCTTTAAAAACGAAACCGTATGCCATATTACAGATGTGGAAATTACAGAGGACACAGAAGCTTGCCCAAAACCAAATATTGTCATGTATTTCGTACAGGAGGGCGACACCCTTTGGAGCATAGCAAAAAGATACCAAACCACGGTAGACAGCCTTAAAGAATGTAACTCACTTACAGATGATACCATTATAACAGGTCAAATTCTTCGTATTTGCCGAAAAGCTGCATAATTAACACCAAATCCCGTTGCAATAGCAACGGGATTTGGTGTTAATTTTTAATTTGTCGCTTCTATTTTCTGATAAATTCTGTACATAAACAAAGCAACCTCTATACGGCTTGCGTTTCCTTGAGGGTTAATTGTTCCGTCGCCATAACCGCTCATCAATCCTGCGTTAACACAGGCAGCAATTGCCTCACGGGCATAAAAATCTATGCTGTCTCCGTCCGCAAACTGATTGAGTACAGTTGTGTTTGGAATAGATGTCAAAATTCCCTCTTCTACCATAACACGATATGCAAGAGTCGCCATATCCTGACGCTTTATGGGGGCATCAGGGTCAAACATATTTCCTCCTACGCCCGAGGTAATGCCAAGAGCCCTTGCCATACCGATTTCATTATAGTAATACTTTCCCTGATAAACATCATCAAAATTATCTTCAAAAGTAGCTGTTTTGCCGAGAATACGGAGCAAAAGCACGGTATTGTCCGCTCTTGTAATATTGGCATCAGGATCAAATTCGGTCTTACTTCTTCCCTTTATAATTCCCTTTGATGCCAAAGCATTTACCGCATCCATTGCCCACCAATACTCGTTCATATCCTTAAAGGTATTTACATACTTTCCCCCGATTGTGGGAACGGTATGATCATCTGTATCAGACATATTATCGCTAACAGGGGGAACAGGGCTTACGACTTCTTCAGTTACAGGAGTCTCCTCCTTTTGGCTGATTTGAGGAGCCGTTTCTACAGGGGCAGAAGCCTCTTTGTTATTTACCTCCTGCATAAGGGAATATATGGATGTGTTTTCCAGAAAATCATTGTAGGTGTAGCAGCAGTATCCGCTGATATTAGGGTTCTGTCTGCCGTTTAATATATGAGTACGAAGCTCATTTGTGCCGTTTTCACCCGTCCATGCAGGGAGAGAACTTGAGGTTGTGCGATATGCACCCTCGCCAATATAAAGCTTTACTCCTGTTCCCTCTACCACATCTGACCACCAATCACAAAGGACGCTGTAGTCAGCAATCTCGTATCCGATATACCAGTAAAGCTGGGGCATAATATAATCAACCCAACCATTCTTGACCCATTTTCTCGAATCCGCATATATTTTGCTGTAGGAGCCGCCGCCTGAAGTGTCGCTGCCCTCTGCCATTTCGCTTTTGTTTGCCCATATTCCCCTTGGGCTTATGCCAAATGCAATGTCGGGCTTTGCCTGATGAAGCTTTTCGTCAAGAGCTTTTACAAGGTTATCCACATTATTACGGCGCCAATTGCCCTTATCGGGATATTCATTCTTAAAGTAGGAATAGGTTCCCTCATCATCAAAATTTGCATCAGGATAGAAATAATCGTCCATGTGCAATCCGTCAACATCATAGTTTTCTACAATCTCCAGGGCACCTTTTACAATTAAGTCAATAGATGCACTGTCGCCTGGATTATAGTACATTTTTCCGTTGCTGTCGGTTATAACAAGATTAGGGTTTAAAACCGCAGGGTTATTTTCCGCAAGCCTGTTATTGTCCTCGGGTGAATTTGTTATGCGATAAGGATTTATCCACGCATGAAGCTGCATTCCTCTTTTATGGGCTTCCTCAACTGCAAAGGCAAGAGGGTCAAAGCCTCCGTCAGGTGCCACCCCTTGGGTTCCTGTCAGGTATCTTGACCAAGGAAAAATTGATGACTTATAAAGAGCATCACCGCTGGGTCGTACCTGCAGAAATACCGCATTAAAGCCCATCTTACTGCAATTATCCAAAATTTCTGTAAGCTCCTGCTTTAAAACAGCCGCATCGGTTGTCTGGGATTTGGGATAGTCTATATTTGCAACAGTAGCAACCCAAACGCCGCGCATCTCAACCTCTTCAGCCGAAGCATTTTCGGTTGCTGCCGGATAAAAAGCCATTGTAGATACAATCCCACAGAGAATAAGTGCAATCATTCTGAAAGAAAAATTATGTTTTATTTCACTCACCTTCTTGTTTTTGTTCAAATCATTCCATCTCCTTTTTATCAGATATATCCAATACACTTGTCTGTTTTAATTAAATATATGCTTGTATATATAATTCTATTTCTTTTTTGTTTGCGCAGTTTTATCGTTTGCATTAAAGGCAAGGTTTGTGTTTGCAGCAACAGCCGTTTCATCCTCTGTGGCAAGTGCCAGGAGCTGCTCTCCGTCAATAACATCAATCGGGTCAAACAAATCACTGGTAGCATATTCAAGGATTTTTGCCCTCAACCATCTTGCTCCCGGGTCTGATTCCTCAAAATTAAAGCCGCAAACAATCAGGCTTCCCTCAAAAGCCTTGAACTCAAACAAAATTGACTGCTTTACCACGTTCTTATGAGTTGAAACAACCTCTATTATGGGGTTAAAGGGAATATCATCCCTGTTAAAGCAAACCGCATTTCCACCCTCAAGAAGTTTTGCAAACTGCCATCCGCAGAAGCCCTTGTTGGGCATAACATTTCCAAGGGGATGGTCCGCAATTACAGTTGCAACATTTCCTGACGTTCTGCCTGCAAGTGCAACCTTAAACGAAGTTGGCAGAGAAGCAAAGGGCTCTGTTCCAAAGAGAACAACCTTTTTGCCCTTTTTAAGAAGCTCTGTAAGCTCGCCTAATTCCATTCCCTCTGATACCACAACATCTCCCTGTTTTACTTCAACTTCAGGGAATACATACATTTCCCATTGATTTTCTGCATAAAGCTCATCTGCATCAAGAGTAACAGAGAGAATTATCTCCTCTGCTTTATCAACCGCAGGCAGGACAGCAGAAAAATCGTAGAGTTTGGAAACTTTTCCGTTTTCAATCCTGTCAATTTTTGCGGTTTTCTTTATAAGTTGTTTTCCATCTTTCAATATCCTTACAGTAAGGCATGCATCTTCAACCGGTGTCTTATGGTAGCAGGAGGTATAAACTCCAAAGCTTAATTCACTTCCTCCAAGCAGATTCAGATTTTTGCTCAAGTCAGTGAGAACAACTGTTTCCGAGTTGTACATAAGGACATTTCTCTCGGTTTCTCCAGGTTTTAGCTCGTAAAACTCGTTCATCATACCCACATCATAGCCAAAGGTATGCCAATGGGTATCAATTGGGCCTAAAAAGTCATAGCCTGCCATATTTTCGCTTCGGCGAAGCTCCTCAAAGCAGAATTTTCTGATTCTGCGCTGCCATTCTGAAGAATTCCTGAAATAAAGAGGTGCTTTTTCAAGAACGCCTTTACTTTCCAAATGTTCTTCAATAGATGAGAACATTTCCGTTTTGCCAATTCTTTTACCCTTGTATCTGTCTTTTAAGGAAAGGTCTGTGTAGGTGCCGTCAATACAGATTTCGTGGCTGACTCTGGGCTTGTTGTAAACACGGCTCCACTCATCGCTCTCTACAGGGTCAGCAATATGTGAATCGTAGCTAAATCTGCCATTGGCATAACTGCTGTATAAATCGCTGAACTTACCCACAACCTCTATTCGGCTTGGGTGATGCTTAAAGGGCTCTTCTACAGTAAATTGCTCCTGTTCCGGCTCTATCCAGCAGTATTCAAGCCCACGCATAGCGCTCATAGGGGAGAATAAAGCGTCTGTTTCAGCATGAACAACGTCTGCGCACTTGTTAAGGTGAGCAATGCGCGGTTCGTCCATCTGTAATTCATTCCCACAACAATATATTACAACGCTGGGATGCCGTCTGCAGGTGTTAACAATTTCTTTCCATTCCTCTAAAGAGGTATTGTTAGGGCTTTCTATATGGACAAGCATACCAAGCTCGTCTGCCGCCTGAAGATATTCTTCCTCTCCAATACAGGTATGAAATCTGATAAAGTTAAAACCAAGCTCTTTAATCTTTTTTATCACACTTCTGTAAAATGCCTTGTCATGATTTGAATGTACTGTGTCAGGATAGTAGCAGTGCTCGCATATTCCACGAAGGAAATAAGGATAGCCGTTAAGCTTAAAATGTACTCCGTCGGGCAAGAGCCGTCTTACACCAAAATTTCTTGTAAGGCTTCCCTCGCCGCAGATAAGCTTTAACACATACATTTTGGGGTTTTCGGGACTCCAAAGGTCAAGCCCCTCTGTATCAAAGGAAAATTCACCCTCCGAAGAGCCGCTTTTTAAAAGCTTATCTCCGTCATATACTTCCCAATCAATCTTTGCATCGGCTGGTGCAACAATGGTTGCATCAATTCTTGAGCAATCCTCTGCCACAAAAAGAGCCACATCACGGAGAGGAGAATTATAGAATCTTATCTCCATATCCCCGGTTATTCCTCCTGTGCCCTCTGTCACTGCACGGGTGGAAAGTCCCGAAACAAGCAGTCCGTCATAGCCCACAAGGTCGTAATTGGAAACGGACATAATTATAGTGTTTTCCCCATTTTTCAGGAGATTTTCGGGAAGAGTAAATTCAAACTCCGAGCTATATCCCTCGTGTCTGCCAAGGTATGTATCATTTACCCATACAGAAACCGCATTTTGCACCCCTGTAAAGTAAAGGGTTGCATTATCCCGAACTTCATCTAAAATAAAACTTCTTTTATAAAAGAAATTTCCTATAATATTAGGAAGCGCCATATCAGGACAATATCCTGTCATGGGATAGCGCTGAATTCCATATTCAGGGTTAATACGCAATTTGCCAAAAAATTCAACAAGCTGAAATGCATCGGTCATATCCTCCCAATACCCAGGAACCGCGTTTTTAATAGGATAAAAGTCGCATTTGGGAATATCAGAGGATGTATATTTTTCTTGTTGGTAATTCATTCCCCAATCTCCGTTTAAGGTAACAGAATTAAACAGCATAAGAAAATCTCCTTTTCTTGCAAAAAAATAGGTATTAAATCAATTATATCACATTTATAGTAAAATTTCAACTTACAATACTGTTACGGTTGGCATACGGGAAGAATTATTCCCCCTACCCTGCAATTTCGTTATTACGTAAAATATTACGCTTTTGTAGGGGCGATTCAAGAATCGCCCCCGGGACAAACGCGTATGTCCCCTACAATGTTTTGTATAATCGTAAATTTTCTTCGGGAGGAGCAAGCCCCTCCCCTACGATTTCACAATTCCACGCCTTGGGTTATCCATAACCGATGTTTGCAATCTCGGTAAAATTTTACCAGCACCACGCCACAAAAATTACGTGCACAGTTGTAACAATTGCGTCGTCAGACTGCGAAATAAATCCGAATGTTATCAGCATATCTTTTTCGGGTGCGCCGATGGGGGGTGTCGGGGTGTCCCCGACCGTATTTTGGTTCCTTTTGTACGAGCAAAAGGGACATCCCCAAACGGCAGTTCGAAAATTAAAAAATTCAATTTGTTTTCTGGCATCCCTATTGTTACATTTATTTCGTAGGGAACGGATTTATCCGTTCCGAGGCGGAATGCATAAACGCATTCCCTACACCACCTCATCCACCCCGTGCGGTCCCATATGGCGCCAAAAAAAGAAGGTGTTTGGTTTCCCAAACACCTTCTTGAAATATACTGATTATTATTCAGCAACTACCTCTTCAACAACTTCTTCTGCGGGAGCTTCTTCAACAGGAGCATCCTCTACAGGAGCAATTATATCAAGAGCACCTGCCAAAATTTTAGCAGCCTCTGCACGAGTAATGTTGTTTGCAGGAGCAAATGAACCATCCTCGTAACCATTGATGATACCGAGTTCTGCAAGTGCAGCAACAAACTCTGCAGCGTATTCAGAAATCTCTGCAGCATCTGTGAATGTTGCTTCTGCTTCACCTGTAAGAGCAAGTGCACGACCAAGGATTGCACATGCCTGTTCACGAGTAATTGTATCGTTAGGAGCAAATGCATCATCAGCAACACCTGTTACAACACCAGCCTCTGTAGCAGCGATTATATAAGGTGTGAACCAATCATCAGCTGTGCAGTCAGCAAATGCTGTTTCTGTAGCTGTAGCTTCAAGACCGAGAAGTGTAACGATCATCTTTGTGAACTCTGCACGAGTGATGTCATCGTTAGGAGCAAACTTGTTGTCGCCCTTACCATTGATAACACCAAGGTCAGCAAGCTTGTTGATAGACTCTGCAGCCCAATCAAATTCAGCTGTTACATCTTCAAAGCCTGTAGCAGGCTCTTCTGTACCGGGTTCTTCTGTGCCAGGCTCTTCTGTACCGGGCTCTTCTGTGCCGGGCTCTTCTGTACCAGGCTCTTCTGTACCAGGCTCTTCTGTGCCGGGTTCATCAGGCTCTACAGGTGTCTGAGGTTTAGGAGCAACAATTGAGTTGCCAATACCTCCAACAGAACCGCCTGTGCTTGCAACAACCTTATCTTTGATATATGCAACACCTTCTACCAAGAGAGCAGCTCCGTCAACGAGAACTTCTACTGCGAACTCTTCGCCAACTTCGTCAAATCCCATATCTCTGAGGTTCTTTGTAGCTTTTGCATTTACTGTTTTAGCCTGACCTGCAGTAACTTCTACATCTGCAACAGTGATAGTATCTGCAACTTCTGCCTCATAATCAGGTGTTCCATCTTCCTTAAGAGCACGGAAGTTAACAACAACTGTGTATGTGTCTGCAGCAACGCCATCAGCAGGAATTACAGCAGTAACTTCAGGAATAGCAGTAGCTCTCTGACCCTTAACAACAATGCTTCCGCCTGCGATTTCAGCAGGAACAACAAGCAATTCAATAGAACCAGCAACATCTTTTACAACACCATCAAATATACCATCTTCAGAGTCAACATCATTAAATTCAACTGTTATAGCAATAGTATCATCAACAACCTCTGTGCCTACAACAGTAGCGTCAGTCTTGTTAAAGTCGATGTTTGCAGCATCTTTGCTGATTTCACGAGTAAGACCATTGCCTGCAAACTCAATCTTTGTTATAGCAGCCTTAACTATATCAGCTACTTCTGCATCAGTTTTAGCTTCGCCTTCTTTTACCTTCAAAGCTTCTGCGTCAGCAGTAATAGTAACAGTTGTATCATCTGTTCCCAAGGGGAGCAAATCAACAGTCGCTGTAATTTCTGCATCAGAAGCAATGCTTACGCCATCACCATCGCCATCAGGATCTGTAAGTGTACCTGTCAATGACTGCGAGTCAAGACTCAACGGATCATAGCCCGACCATGTAACAGCAACATTCTCAATATCAGCAGCAGCTGTTTCTGTTCCTGCCTTTACTGTAGTTACAGTAACCGTAGAATCAAGACCAAGATCTCCCTGTGCTGTACCAACCTTCTTGTCTGCTATTGAAATAGGTGTCTTAAGCCCTGTAATCTCAACTGCATCTTCAAGAGTAAGTGTGAATGATCCCTGACCTTCTGCAGTATCCATAACTTCACCTGTGAAACCTAACCCATCACCAACTGTTGCTGTCTGTGTATTCGCAGTCAATGCAATAGTCTCCAGGGCTGCCAATTCACCATCATCGAAGTTAAGTGTTATTGTAGCAATTTTGGTATCTGCATCAATTTCTTGAGTTGCACCATTCTGCAATGATAACGCTACACCAGCTTTGTGAGCAAAAGCTATGTTGTCGTCAGTAACATTATCAACCTTGTCAGTAATAACAACAGAATTAACCCAATCAGGATAAACCATCTGGTAAGCAAAACCACCTGTTGTGATATCACTGCCATCTGCTGCAGAGAAGAACAAGTCAAATGAAAGACTTGTAAGTCCTGCAGTCTTATATGCTACGCCTGTGTTAGCAGATCCGTTATACTTTAATGTAAATTTTGCTGTAGGCTCTGCAGCAGCTACATTAACTACCATAAGGCTTGCCATCATTGCTATTGCAAGGATTAAAGCCAAGCTTTTCTTTAAAATTCTCATTTTAAAATTTCTCCTTTCGAAATTCTTTAAATTTATAATGTGTTTAATTATTTTTCTGTATCAGGCTCCCTTGTGTAAAGGGAGCTCCCCCTTATCAAAGGGGGCTATTTCGGGAGGAGCAAGCCCCTCCCATATAAAGCGAGCTTATTATTACGGTTGTAATAATACTGGGAATACATAAGGCTCATAGTCAGGATTTGCGCCCTGTGCTGACTGCTTGTTAACGTACTTAATAATTTCATTAACATCGTTACCTGTAATATAAGTGTCGCCATCTACATCGCCATATACTTCAGAAATAGGCTCCTGCGTTATTCCATTTATGAATACATAAGGCTCATAGTCAGGATTTGCACCCTGTGCTGACTGCTTGTTAACGTACTTAATTGCTTCGTTAACATCATTACCTGTGATATATCCGTCGCCATCCAAATCAGCATATGTGCTTGTCTCAATAGTTACGGTACCGCTGATTTCGAGTGTGTCAGCAGCTGCGCCAGCTATAGCACCTGCAGGAACAGTGATTGTTGCAGTGTATGCGCCTGTTCCTTCCTCAATAGCAGGAGCTACAACTGCAATCCACTCTGCATCCAAAGCAAGCTCTGTTTCTTCGTTATCTTTCCATTCGCCACGTTTGAGAGTTACATAAGCTTTGTAGTCTGCAGCGATAGCAGCAGCAATAGCATCAGCAGTACTTTCGCTTACTGTAACATCCAAAGCGGTAGCTGCAGCATCGGTTGCACCCTTCTTATATGTCACTGAATCAAAAGTGAATTCAGCTGGGTTTTCTGTAAATTTAACAGGGATATCAACTGTAAGACCAGGTTCTGCTACAACTGCATTGTTGTATGTTCCTCCAGGAATTGTAACAGTAACAAAGTAATTTTCTTCAACAGTTTTAAGAGTTTTAAGCACTTCTCCTTCAAGCTCACTAACTAAAACTTCCTGTGTATAACCTTCATCAGCACCTGTAAGTGTAATTACAGCACTTTCAACAGCAGAAAATGCCTTTTCTTCTCTATAAGCATCTGTCAAATCAGCAGTTGGCATATCGTATTCGTTATCGATTGCTGTGCCCACATAAGAAGCAGCTGCAACATTCCACTCTGCAACATACTTTTTAACAGTAACAGCAACATCAAATGTAACAGGATCTGCGAGAGTAGCATTGCCAACTGTCACAGCAGAATCTGTGATAGCAGAAACTGTGATTGTATATTCGAGACCTACATCTACTGTTGTAAAGTTATCAGAAGTATGAGTTGTACCACTTGTGTAAACAGCTGTCAAAGAAAGACTTGCAGCCTCAAGGTCTGCAGCTGTAACTTCCTGTCTCCACTCGTCGTTTGTTGTGCTCTTAAGAACGATACCCTTTGCAGTAACTTTTGCTGCAACATTTTTTGCGATTTTGTTAGCAAGGTCTGCACCTGTCAATAACAAGTTAGGTGATGAACCTGCTTCAACAGCACCTTCAACCTCTGCCAAGCCAACAGTTATAGCTTGAGTATCGCCCTTCATAACAGCTTCGTCAGCTGCAAATGGAGCAAATGCAACACTCAAAGCCTGTGCACCTGTTGTAAGTGTGTCTACGCTTTCGGGAAGCTTTGCTACATTGTCTACAGCATTAACAGCTGTAGTTGTAAACTCTACTGTGTAAGCACCATTATTCTCTTCAACAACAACGTCTACAGCATCATAATCAACCAATTCAGCTGTCTTGCTGTCTGCACCTGTGTATGTAAGAGTAATACTATCGCCGAGCTCTGCTTCTACCAAAGCAGCAATAGCTGTCTCGTCTGAACCATAAGGAACATCTGTGAGAGCAAGTGTACCTGCAGCTGCTAAAGCTGTAGCATCCCACTGAATTGCATAAGTAAACATGTCAGCGCCTTCAACACCGTCGCCGCCCATCATAACCAGGTTTGTTGCTCCGTAAGCAACTGAACCTGTTCCGGGTGTGCCTACCTTTACATCAAATGACTTTGTAAGGCCTGTGCCGTTTTCAACAGTCCACTGGTCAATGCCTGCAACATACATTGTAGGTGCAGCGGGCTCAGAACCCTGATCAAAGGTTTCACCTTCCTCAAGTGAACCTGTAGCGCTGAGATATGAGAGCATTGTTACGCCCATATCGCCAACGGCTGTTGCATCATAAGTAATTGTAACTGTGTATACACCTGCTGACTTTAAAGCAGTTGTAACTTCTGTGATTTCCACTGCAGGTGTTTCAACTGCGAAGGCAGTAACACCAAATGAAGCAATTATAGCAATTATTGTTATAACTGCGCAAAATCTTTTAAATAAATTCATATTTATCATCCTCCTACTATAAAACTAACTTCTCTTAATTTCTACCGCGTGGTTATCGCGGATTTGTTGTTTCTTACCACAAGGCAATTAGCTTGTAAGGATTCCTCCTTTCCTTAATAATTATGTGAATAATACGGAGTCCTTGTTGTAAGTGGGATACACCCTTGTTTGTATCTTTGTGTGTTTGTAAAATTTTTTGATTTTTTCGCCGTCCCCTGTGACCCCATGCCTACCAGGTTGGCAAGGTAATTTTTACAAACAAAAAGCAACACAAACAAAGCGGCTACACAGATACAACACGCCGTATTTTAATAAATTTTCACTTATACATCACATATTATAATACATAAAACACAAATTTTCAATAGTTTTTTCAAAAAATTTTTATTTTTTTTAAATAAAATTTATGGTTGTGTTTCAAAATTTTTTCAACCACATTATATAGTGGAAAAGGAGGGAAATATAAGGATATGTAATTGCGTTTTTTGCCTTGCCCAGTTGCGCTCGCCCACCCGAGCGCCGCCTGCGTCGGCTTTGCCGACTTGGATAAAGGGGCGTTGCCCCTTTAAAACCCCTGTATTCCGCAGGAGTTTTGCGGGGAATCTTGCCCCTCCCCTACAGGGTGGGGCTCATAATTTGCGGTTTGCTGCGGTTTGTCGGAAACCGCAGAACCCTACAAATTTTGCTGATTTCGTAAAAAACGGCGGCTGCTGTCGCAGTCGCCGTTCATTATTATTTCATATTCGCTCTTAAGAAATCTGCCGCAAGCACAATGTCGCCCACCGGGTCGTCACCGACCTCTCTCTCTATTGTAAGGAAACCACGATAGCCAATCTCTTCAAGTGCCGCAAGGTATTTCGGGAATGGTACTGCACCCTCGCCCAGAGGAACCTCTTTAAATCCGGGTCCTTCGGGAACCTCACCTGTTGTAATACCATAAACAATCTCGGGATTGTTCTCCCGAAGCTTAACCCCGTCCTTTGCGTGGGTATGCACTATGTAATCCTTAAGGTTATATACTGCCGCAACAGGGTCATCACCTGTAACCATTGCAAGGTTTGCAGGGTCAAGGTTTACTGCAACTCCTGTGGAGTCAAGGCTGTCAAGAAAGCCCTTTAACGTTAAGGAAGTTTCAGGTCCTGTTTCGATAGCAAAGTGAGAGCCGATTGAATCTGCGTATCTCGAAAGCTCGAAGCAGGCTTCCTGCATTATTTTATATCTCTCATGGTTCTTATCCTCGGGAACAACTCCAATGTGTGTTGTAACAACATCTGTTTCCAGTTCCTTTGCCAAATCTATAATGCGTTTTGATTTTTCAATCAATTCAGGATTAAGCTCGGGATTGCCAAAGCCCCTGCCCAAATCTCCGCAAAGAGCAGAAAATACCAGTCCGTTTGACTTCATCATATCAAGAAGCTCTTTAATTTTTCCGGGAGTCATATTCTCGGGAGAATGCTCCCCCTGGGTTGCGTACATCTGAATACCCTTTGCACCGATAGCGGCTGCTTTTTCGATTGCTGCTTGAGTTTCTAATTTGAAACAATCCATAATTACGCCAATAGGAAATTGATACATTGTACAATTCCTCCTTATGATTTTTTTATAATAATTTTAAGGCTTTTTTCTTTGGTTGTAAATGGTTTATATTACTTTGTTTTGGTAAAATATTGCTTTTTGGGGACCCGCTTGCGCTGGAGACAGGGAATTCGCAAATCAAATTTGCCTTTTAACAATGTGCCGTACCCAAATCCTGGCCATCCCCTGCGGTAATGTCGCCAAATTTGATTTGCTGCGGGGAATCTTGCCCCTCCCCTACAGGGTATGGGGGTGATTCCATAGGATATCATAAGGGCGGAGGTTCTACCTCCGCCCCTTTGCCAGATTTAGCTTAATTCAAACATTCCTGTATACAGCTGATAATATTTACCTTTTTGTGCCACAAGGTCCTCATGATTTCCACGCTCTATAATTTCTCCGTTTTCAAGAACCATAATTGCCTGGGAATTTTTTACCGTTGACAATCTGTGGGCAATTACAAAAACTGTTCTGCCCTCCATCAGGCTATCCATTCCCTTTTCTATTAAGGCTTCCGTTCTTGTGTCGATAGAGCTTGTTGCCTCGTCAAGAATAAGAACAGGGGGGTCTGCAACCGCCGCCCTGGCAATTGCAAGAAGCTGTCGCTGTCCCTGACTCAAGTTTCCTCCGTCTCTTGTGAGCATTGTGTTGTAGCCCTGGGGCAGATGCTCTATAAACCAATGGGCATTTGCCAATTTTGCAGCAGCTATAACTTCTTCGTCTGTGGCATCAAGGCGACCATAACGAATATTATCCATTACTGTACCTGTAAACAAATGGGTATCCTGCAAAACCATAGACATAGAACGGCGTAAATCGTCCTTTTTTATTTTGTTTATATTTATTCCGTCATAACGGATTTTTCCGTCAGGAACATCATAAAACCTGTTTATAAGATTTGTAATGGTTGTTTTCCCTGCACCTGTGGAGCCGACAAAAGCAATTTTCTGCCCAGGCTGTGCAACAAGAGAAACTCCCCGAAGAACAATTTTATCAGGCTTGTAACCAAACTCTACGTTTTCAAACTCCACCTTGCCCAAAACACGGGTATAGGTAAGGCTTCCGTCTGTGTGAGGGTGGCGCCATGCATAAATACCTGTTTTTTCCTCTGTTTCAACAAGGTTTCCGTCTTCATCTTTCTTTGCATTAACCATAGTGACATAGCCGTCATCAACCTCCGGCTCTACGTCCATAAGCTCAAAGATTCTCTCTGCCCCTGCAAGAGCGTTTAAAAGAGTATTAAACTGTTGTGACAGCTCGGTAAGAGGACGGGAAAAGCTTCTTGTGTACTGCAAAAATGATACAAGAGAGCCCAGGCCCAAGGAAAAAATTCCCATTTCTCTTTGACCTGTAAGAATAGTCATTGTTGCACCTACCACCGCTGTCAGGGCATAGTGAAAATAGGAGAGGTTGTTCATTATGGGCATAAGGATACTTGCAAAGGTGTTTGCATCCGTTGCCGCAGAACGAAGCCGGTCATTAAGCTCTGCAAAGGTTTTTTTGCTCTCGTTTTCGTGAGAAAAGGCTTTTACAACCTTTTGTCCCTCTACGATTTCTTCAATATATCCGTTTACTGCACCCAGACACTTTTGCTGTTTGCGGTAATAGTTGGCACTTCTTTTTCCCACAGCCGTTGTAACCTTAAATATAATAAACATAATCAATATTACAAGGGCGGTAAGAGGAATGTTTAGCACCAGCATCATAACAAATACGCTGACCACTGTGATAACCGAGGAAATAAGGTGAGGAACACTGTTTGTCATCATATTGCGCAAGGTGTCAATATCGTTGGTGTATCTGCTCATTACATCTCCGTGGGTATGGGTGTCAAAGTATCTGATGGGAAGCTTTTGCATGTGGTCAAACATATCCTTCCTCATTCGGAACAGAGAGTCTGCCGAAACCGTCAGCATGATTCGGTTGTAAGCATAAGAAGAAACTGCCCCTGCAACATAAATTGCGCCAAGTAGGAGGACAATCCCCGCAAGCCCTGAAAAATCAGGGTTTTCTTTCCCTATAAGAGGAACAATATAGTCATCAATTATAGGTTTTAAGAAGTATGTTCCTGCAACAGAGGCGAGAGAGCTTACAACAACAAGAATGGCAACTGCAACCAGCTTTATCTTATGCTTTCCCAGATATTGAGCAATTCTGCCTATAGTCTTTTTTGCGTTCTTCGGTTTTTTCATAGGAATATTTCTTGGTCCCGGAGGCATTTATGCCACCCCCTTTTGTTGAGATTCATATACTTCCCTGTATATCTCGTTAGTCTTTATCAGTTCGTCATGGGTACCCACGGCATCAATTCTGCCGTTATCCATTACAATAATTTTATCCGCCTCACAGACAGAGGCAATTCTCTGGGCGATTATTATAGTTGTGGTATCTGACAGGTCCCGTTTAAAGGCTTCACGGATTTTTATATCTGTTGCTGTATCAACAGCGCTTGTACTGTCATCAAGGATTATAATTTTAGGCTTTTTCACAAGGGCTCTTGCTATACAAAGTCTTTGCTTCTGTCCCCCCGAAACGTTAACGCCCCCCTGGTTCAGGTCGGTATCGTAGCCCTGGGGGAAAGAGCGAATAAATTCGTCCGCCTGTGCCGCAACAGCTGCCGCAACAATTTCCTCATCAGTTGCATCTGTATTGCCCCAACGAAGGTTTTCTTTAATTGTTCCGCTGAAGAGCAGATTATTCTGCAAAACCATTGCCACTGCCGAGCGAAGATTTTCCTGGGTATATTCCCTGACGTCCCTGCCGCCCACCAAAAGGCTTCCCGTTGTAACCTCGTAAAACCTTGGAATAAGGTTAACAAGGGTGGTTTTTGCACTTCCTGTACCGCCAATAATTCCAACTGTTTCTCCTGACTTTATTTCAAGGTTTATGTTTTGCAAGGTACAGTTTGACTCATCTCCGCTATAGCTGAAATTTACATCTTTGAATATAATAGAGCCGTCTGCCACCTGATTTTCCTGCGGGGCATTATCGGGAATGTCGGGAGTTTCGTTCATAACCTCTATAATTCTTGTAATTGATGCCCTTGAAATTACTATCATCAAAAGGGACATTGACATCATCATAAGGGACATTAAAATCTGTGTGGTATAGGTAATAAAGCTTATAAGACCACCTGTTTCCATAGAACCGCCTATAATAAAGCGTCCCCCAAACCACAGCACAAGAAGTGTGCATATATAAACTATCATCTGCATAACGGGCATGTTGAACATTACAAGCTTTTCTGCCCGAATCTGTGCATTCATTGCATCCTCTGCAGTCTGATTAAAGCCTTCTCTTTCAAAATCTCCACGGACAAAGGCTTTTACAACCCTGATACCGATTAAGCTTTCCTGAACTCTGGAGTTAAGCTTATCATATTTTTTCAACATTTTCTGAAATCTCGGGTGTGCCTTTGTCATAATAAACGCAAGAAAAATCCCCAAAACAGGAACTGCCACAAGAAAGATTACAGCAAGCCTTGCATTTATGGAAAAAGCCATAACAGATGCAGAAATCAGCATAACAGGCGCGCGGAACATAGAGCGAATTACCATCATAAATGCGTTCTGTAAATTATTTACGTCAGTTGTCATTCTGGTCACCAATGATGATGTACTGAACTTATCCACGTTGGCAAAGGAGAACTCCTGAATTTTATTGAACATAGCCCGCCTTACCTCTGATGAAAAGCCCATTGCTGCAACAGAAACGGTTCGCCCTGCCCCCGCCCCGAAAAGCATGGAAACAAGGGACATTCCTACCATAAGAAATCCGCCTCGTACAACATATTGAATATCCTGATTTTGTATTCCCACATCCACAAGCTCCGCCATTATTCGGGGTATTGTGGTTTCCATCAATACCTCTCCTATCATCAAAAGCGGCGTAAGTATAGCCATAATCAGATATTTTCCCTTTAAAAGAGATAATAACTTTCCCATTTTGTTTCTCCTTTTTTGCTCAATATTTCTCTATTATAATTATAATACTACCAATTTCATTTTTCAACCATTATACACCATTATTAACAAAAATTTAAAAATAAAAAATATGTGCGGAATGCGGGATGGAACCCCCGCGCAAATGAGCCCTCCTCTTTGAGGAGGGAGGCTATACCAAAGCCTGCAATGTTATGTTATTCCATAAAATATAAATATTTTTAAATTTTGTCAAAAAACCCTTTACAAAATTGGAAAAATATGGTATTATACAATAGTCACACAAAACTTTATAAAATAACCCTTGTCCCATAGCATTGCTATGTCTTTTTGAAAATTCCCAGTAGTGAATTTGGCAAAAATGCAAATTCCACCTTGCTGGGAATCTCAAAAGGGATTTTTGTAAGGTTTTGTGTGACAACAATCGGGATTTGCATTTTTCGGCGTGTCAATCTCGGTTGGCGCGCTTTTTTAATTGGAATTTACGTAAACTCCTTCATTTTAAACGAAAGGAGAAAAAGTTAATATGGATTACAAGGAACTCTATTTAAATCTGTTTAATAAAATAACAGATATAATTGAGATGCTCAAAGAAATACAAATCGAGGCAGAACAAAAAGTTATTGAAGCAGATGATAAATGATTTTATTTTGTAGGGGGGATCTTGCCCCTCCCCTACGGCGCAAATGAGCCCTCCTCATTGAGGAGGGTGGCACGCAAAGCGTGACGGGAGGAGATTGCAAAATA
>JAFSDQ010000004.1 GCA_017436135.1 Clostridia bacterium | reverse complement strand
TTCAATGGTTAATTTTCGCTTCTGCCACGTTAAAATACTCGGTAATCCGTCAGGATTACCTGCGTTTTTGCCTTGCATAAGCATAAAATTCCCTCTTTGAAAATTCTTCGACCTTAAACCGATGAAATTTCGAGGGGATTTTGGTGCGGAAGATGAAGCAAGGCTGGCGCCTTGCAAAGATGACAAGACGAAATGCACCGAAATTACGCAGTTTAAGGCGTGGTTCGGATATCTTCTGTCACCCTATGCGAGGAAAATTTTGCACGGACAATAAATTCCGCCGGAGGCATAACGGGAAAGAAACTTTCACGTTATGCCACCTCTTATCCCTGTTTTATTTCCTCTTTAATACGGGCCGCAAGCTCCATTATCCGCTCTCTGTGCAGCTTCACGCTCACTCTGTTTACAACAAGTCTTGCAGAAAGCTCGCATATATCCTCAAGAACAGAAAGTCCGTTTTCCTTTAAGGTTTTACCGCTTTCCACTATATCCACAATAACCTCTGACAGTCCCACAAGAGGTCCAAGCTCAACAGAGCCGTTAAGCTTAATTATATCAACAGTCTGACCCTTAACTCTGTGGAAGTAATCTCTTGCAATTTTAGGATATTTGCTCGCAACTCTCATTATATTTCTGCCGTCAAGCTTTCCCCGAAGACTCTCGGGCCCCGCAACTGCCATTTTACATTTTCCAAAGCCCAAATCCAGGATTTCGTATATATCCTTGCCGCTTTCAAGAAGTGTATCCTTACCAACTACACCAATGTCAGCTGCGCCATATTCCACATAAACCGGAACATCAGAGGCTTTAACAAGAATAAACTTAAACTTATTCTTTTCATCTGTAAAAATAAGCTTTCTTGTTTTTGTTTTAAGCTCTGCCACATCATAGCCAAGCTTTTCAAAAATATCCACCGACAGCTCTGCAAGTCGTCCCTTTGCCAGAGCCACCGTAATATATTCAGATGCCTTGTCATCCTGTTCTTTTGCCGCATCTGCCCCCGTTACTGTCATCACTCGTTCTATTCCGATGGATACTCCCGTTGCAGGAAGCTGTCTGCCAAACTTGCCGGTAAGGTTATCATAACGTCCTCCCGAGCATATAGGGAAACCTATGCCCTTGGCAAAGCCCTTTACGATTATGCCCGTATAATAATCAAGGTTTGGCACCATACTCAAATCTATTGCCAGGTATTTTTCAAGTCCCTTTTCTTTCAAAAGGTCATAAACCTGAACAAGATTTTCAAGCGCTCTGCATGCAACCTCACCTGCTGAAGTCTTCTTAATTGCGTCGGTGACAACATCAATTCCGCCAAACATCTTTGGAAGCTCAAGAATTATTTCACCGATTTCCTTGTCAAGGTTAAGCTGATTCAGCATTTCTTCAATTGCCACAAAGTCCTTGTCATTTATTTTTTCCCTTAAGCTGTCGCTTTGGAATTCATCAAGTCCCGCCTGCTTTGCTATGCCCTTGAAATACTGAACTTGTCCCATATCAATCTGAAAATCGGTAACACCGAACTCAAGCAGTGCCTCAATGGCAACTGCAATTACCTCTGCATCCGCCCCTGCGCTTCCATCTCCTATAAGCTCTATACCCACTTGAGAAAATTCTCTCTGCCGCGCTAAACTGAATGCCTCATCGTTGCGAAAAGCACTTCCCGAATATGCAATTCTGTAGGGAAGCTCGCCAAGAGGCTTTGTTGCCGCCATTCTTGCCACAGAAGTAGTAAGGTCCGGACGAAGTGCCAGCATTCTGCCGTTTGTATCAAAGAATTTAAACATATTCTCTGCCTTTGTTACTGCCGCATCATAAACGTCATAGTATTCAAAGGTAGGAGGCTGTACCATACGATAACCGTGGCTACTGAATATCTTTCTTGCCGCCGCCTCTATGTTAAACTTTTTTTCGCATTCGTCAACGAGAATATCGGTAAGTCCCGAGGGTGTATGTATCTTTCCCGTTTGTTCCATATAATCACGCTCCACACTGCAAGTGTCGGATTTTTAATGTCCTTTATTTCCTCCGTCACTTGGGTATATTTTAACTTATATATTATATCACGAAGAGTTTGTATAGTCAATGATTTTATAAGGATTTATCAAGGTTTTTTGCAAAATAAACCAAACAAAATTGCCCCGAGGAAAAATCCCTCGGGGCAAATAAATATTTGTTACTTTGTTTCAATTACAGCGTAGTTACCATCTCTTCTTTTATACACAATATTTGTTCCGTTTGTTTCGGGGTCTGTATAAATAAAGAAATCGTGTCCCAGCATATTCATTTGCAGAATTGCTTCCTCTGTCATCATCGGCTTCGCCTCTACGCGCTTTTTCTTTATAATCTTATACTCTGCCTTGTCCTCGTCAGCTTCTCCGCCCAGGTCAACGCTGTAATTTTCAAGAGCATCATCACGCAATCTCCGGGCAAGCTTTGTTTTGTTCTTTCTTATTTGGCGGTCTATGTTTTCAAGACAAACATCAACCGCAATAAGAAGGTCACGATTTCTTGCCTCCGAGCGAATAAGAAAGCCTTTGTAGAAGAATGTAATTTCCACCACCATACAGTCGCTTTGCTGTGAAATCTGAATTTTACATTCTTCGCTTCCGTCGAAGAATTTATCAAGCTTCTGGGCTTTTGCCAAAACCTTCTCCTTGCTTGAATCCGCAAGCTCTACCTGTCTGCATAAAATCCTGTAAGTCATAAATCATGCCTCCTGTCTTTTGTTTATATAATATAGCCGAAATAAATCTTTTATTCAGCTTATATATATTATACAACAAAATTAACAATAATTCAAGACTTTTCAGGTGTGATTTTGTACAAAATTATTAAAACTTTTTATATATTTTTAATAAAATCCTGGTTTATACAAAGGACATTTGTTCTATTCCCGTATCCTCTTCCCGAATGGCAGAGCCTGCCGCAGGAATATTTCTCGGTCTGTAAATCTTTGTATCTGCAAAGCCGCTGTCATCAGACAAAACTGCAGTTTTAATCACCGCTCCTCTGCGAAGAGTCATAACGCTTACACCTTGAGTTGTCCTTGTTGTTTTGAGAGGAATTTTCTCGGTGCTGACACAGAGAGCCTTATCGGCATTGCTGACTAAAATTATATCCTTTTCCTCTTTTAGATGGAACATGGCAATTGCAGGAGAATTCATAGAATATCCCCCTGTCAGTTTACGGCGGTTTGACTTTGTAGCATAGGACATTAAAGGAATTTTTGCACATTTTCCGTTTTCAAATGCAAAGAGCAGATTTCCGCTGTAGTCACCTGACAGTATCATTCCGATTATTTCAGCTTTTTCTTCCATTCCAACAAGGTTTGGTATAAATTCCCCAAGAGTACTTGCCTTGCTGTCGGGAATATCATTTATCTTAATCTTATAAACATTTCCTCCCGCAAAGAACAAAAGCTCTTCTCTGTTATTGGTTTCAACCTCTTGAATTATTTCATCATCTTCTTTAAGCTTCTGCTCTCCGCTTGTACGAAGTGCAACAAGAGAAATCTTTTTGATATATCCATCCTTGGTTCTGAAAAGCTTTACCGCATAATCAGGCACAATTTCTTCTGCATCAATATCACTTATGCCGTCATCCTCTACAAGAACGGTTTTTCTGTCCTCTCCATATTTTTTGCTGACCTCTTTCAGCTGTTTTTCTATAATCTTATTGATTTTACTGCGACTTCCAACTGTTGCATTAAGCTCGTCGAGCTCCTCTTTAAGACTTTCTATTTCAGCAGTTCTTTTTAAAATGTACTCCTTGTTCAAATTACGAAGCTTGATTTCGGCAACAAACTCTGCCTGAACCTCGTCAATGCCAAACCCATCCATAAGATTAGGTACAACCATTGCATCTTCTTCGGTTTCCCGAACAATTTTTATTGCCTTGTCAATGTCAAGAAGAATTTTTTCAAGTCCCTCAAGAAGATGAAGCTTGTCCCCTTTCTTACTGATATCATACATCAAGCCTCTTGTCACGCAGCTGCGGCGGAAGGTAAGCCATTCGCACAGAATATCATTGACACCAAGCACCATTGGCGACCCCTCTACCAAGATATTAAAGTTACAGCCAAAGCTATCCTCAAGCTGGGTTGCTTTAAACAGCTTTGCCATAAGCTTTTCAGGGTCTGTGCCCCTCTTTAAGTCAATAGTCAGCTTAAGACCCTTGAGGTCAGTTTCATCACGAACATCTGAAATCTCTTTAATTTTGCCCCCTTTTACCAAATCAACTATTTTTTCAATTATTACCTCAATAGATGCGGTATAGGGAATTTCCTTGATTTCAATACAATTATTCTTTTTATCGTAATCGTATGTGGCACGAACGCGGAAACTTCCTCGCCCGGTTTTATAAATCTCACGCATTTCGGCTGCGTTGTAGATAAGCTCACCGCCTCCCGGGAAATCAGGGGCAGGCATAATGTCCAGCAAGTCTGCCTCGGGGTCTTTCATTACAGCGATAGCCGCCTCACATAGCTCTTTCAGATTAAAGCTGCATATATTTGACGCCATACCAACTGCAATACCCTGGTTTGGATTTGCCAGAATATTAGGAAATGTAGTGGGCAGAAGCACAGGCTCTTTTAAGGTTCCGTCATAGTTGTCTGCAAAATCAATGGTATCCTTGTCCATATCTCTGAAAATTTCAGAACATATCTTTGAAAGACGCACCTCGGTATAACGGGATGCAGCATAAGCCATATCCCTTGAATACTGACGTCCAAAGTTACCCTTGGAGTCCACAAGAGGCACCAAGAGGGCTCCATTTCCCTCGGTAAGTCGTACCATCGTTTCGTAAATTGCCCCATCACCGTGAGGATTCAGCTTCATTGTCTGTCCCACAACATTTGCAGACTTTGTTCTGTTTCCGTTTAAAAGTCCCATTTTATACATGGTGTATAAAAGCTTTCTGTGAGAGGGCTTAAACCCGTCTATCTCGGGAATAGCACGTGAAATAATAACACTCATAGCATAAGGCATATAGTTTTTTTCCAGGGTTTCGGTTATTACCTGATTTTCTATAATTGGTTCTTTAGCCATTTACAATCTCCTATTCTTACGATATATCTGTTAAATCAATAAAGTTATAGCCAACATTGGCAATATGCTCTTTTCTGCCTACAAGATTATCTCCAAGCAACAAATCAAACATTTCTTGAGTTTTCTCTACATCATCGGGCATTACCTTAATCAATCGTCTTGTTTCGGGATTCATTGTTGTTTCCCACATCATTTCAGGCTGGTTCTCACCAAGACCCTTACTCCGTTGAATTGTGTATTTTTTACCCTCAAGCTTGTTTATTATCGCCGTTTTTTCATTTTCATCAAATGCAAAGTAGCTTTTTTCCTTGCAAGTAATCTCATACAGAGGCGATTCTGCAATATACACATATCCCTCATCTATAAGACTTGGTGTAAGCCTGTATATCATAGTCAGTATCAAGGTTCTTATCTGATATCCGTCAACGTCCGCATCTGTACATATAATAATTTTGTTCCAGCGAAGATTGTTTATATCAAAGGAATTAAGCTCCTTGTTATGCTTTGTTGATATCTCAACTCCGCAACCCAAAACCTTCATCAAATCAACAATAACATCACTTTTAAAAATCTTGTCATACTCTGCTTTCAGACAGTTCAATATCTTACCGCGAATAGGCATAATCGCCTGGAATTCACCATCTCGCCCAAGCTTACAAGCACCGAGAGCCGAGTCACCCTCAACAATATAAACCTCGCGTTTATTCACATCACGGCTTCTGCAATCTACAAATTTTTTAACTCTGTTATTTATATCAATATTTCCGCCAAGCTTCTTCTTTACATTGATACGGGTTTTCTCTGCCGATTCACGGCTTCTTTTGTTAACAAGTACCTGGGCGGAAATCCTTTCTGCATCAAGCTTGTTCTCTATAAAGTATATTCCAAGCTGTTCCCGAAGAAATTCCGTCATTGCCTCCTGAATAAATTTGTTTGTAATTGCTTTTTTTGTCTGATTTTCGTAGCTTGTCATTGTAGAGAGAGAATTACTTACCAAAAGCAGGCTGTCTGCAACATCAGCAAACTGTATTCTGCTCTCATTCTTTGTATATTTATTATTCTGTTTAAGATATTGGTCTATAGCATATACAAAAGCATTTCTCACCGCCTTATCGGGAGAACCGCCATGCTCCAGAAAGCTGGAGTTATGATAATATTCAATAACGTGGTTTTCGTTATTAAAACAAAAGGCAAAATTCATTTTTACCTTGTATTCTTCAAGGTCCTCTCTGTCACGGCCTTTTCTCTCTACCTCAATCTGATGAATTGAAGTAATTGCTTTTCCGTCTGACAATTCTGCAACATAGTCTGCTATTCCGTTTTCATAGTAGTACTCAACCTCTTCAAACTCTCCCGAAGAAATTTCGTTGCGGAAAACAAACTTTATTCCCGAGTTTACAACCGCCTGGCGCTTTAAGGTGCTGTGATAATTTTCCAGAGGAATGTTAATGTCGGTAAATACCTTAAGGTCAGGCTTCCAGCGGATTTTTGTTCCCGTATGTCTGTGACGAAATTCCACTGTTTCAAGCCCGCCTACATTCTCGCCTTTTTCAAAGTGAAGATTAAATTTCTTTCCGTCACGCAAAACCTCTACATCCATATATTCAGAAGAATATTGAGTTGCGCAGGCACCAAGGCCATTGAGCCCAAGGGAATATTCATAGTCACCCCCTGCATTGTTTTTATACTTACCTCCTGCGTATAGCTCGCAGAAAACAAGCTCCCAATTATAACGCTTTTCCCGTTCATTATATTCCACGGGAATACCACGTCCAAAGTCTTCTATTTCTATTGATTTGTCCTTGTACCTGGTAATTTTAATAGTATTTCCATAGCCCTCTCTTGCCTCGTCAATAGAGTTAGACAGTATTTCAAACATAGAATGTTCGCAACCCTCTATACCCTCTGATCCAAAAATTACCGCTGGCCGTTTACGAACACGGTCTGCTCCTTTCAGTTGGGAAATACTCGAATTATCATACTTCTTCACGTTATACCTCCAAAAATATCTTTATCACTATTATATCAAACAAACGACGAAGTACGCCTCCGCCGTTTGTATTTTGTCACTAATCCTCAATAGTACCGATAGTTGTTTCTGACGAAGGCTCCTCTGTGGTCGTCCCTGAAGATGAACTCTCACCGGGGGTGGTTTCAGTTGCACCACTCGTTCCGCTGTCCGCAGAACCGTCTGCCGCTCCTGTTGCAGACTCTGAAGCCGATTCTCCTGTACCGCCCTCCGTGTTTTCACCTTCCTGATTTTCTTCCTCTTCAGTTTTTTCCTCCTCTTTTTCTTCGACAGGGTGAGAAGAAACGCCGCAATAGGATGGTATGTTATCTTGAGAGAAATAATAGCTCTCTGCGGGACATCCATCGGCAGCTCTCTTTCCTGAATATGTGCAATAAGAAATTCTCACCACATCAGAGGGAACCTCAAGTCTGCGGCTTCTGTCGTCCAAGGTCTTGTGTATTTCATTCATTATATTGCGGAATATAGGAATACAGGGATTTCCTGATGCGTATATTTCCTTTGGCGTATCGTAGCCATACCATATTGCCGCCGCATAATAGGGTGTATATCCCACAAACCATCTGTCATTGTTATCTGAAGTAGTACCTGTTTTTCCTGCAGTATAAGATACGCCCGAAACTGAAGCACCGCCGCCTGTACCGCTGCTTACAACCTCTTTCAGCAGTTGAGTCATTAAAAATGCCGTTGACTCCTTCATTGCAATCTTACCGTTTCCTGCATTGGACAAAATAACATTTCCGTCACTATCTCTAACTTCCGTATAGATATATGGCTTGTTATATATTCCCCCATTTGCAAAAGCACTGTATGCTGCCGCCATTTCTACCGTAGTCATTCCGTCTGTAAGACCGCCCAGGGCTAACTGTGCCAGCCCTATATCACTATATATTTTTCCGTTTACATCCCTGCTCTCCACAAGAGTTGTAAACCCAAGATTTTCCTTAAGAAAATCATAGCTTTCTCTGGCACCCATCTTTGATATAATCTCTACAGGAGTTGTATTTAGCGAAGACCTTACCGCTCTTCTGACATCAACATTTCCCCTGTAGGCATAGTCATAATTTCGGGGCGTCCATCCATTATAGGATTTTGCACTGTCGTTGAATACAGACCCGGGAGTTATAATTCCTTTTTCTAATGCAGGTGCATATGCCGCAATAGGCTTTATTGTAGAACCGGGCTGTCTTGGACTCTGGGATGCCCGATTAAGAGTAAGACTTGCCGTTTTTTCACCTATTCCGCCTGCTATTCCCACTATCTGTCCAGTCCTGACATCAATAACAGTAATCGCGGACTGTATTCCGTTCTTCGGGAAGTTGTTCATATTACTGTAGTAATTTTCTACAGCCTTTTGTATTTCGGGATTATAAGAAGTGTAAATCTTTACGCCTCCCGAATACAAAATATTTGAAGCCAGGGTTTTGGAATATCCTTGAGCCTGAAGGTCACGCATTACATCATTCAATACCTGGTCAACATAGTAGGAGTTGGTTTTTATTTCACCGCTTACCTCCTCTGCGTTATCCGAAAAAACAAGCTCTTTACTTGCAGCCGAATCATATTCATCCTGGGTAATATATCCAAGCTCCTTCATTTTGCCAAGAACTATCAACTGCCTTTTTTTATTGTTTTCCGGATTGTTTATCGGGTCATAAGCAGCCGGGTTTTGAGTAATACCCGCAATTGAAGCACACTCTGCCAGGTCAAGCTCTGAAACGTCCTTATCAAAATAAGCTTTAGCTGCCGTCTGTACCCCATTGCATCCATGGGACAGATATATACAATTGAGATACATTTCCAGAATTTCAGTTTTTTCAACCTCTTTTTCAAGAGCAACTGCACGGGAAATTTCAAGAATTTTTCTCGCAGGGGTTTGCTCCCTCTCCCCTGTAATATTCTTTATAAGCTGTTGGGTAATTGTGCTTCCTCCAAAGGAAGAGCTTCTTCCAATCAGCTTATTGCCTATATACGCAAAGGTAGCCTTTGTAGTTCTGGGAATGTCAACACCCTTATGCTCATAAAATCTCTCATCCTCTATAGCAACAAAAGCATTTTGTAAATCTTCAGGCATTTTTTCTATATCTGCCCATTCTCTGTTTTCAGCAGAGCTGATTTTATGAAGCTCTTTTTCTTCTCCCGTTTCAGGGTCATTGTAAACAATTGACGAGTTTCTGTTAAGGATTAGTGTTTCCACCTCTAAATCGTCAATATTTCCCCAGTAGCCCAACACAGCACCGCAAAACGCAATTCCGGCAACCAGGAAGAAAACCAGTATTGTAGCTATAAATATTTTGACGAACTTCTTTACGTAGTGGCTCATAAGACTTCTCCTTTGTTTATTTTTTCATTTCCCTAACACATTATCACTTTATTTCCATATTATATTATAGTCTAAAAATTTTGGTATGAAAAGACCATTATATGTTAATAATATGTTAAATTACTGTTACAAAAATATAAGGAGGCAATAATTATGACCAAAAAAGCTCTGCGAAATATTATGGTTTGCTTTTGTGTTTTTATATTCACCATTATTGTTGCATATATTGCGTCTATGTACTCATATAATCTTACTTTGGAAAAAGCTTCTGAAGTAATTGGTACCTCCGCCCCGGACCATGCAACTCTTAAACCCCTGAAGGATGATGATTTAATTGCTGTCACCCACTATGTGGCAAGGTATAACGGAGAGTATCTTGCAATCTATGCAGCAACAAATGATAACGAAGAATTTTTATACACTTTAGATGCTCGTATTGAAGATATCTCAAAAGAAGAGCTGGAAGAGCTTATTCACGGAATTATTCTGCCTGACAAGCAAGCCCTCGCTTCCTTTGAAGAGGATTTTACAAGTTGATACAAAAAACTCTTGACAATTCTATAACAAAGGTTTATGATAATGGCAAAATTATCAATTCACACCCCTAAAAGGAGATACCAAAATGGTAAATGCAAAAGAAATTTTAAAAGACTTAACACTTGATGAAAAAATAGGTCAGCTTCTCTGCAAAGAGATGGACGCCCTCATTAAAGAAGACGGTAACTATGATGCAGTTGAAGAGTTTGCAAAAACAACTAAAACCGGCAGCATTTTTATAGGCGGCAGTCATACAAAAGAACGTATTAAGAAAATTAAAGATATATTCCAAAAATATTCTAAACTTCCAATCCTCGTTGCAGCCGATGTAGAATTCGGCCCCGGTTCTGTTTTTGGCGCCGAATTAGGCGAGGTTTATCTCCCCTGTCCAATGGCATGGGGTGCTTGTGACGACCCCGACCTTATCGAAAAGGCACACATAGCAACGGCAGAACGTTGCAGAGAGTATGGCATACATTGGAGCTTTGCCCCGGTTGTTGATATCAATATGGATATGCAAAGTCCCGAAGCAAACATAAGAGCGGTTTCTGATAAAGCGCAGCAAGTTGCAAAAATTACCGCTGCTGTTGTCCGTGGAATGCAGTCGGCAGGTCTTATGGTTGCAGGTTGCAAGCACTTCCCCGGCGAGGGCGTAGACGGCAGAAATTCACACATGACAGTTTCTTACAACGACCTCCCCTTTGACGAATGGATGGATACCTTTGGTTATGTATACAAAGAGATGTTCAAAGAGGGTACCGCAAGCGTTATGGTGGGCCATATTGCCCTTCCATCTTATGATGAGCCAATGAATGATTGGATAGGCTGTCCCCCTTGTACATTCAGCCGCAAGCTGATGACAGAGCTTTTAAAAGGCGAACTCGGTTTTGACGGCTGTATCGTTTCTGATGCAATGACTATGGCAGGCGCCGGTGTAGTTGTACCTCGCGACAGAGTCGCAGTTGAATTTATAAAAGCCGGCGGAGATATTGTGCTCTTCCCCAAAATTGACTACTTTGACCATATTAAGAATGCTGTCCTCTCGGGAGAAATCCCAATGGAGAGAATAGACGACGCTGTTCTCCGTGTTATCAAGCTTAAAGAAAGGGCAAGACTCTTCGAAGATGAAGAAGAGGTCTTAAAGGGAATTGAACACAAATACGATTTGGCAGAGCTTGCAAAGCAAATAGAGGAAAAATCAATTACACTTGTCCGCAACTTTGGCAAGATTGTTCCCTTTGATTTAAAACCGGGGGCAAAGGTTGCTGTTATAAACCTTCAAAAGGAGGGCGAGGTTCCAAGCATTTCCAACTCTCTTGAAACAATGGAAAACGAACTTAAAGCCCGCGGCTTCGAGGTTAAAAGCTTTACAAACCCCGGCAGACCCGATGTTGCAGATTATCTGCCCGAGGCTGATGCTATATTTGTAAATGTAAAGATAAGTTCAAGAGACTGCGTTGGCGGAACTCTCAGACTCCACTATATACATACAGCTCTTATGTGGAGCGGTTTTCTCACACAATTTGACAACGTTGTATTTGCATCCTTTGGCGACCCATATAAGCTTTATGACTATCCCTATGTAAAGAATTATATCAACGTGTATTCTCCAACTCCCGGCTCACAAAGAGCATACGTGCGTGCAGTTCTCGGCGAAATCCCCTTTGAGGGCAAAAGTCCGGTTGGACTCAAAGGGCTTATAGAAAGACAAGTATAACTATAATTTCTAAAACACAAGTCCGCACCTTTGGTGCGGACTTAATGTTTGGTTGACAAACTTCACACCTTTGCAGTATAATGACCTCTGTTATTGAATATAACATAAGAGGTGATTTTATGATAAATCAATTGAACAACAATGCAATATCTCATACGGGACATTGTGCCGAGCAAGATACAGAGCCTCATTTTTTTGAAAACAGCGCTTTCTTTAAGAATGGCGAAAATGTTTATATTCAGTTATCTACGGAATTCCCGGAGTTCGTTGGGATTGAGCATAAACATCAATTTGTGGAAATTGTATATATACTGTCGGGAAGCGCCGTCCATACCGTCGGCGGTCGCGAATACCATGTTAAATGCGGAGACATAACCATTATAAACTCGGGTGTTACACATAAGTTTACATCAGATATAAACTCGGATGAAAACTTTGTTACCTATGACCTTATGTTCTCGCCGGATTTTTTTGGGGCAGGGGATATTGAAATGGGCGAATTTGAGGCCCTCAAAAACAACTTCCTCTTCCACTCCCTGTTCCCGATGGATGCAGGCTCTCAACCTGATATGCACATTTCAGGCGGTGGTTATTCAGACTATGGCCAAATATTTACTCGCATATACCATGAATATAACCGTAAAGAGCGTGGTTTTATACAGATTATCAGAGCGTATATCATAGAGCTGATTATAAAGCTGTTTAGAAACATCGAACAAACCGAAGAAATTGTTCTTCCTCCCGACAAATTAGACAGTATCACAAACGCCGCTAAATATATCGAAGGCAACTACACATCAAAGCTCTCAATTGATGATATTGCATCCCGGGCTTTCCTCTCACCTGATTACTTCCGAAAGCTGTTTAAAAAAGTGACAGGCAGCTCTGTCACAAGCTTTCAGCAAAAGCTCCGAATCGATGAGGCGTGCCGCCTCTTGTCTACTACTGATGTTCCGATAAAGGATATATGTGTATCCATAGGCTATAATGATATGGCGGCATTTTATCAGATTTTTAAAAAGGTTACGGGAAAAACTCCCAACGAGTACCGGAAAAACCAATAAAAAAACCAATTAGACTAATGACTTTGACTCCTTTCTATCCTATAATCAAGGTAGAAAGGAGTGTTTTTTATGTCTGTTCAAACAGTTACAGGAGTGGTTAATAAAGCCGACCTTGGCATTACCACCCCGCACGAACACATTTTTATTGAGCTTACCGCATTTTTTGAGGAACATTATGTAGAGGACTGCGAAAGTCCGTCTACAGCCTATGTTACAATGGATAAGCTTGGAATACTCAACAGAGACCCATACGCAATACGGGACAATTTGAGTATGCTGGATTACGAAACCCAAAAGAGGGAGATTTTGCGATTTAAAAAGGCAGGGGGAAAGACGATAGTAGACGCTACCTTGCCGGGAATCGGCAGGAACCCCGAAATGCTTAAAAAGATTTCAGAAGCAACGGGGCTGAATATCGTTATGGGTACAGGCTACTATGTATACTCTACCCACCCTGAAGAAATGAAGAAAATGAGCGAAGCCGAGATTGCAGATTTGATGATAAAGGAAATCAGGGACGGCGTCGGTGATACAGGAATTAAAGCGGGCGTTATCGGTGAAATTGGTATAAGCGAGGTTTTTAACGAGGAAGAACGCCGAGTTCTCAAAGCTTCTGCAATTGCCCACAAGAAAACAGGTGTAAAAATTCTTGTGCACATCAACCCATGGACAATAAACGGCCTTGAAGCAACTCAAATTTTGCTTGACGCAGGTGTTACACCTGAAAATATTGCAATATCTCACATAGATGTTACAAACAACGAGGAGTATATATATAAGCTCCTTGAAATGGGCGTGTATGTAGAATTTGACAACTTTGGCAAAGAGTATTATGTTGACCGGGAAGTAAGAAATGACGGTTACGGACTTTTTGTTCACGATACTGACAGAGTGGCTTTGATAAAGAAATTGATTGATGATGGTTATAAATCTCAAATACTCATCAGCTGTGATGTATGTCTTAAGACTTGTCTTCGTACTTATGGCGGTTGGGGCTATGACCATGTGCTTAAAAATATCGTTCCCATGATGGAGGACGAGGGAATATCAAACGAGGATATCGCTCTTATGCTTATTGACAATCCCGCAAATTTCTTGGATAATGGAGGTATTAAATAATGCAAAATAATATTAGAATTCCGGACAGTGAGTTTAAAGAAAGAGTTGTCAAAATACAAGAGAAGATGGCAGAGACAGGATATGATATGCTTCTTTGCTATGGTAACGAAGCAGAACCCCAGTTTGTACGCTATTTCAGCGACTATTGGCCATCATTTGAAACAGCAGGTGTTATAATCCCTATAAAAGGTGAGGCAAAACTCCTTATTGGACCTGAAAGCTATACATATGCGGCTGACCGTTCAAGAATATCTGATATAAGACTTGTAAAATCTTTCAGAGAATCATCAGAGCCTGAATATCCGGGTAAACCCCTTGATACATTTACAAGTATATTCAAGGATTGTTTAGGTGATGCGCCTATCAAAAAGTTTGGTGTAGCAGGGCTCCCGCTTTTGACAGTTGGAATATACAATGATTTGATGGAGCATTTAAAACCATACGGCAATGTTGTGATTGAAAAGGCAGATGATGTTGTGGCTTCAATCCGTATGTATAAAACAGAGAACGAGCTTGCTTGTATGAGAAAGGCAGCTGAAATCACAAGAGCTACTATGGAATATGTTATAAACAACATACATGTTGGTATGACAGAAACACAGGTTGTAGGTTTAGCCCTTGGCAAAATGCACGAGCTCGGTGCTGAGAGAGAAAGTTATCCTCTCTGGGTTTTGACAGGTGATGGTTCTGATCAGGCTATCAGCCGTCCCAGAAACAAGGTTATAAAAGAGGGGGATTTGACCTTCCTGCAGATTGGTGCAAGATACGAGGGTTATGCATCTACAATCGGACGTCCCGTTGTGTTTGGAAAAGCAACCCCTGATCAAAAGGCGCTTATAGAGGCAGGATATGAGGTTCAGCGTTCCGTTTTAGAGATAACAAAGGCAGGCGTGCCTGCAAGCGAGGTTGCAAAGTTCCATTTGAACAAGGTTAAAGAGCTTGGATTTGAGGACCACTATCTGTACGGACCTTTCCACGGCAATGGACTTATGGAAGGTGAGGCGCCCTGGGTAGAAACATCTTCTGACTATCTTCTTGCAGAGAATATGACATTCTGCTCTGACATTTTCCTTGGCTCACATAAAACAAAAAGAGGAATCAGAATAGAAGATGTTGTAAGGATAACAAAGGACGGTTGCGAAAATTTGACCAACTTCCCAAGAGAATTGTTTGAAATAAAGTGAGGTTTATGATATGATGAAGGATAAAAATCAATGGTATTTATTCGACACTCAATATGGCGCTTATGGCGCAAAGTGAATAAAATTAGGAGGAATTACCATGTTACTTAAAGATATTTGTTGGCTTTGGGGGCACCCGGAGGGATGCTATAATAATGCGTACGGAAATAACAGAGAGTCAAGAATGACACCAATGGAAGCGTGCCTTTATTTGGGTATTAGAAATACATTTATGGTGCCCGACGGAGAGCATAACGGAACAACAGTTAACAGAAGACAGTACAATAAGTCTTTTAAAACCTTGAGAAATGTAGGTTGGGAGTTTGGTAGTGATATCCTTGCAACCAACGGAAATGTAGGTGCAATTGATGCGTTCATTAGTGATGCAAACGATTTCCCGAACATAAGCTGTGCAGTTTTTGATGATTTCAGGTCGCGTATCGGCGAACAGATTTCACTTGAGGATTACAGAAAGATTCACGATAAATTCCATAACAATGATGTAAGGCCTCTTGATACATGGATGGTTGTATATACCATAAATTATGGAGAAGACAGTGAGAAGGATGCAGACTTCTCTAAATATATGGCAGACTTTGACGGGGTTATTATGTGGACATGGGCAGAAAAGGACGTGCCTCTTATTCCCGAAAAGTTTGAGCTGCTTAAAAAGCTTGCCCCAAATTGCCGTTTTATGTTTGGATGCTACCTCTGGAACTTTGGTGAAAATAAAGAAGCAACGGCTGATGCTGTAAAGTGGCAGCTTGACTGGTATTACGAGAAAATTCTTGCAGGAGAAGCAGAAGGTATTGTTTTCCATACAAACACAATGGCAGATCTTGATTTAGAGTCATACGATGCAGCTGTTGAGTGGATGGAAGAACATGGAAACGATGTTTTGCCCGACAATTTAGGATTTGAGGTGAAATTAAAATGATAAACCAAACATTAAGTCCACACCAAAGGTGCGGACTTAATGTTTGGTTGACAAACTTCACACCTTTGTAGTATAATGACATCTGTTATTGAGTATAACATAAGGGGTGATTTTATGAAATACGATGTAGTTATAGTAGGGGCAGGTCCCGGAGGGATTTTTGCAGCATACGAATTGGTAAAAAAGAATAAAAATTTGAAGATTGCAGTTTTCGAAGCAGGCTCTCCGCTGGAAAAGCGCCGTTGTCCTATTGACGGTGACAAGGTCAAGTCTTGCATCAAATGCAAAACCTGCGCCATAATGAATGGTTTTGGCGGTGCAGGTGCTTTTTCTGACGGCAAATACAACATTACTAATGATTTTGGCGGTACGCTTTATGAATATATCGGTAAGGAAAAGGCTATAGAGCTGATGCAATATGTGGACGACATCAATATTGCTTATGGCGGCGAAGGAACAAAAATGTATTCTACCGCCGGCACCAAGTTCAAAAAAATCTGTATACAGAATAAACTGAAACTTCTTGATGCATCTGTACGACATTTAGGCACAGACATAAACTATATTGTTCTTAAAAATCTTTATGATGACCTTAAGAAAAATGTTGACTTTTTCTTCCTTACCCCTGTTTCCGAAATTAAAATTATTGATGGCGGCTATCGCATATATCATGGTGATGAATATGTAGACTGCGATAAATGCATTGTTTCTGTAGGCAGAAGCGGCAGCAAGTGGATGGAATCTGTTTGTGATGCTTTGAACATTGTCACCCGTTCTAATCGAGTGGATATCGGGGTCAGAGTGGAGCTTCCCGCAGTTATCTTCTCCCACCTTACCGATGAGCTTTATGAAAGTAAAATTGTATACAGAACCGAAAAATTTGAGGATAATGTCCGCACATTCTGCATGAATCCAAATGGTGCTGTTGTTAACGAAAACACAAATGGTATTGTGACTGTAAATGGTCACAGCTACGAGGATCCTGCAAATCACACCGAAAACACAAACTTTGCGCTTCTGGTTGCAAAGCATTTTTCAGAGCCCTTCAAAGACAGTAACGGCTACGGCGAAAGTATTGCCCGTCTTTCAAATATGCTGGGCGGAGGAGTTATTGTCCAGCGTTTCGGCGACCTTGTAAGAGGTCGAAGAAGCACAACCTCAAGAATTGAGGAGGGACTTGTCAGACCCACTCTCACCGCAACACCCGGAGATTTAAGTCTTGTGCTTCCAAAAAGAATTATGGACGGAATTATAGAGATGATTTACGCCCTTGACAAAATTGCCCCCGGCACCGCAAATGACGATACTCTTCTTTATGGAGTTGAAGTCAAATTCTATAATATGGAGGTTGACATTGACAACAATCTCGAAACAAAACACAAGGGTTTATATATAATCGGCGATGGCAGCGGTGTTACCCACTCTCTTTCACATGCATCTGCAAGCGGAGTTTATGTTGCCCGCAAAATTTGCGAATAATTATAAAGGAAGTTTGTCTTATGAATCTTGTTCTGCTCACAGCTCTCGGAGTTGGTGGCGCCACTGTAATTGGTGCAGTAATTGGTTTTTTATTTAAAAATATTTCACACAAGTTCAGCGATATAATTTTAGGCTTTGCTGCCGGAGTTATGCTTGCAGCAGCAATAGTGGGCCTAATTCTCCCCTCTATGGAAAATAGAGGCAGTTTTACTCTTCCTGTGACAGTTGCAGGAATTATTCTTGGTGCGGTTTGCCTTAATTTAATTGATAAAGTAGTCCCTCACCTCCATAGCATGATTGGTGTAGAGCAAGAAAGTCATTCTTCTGCAAACCAGCATTTGAACAAAATTCTGTTGTTTGTCATGGCGATTGCCATACACAATCTACCTGAAGGTATTGCAGCCGGTGTCGGCTTTGGCACAGGAGATACCGCAGGCGCTCTTACAATTGCAGGGGGCATTGCTCTGCAAAACATTCCTGAAGGAATGGTTATTATTGCACCTATGATTTCTGCAGGAATAAGCAAAAAAAGAACCTTCCTCATCGCTCTTGCCACAGGGCTTATCGAGGTTATAGGCACTTTTCTCGGCTATTTTGCCGTCAATATTTCCTCCGTAATTTTACCATTTGCACTGGCGTTTGCCGGAGGAACTATGCTATATGTAATAAGTGATGAAATGATTCCGGAAACTCACTCCCACGGAAGCGAGCGCGGTGCAACTTACGCTCTCCTTATCGGCTTTTGCCTAATGCTTGCAATGGACTTTTATATTGGATGATTTTCAGCAATATGAAAACAATTTTTTATAAAACTACTTGAAAATATTGTTGTTTTGTGCTATACTGACTCTTGTTGCATTTATGTTAGATAACATTATGCACTCGAAATCCCCTCGGTTACACTGTAACTGTACCCCTACAAGTGGCTTAACCGTGCGGGTTTAAGCGAGGTTCAAACCTTGTTTTTACACCCTTATCTAGCGGTTTTTCTAGCCATTTCTAACATTTTTCTAACAAAATTTTATAATTTGCTCAGTTTTTTCTCCGTCAAATCGGAGTTCAAACATACACACGGACAGGTATCGAAGTGGTCATAACGGGGCTGACTCGAAATCAGTTTGTCGGTATTCAATCCGGCACGTGGGTTCGAATCCCACCCTGTCCGCCAAAC